>PASS01000077.1 GCA_002712165.1 Fidelibacterota bacterium
TCCCATCGATATAAAAGACTTCTCAGCAATGCAAATCAGAGCATCATGTGCTGTATACATGCCCTCATCAGAGAAAAAGCACTCATTAGTTGCCACCAGCGGTATGCTATGTGCGTAAGCAAGATCTATTAGAGCACCTTCTATTAGCTGCTCGGTTTGCAAACCGTGTCGCATGAGTTCTACGTAAAGGCGCCCTGGATATATTTTTTTAAGCTGCGAAATTTTTTCTTCCGCTTTAGATTTCTGTTCTTCAATTAGAAGTCGACCTAGCGTGCCACTAGGGCCACTGGTGAGCGCAATTAGGCCATCACTATGATTTGCGAGGTCCGTCCAGCAGACTTGAGGCGTCTCGCCCGAATCTGTCTTAAGAAATGCGCTACTCACAAGTTTAATAAGATTGCCATAACCCTGTTCGTTTTGAACCAAAAGGGCTAATTGATCAGGCTCAGCAAGCCTTCCATTTGGAGTTTGACCTTTTTGTAAATCTTCGCGGCGGACCGAAATCTGGCATCCCACAATAGGCTGCACGCCTGCGGCAACACAGGTTTTAGAAAATTCCAGTGCACCGAACATGTTTCGTGTATCCGTTAAGGCGATAGCCGGCATCAATCCTTTTACGCATAACTGTGCGAGATCAGGAATTTTTAAAGCACCCTCTGCCATTGAATAGGCTGAATGAACACGCAGGTGGACAAACGAGGATGGTCTATCGGAAAGCTCTCTAATCATAGTTCAAGCATTCCACACAGTGAGGACGGCGTCAGCTATCCCAGTGCAGTTATCCACAACAAAATAGGTTCAGATTCATCAACCGACCTGTTTAGCGCTTATTGAAGGCACTTGATAACATTACTATTCGTTCCCGCTCAGCCAACTGGCCAATTTCAACAGATGTACTAATCTGACGTCAGGATTCCATGAGCCAGCCGCACGGTGCGGTCCATGCGGTCCGTAAGAGCTTGATTATGGGTTGCGATCAATGCAGTTAAGCCATGGTCTCTGGCAAGGACAAGTAACTGCGAAAAAACACCATCAGCCGTATCTGGATCAAGATTGCCCGTCGGCTCATCAGCAAGCAGAATCGCAGGTTCATTCGCTAATGCACGCGCAAGCGCTATACGCTGCTGCTCACCGCCTGACAGCTGCCCTGGTCTATGGTCAGCTCGTGGCTTTAAGCCTAGCGCCTCAATCAAAAACAAGGCTCTCTCAAGCGCTTTTTTTCTGCTCATACCGTTGATCATCTGAGGTATAACAACGTTCTCCACAGCAGAAAACTCCGGTAACAGGTGGTGAAATTGATAGACAAATCCAAGCTTATTTCGACGGAGCGACGTGCGATCTTCTTCACCTAGACAACAACAGACCTCACCATTGATACGGACCTCACCTGAATCCGGTTTTTCTAAAAGTCCAGCAATATGCAGAAGTGTTGATTTACCAGCCCCCGATGGGCCCACAAGCGCAACAATTTCACCCTTCTTGATGCTCAACTCAGCACCTTTCAGCACGTTTAGTTCTGTACTACCCTGCTTGAATGAGCGATGAATCGCACTGAGCTGAAATATCACCTCACTACTCATAGCGAAGAGCCTCAACGGGGTCTGTACGCGCAGCACGCCATGATGGGTAAAGCGTTGCCGCAAAAGATAATGACAATGACATTAAGAGTACTGCAATTGTCTCATCCCAGTTCATCTGTGCCGGCATCTGGGTGAGGAAGTAAATTTCTGGAGAAAACAGCTCAGTACCAGTGAGCCGTGACACAAATCTTCGGATAGACTCAATGTTTTCACATACTAAAATGCCGAGAGCAAAACCCACCGTAGTTCCAATGACACCAACACTTGCGCCTGCTATCAAAAACACTCTCATGATCATGCCCCGCGTTGCTCCAATAGTTCGCAATATTGCTATGTCTCGCCCCTTATCTTTCACCAGCATGATTAACCCTGAAATGATATTAAAGACCGCAACGATGATAATGATAGTGAGGATTGTAAACATCATATTACGCTCCACCTGCAAGGCAGTAACGAATGTAGAATTAGTTTCCTCCCAGGACAGGACACGGTGTCCTTGCCCTAGCTCACCCCTTACAAGGCGAGCAATATCTTGAGCTTCATCTGGGTTTGCAATTTCAAGCTCGATATTACTAACAGAATTAGGATACTTAAAATAAACTTGTGCCATACTCAGCGGCATAAATACCACTGAACTATCAATATTGGACATACCAACGTTAAAAATCGCACCAACGTTGAATGTTCTCATTCGCGGCACAGTACCAAAGGCAGTTATATTACCGTCAGGTGAAATAAGAGTCAGCTGATCGCCTGCTTCCAAGTCAAAGCGTCGAGCCATGCCTGATCCGATCGCAATACCCTCTCCAGTAATTAGAGGAGACAAAGATCCTCCTACAATATGGTCCGAAATCCAATTTTTCTCAAAAAGGTCGAGTCCGGGAATACCTCGCACTAGAGCGCCCGCGGACATGCCATTAGCTGTGGCCATCACTTGATCAATAACCAAAGGACTAACGCTAACTACTCCTGGAATTGTCTTAAGGCGCTCAACTTTCGAATCGTAATCTTCGATGGAATACGAAAGACCGGCCACATCAATGTGCCCATTCACACCCAATATGCGCGACATTATATCTTGGCGAAAACCATTCATGACAGCCATGACAATGATCAGCGTCGCAACACCAAGGGCGATTCCCAAAAGCGAGAACCCAGCGATGACTGATACAAAACTCTCGCTGCGACGCGAACGTAAATAGCGCAGTGCAACCATCCATTCGAAAGCGCTAAATATCATCCCCAGCTATCCTTATGACGTGTTTACCCGATGCCGCAAGTTTCTTAACTACCATATCTAGACTCAATTCCTCGCGGATCCCTGTTTCACGGCGTTTCAGCTCAAATACACCCTTAGCTATCCCTTTTGGTCCAACAACAAGCTGCCAGGGCAATCCTATAAGTTCCATATCTTTAAATTTAACGCCTGCGCGCTCTTCGCGATCATCGTACAAGACATCTAGTCCTTCGGCTTTTATGGCTTTCTCCAGCATTGCACATGTTGAGTCGCAATCTGATTCACCAACCTTTAAATTTATAAGACCTACATTGAACGGCGCCACACTATCAGGCCAAACAATTCCATTTTCATCATGGCTAGCCTCTATAATTGCTGCAACACAGCGAGATACAC
Organism: Fidelibacterota bacterium; assembly: GCA_002712165.1. Classification (GTDB taxonomy): domain Bacteria; phylum Pseudomonadota; class Alphaproteobacteria; order Rhodospirillales; family Rhodospirillaceae; genus UBA11612. The sequence goes on from PASS01000077.1 coordinate 3,214, forward strand.
CAATACCATAAGAGCCCATTTGAACGGGGACTTCCTCGCCGCCAGGTCCAGCAACCAAAGCCTTCATAGGGACCGAATACTTGCTTCCAAAATGAAAAGTTTGGCCCACCTCAATACCGCGCGCCGAAACTAGATCACTACCAAGCTTTGCCCCCACATTCACGTCGTGCTTCTCATCAGTTGCCGCATATAGGCTGGTCCATTCATCAACAATATCTTGAAGATTGGAATCATAGTCCACGTTCTTGGGCACAGACATTTCAAGTAATGCTTTATGGCAGAACACAGAGCTTTCTCCAGTATCAGCAAGGACAATAAACTCATGACTTAAGTCGCCTCCAATAGGCCCTGAATCTGCCTTCATAGGCACTGCCTTGAGGCCCATACGATCAAAGATGCGCAAATAGGATACAAACATCTGATTGTACGCATGCTTGGATCGCTCATAATTAATGTCGAAAGAGTAGGCATCTTTCATCAAGAATTCACGACCGCGCATTAGGCCAAATCGAGGTCTGATTTCATCTCGGAATTTCCAATGTATCTGATACAAATTTTTTGGAATATCCCGATAACTCCTAATGTTATTACGAAAAATATCTGTAACAACTTCTTCATGCGTAGGGCCATACAACATGTCACGCTGATGCCGATCTGTAATTCGGAGCATCTCCGGTCCATAGTCTTCGTAACGCCCGCTTTCCTTCCACAACTCACTGGCCTGTATCGTGGGCATGATAACTTCTTGGGCGCCCGCGGCATTTTGCTCCTCTCGCACTATATGCTCTATTTTTTTCAGAACACGTGTGCCAAGAGGCAACCAGTTGTAAATTCCGGCGGCGTGCTGGCGAATCATCCCCGCTCTAAGCATCAAACGATGGGACACGATTTGTGCTTCAGAAGGGGTTTCCTTGAGTGTGGGTAGAAAAAAGCGAGAGAGCCGCATGTTCATCCTCAAGTAAATAATATGAAAGTCAGGCGGACAATATGCGATGGCCAATGAACAGACAATAAACGGCCAAAATAATCCTCGATTCTTAACCGCCGGGTGGTAACAACGGAATATCTGTTGGCAATTCCGTGCCTAACTTCTTGATTTGCTCACGACAAGCATCGGTAAGTATAATTTCTCTCTGCAGAGTCATTGGCTCACCGTTCCAAAAGACATCGACTCCTCTAATTGTGAGCAGACCTAAAGCCGCCTTGCCCTCATAGGGTAATACCTTCCGTTCTGCTGGAGCATTTGGAAGAATGTCAGCGAGTAAGCCAGCTCGATCCGCTAGATCGATACCAATTTGCATATTTATTTCTTCGGAGATATTGAGATCAAATCCACCCTCAATATCAGCAGGCAATATATTTTTTCCTTTACCGTCCGCGCCTGGTTTATGACTTACATTATCAATTGGAATGTGACGCATCAGCTTTTGGCAGTCGAAAGTCGAGATGCTGAATACTTCTGCCTGAGCATAAGTAATGTTTGCAAAAAAGAAGACTGCCAAAGTAACTTTTAGTTGGAAGTATTGAGGTCGCCTCTGCATAGACTAAACTTGCTCCACTTCCACAAGAGTACCATTGAAGTCTTTAGGATGAAGAAATAAAACCGGTTTCCCATGGGCGCCTATTTGAGGCTCACCGTCGCCAAGCACACGCTTACCCTGCGACCTCAATTTATCTCTTGCCTCATAAATATCGTCTACCTCGTAACACATATGGTGTATGCCGCCAGCAGTGTTCTTTTCAAGAAATCCTTTAATAGTAGAATCCTCTCCGAGGGGATGAATTAACTCAATCTTGGTATTGTCAAGTTCAACGAAAATCACCGTTACGCCATGGTCTGGCAAATCCTGCGGTTGGGAAACTTGCGCACCTAGAACGTCACGGTAATTTGCCGCCGCTGCATCAAGGTCTGGGACGGCGATAGCAACATGATTCAAACGTCCGATCATAAGATACTCTTCGTAGCTATTTTTTAAAATATAAGGCGATTAGTAGCTTAAGGCTAGCCTGAGAGAAAAATAAACTCTTAGTCGTTTTTAAGCAGAAGAGACCCCTCTTTCTTACCACTGAAAAGAGCCATAAAGGTTTCTGGTAAGTTCTTGAAACCCTCCCTCACATCGGTTTTGTACATAAGATCTCCAGAATCTTTCCATTTACGCAGGTCAGCAAATGCCAAATCGCGCTCCGCATGGAAATCACTCACCAGAAACCCTCGCATTGTTATAGAATACACCACTAAGCGCAGCATATTCCGCGGACCAGGTGCAAGATTCTCATTGTCGTAAACTGATATGGCACCGCACAATACCACGCGACCAAACTTAGCCATCTGGTCGACCACGTCCTGCATAATTGGACCACCGACATTATCAAAATAAACATCAACTCCTTCAGGCGCGAGTTCTCGCACCCGCTCCGTAATATTCTCATTTTTATAATCAATAGCAGAATCGATACCATACTCATTTATCAGCCTATCGCATTTCACCTTGCCTCCAGCTATTCCGATCACCTTACACCCTTTAAGTTTGGCTATCTGTACGACAGTAGAACCTACTGAGCCTGACGCTCCGGAAACCACAACTGTTTCTCCTGATTTGATCTCTCCAAGACGGAGTAGCCCAAAATAAGCTGTCTGCGCGTTGTAGCCATAGACACTAATGGCATCGACAGGGTCAATCCCATTAGGCAGAGGCGGCTGGAAAAGCCGCCTACGGTTAATACGCGTATAATCCTCCCAATCTCCACTTGCCGTGATAAGAGCCCCAACCGGATATTGCGAATTTTCCGATTTCACTACACGAGCGATTCCGGAAACACCGCTAACAACTTTACCGATCTCCATAGGCGGCATATACCCGTCACCCAAATTTGTAACGGCGTGCATGCTGATACGTTGCGATGGCATAGGCGCATACACTATATTTCGAACAAGAACTTCGCCCTCCTCGAGTGCCTTATCTCCAAGTGGAACTTCTGCATATTCGAAATTCGCTTTAGAGATTGCGCTTTCTGCATAGCTAGTTAGCAGCCACTGACGGTTAATCGTCTCGGGACCAATAGCCGCAGCTTTTGCTGATGCCGAAGGTGTTGAAAGCATTCCACCAATCCCACTACCTACAATCAAGCTTGTTCCAAGAGCACCTTGCAATACCGCTCGTCGACTTGATCTCTGATTTGTTTCTCTATCTTTTAAAGTCATCACAGCCCCTCCCATTAAGGAGATAATAGTTTATCAGTTAATTTGCTGCCTAAGCTAGTTGTTGTAAAGCTTGCGTCCTGGAACTATATCAAGCTCCCAAATAATACCGCAAAAATAATGAGCTATGACAATAAGATGGTATTTCCATAATGATAGATACTGATAAAAAGTACTTTAAGCCCGCACCACATGCACCCGGATAATTGGGCGCTTTGGGGCCAAATGCTTGCGTAAAACAGCACGAACAGCCTCTTCGACTGCACCGTCCTCACAACGCCCTTTTTTAGGTAGGCGCTCCACGGCAGAAACGATCAGAGAATTCCAATTCCATTCTCTATTTTCGGCTAATGGGTCGCTGAAGCCAATAATCGACATTTGAATTTTATCAAGAATATTTCCTGTATCGTCTAGTGGCACAGTAATTACTGCTGCGCCTCCGTAAACCATACGTTTTCTTTCTCTTAGGATTGAACTGGTAAATGGCAGTGCAACGCCATCATCCCATGCGAGTCGCCCACTCCAAACCGTACCCGCAATCCTAGCCTTATCATCTCCAAAATTCACTGCTGTACCATTATTTACAATTACTGTGTGGGGCACCTGACATTCTTTTGCGAGCTCAGCATGAGCACGCATGTGTATTTCCTCGCCATGCACTGGAATTACTACACTTGGCCGAGTCAGTTGGTACATCCGACGCAGATCCTCTCTTGCGGGGTGGCCGGAGACATGGATGAGTTTGTCACGAGCAGTGACAACTTTTACACCTTGTCTAGCAAGTTGGTTTTGTACCTTCGAAATAGCTTTCTCATTACCTGGAATAACCCTGGACGAAAAGACCGCTACATCACCTTTTCCCAGATCCACATTTCTATTATAGCCAAAGGCTATTTGGCTGAGCGCCGCTCGACTCTCCCCTTGGCTACCAGTGCAAATATAAACCACTTTATCACGTGGCAGTGCCGCAACCTCTGCGGCTTCATAAAATCTTAGATCCGGTGATAAGTAACCTGTGCTCCTGGCTGTTTCGGCGATACGCCATAAGGAGGCTCCCACCAAAGCCACATGACGATCGTTAATCGCCGCCGCTCTAGCAATACTGACAAGACGCGCTACATTTGAGGCAAAGCAGCCCACAACAATACGCCCAATGTAACCTGCAAATAATTCAGTGAGGTTGTCACGTACATCAAGCTCGGAATTTGACTCTCCTTCAGACAACACATTTGTGGAGTCAGAAACTACTGCCAATATATTTTCATCGCCTAAATCCTGAAGTGCATCATAATCAGCCGCTTTACCGATGAGAGGATTGGGATCAAACTTCCAATCACCGGTGTGAAAAATAGTTCCATGTGGTGTACGAATTGCCAACGCATTAGACTCAGGTATTGAGTGCGGCAAGGTGATTAATTCGATAGAGAAAGGGCCAATTTCAATGCTACTTCCTAATGGAATAATTTTAACTGGAACTTCACGTTCAAGGCCCGCAGATTTCAGTTTATATTCAAGAAAAGTAGCAGCAAAAGGTGTTGCATAAACCGGGCACTTTAACTTTGGCCACAAGTACGCAACAGCTCCCAAGTGATCTTCATGTGCGTGGGTAAGAACTAATCCCAAAAGTTTATTAGATCGTTCAGTGATAAAACTAGGGTCCGGCATGACCAAATCAACACCAGGTATAGAATCTTCACCAAAGGCTACGCCGAGATCCACCATGAGCCAATCATCATCACACGCATACAAATTAAGGTTCATTCCAATTTCGCCAGCACCTCCCAGCGGAACAAACCACAGTCCCTTATCCAGGCCTTTAGGAAAGTCAGTTTTAGAGTGATGAGACTCACTATGATTCATTGACTACCAAGAATTGCGTTTATGAATCTGTAATAGCCCTCGCATGGTAAGGCCTTGGTCTGTGTGTTCGATCACCGATGTTGCCTCAGCGAAAAGTGGTGCGAGACCACCTGTGGCAATCACCTTCAACAGCTCTCCACGCTCCGCTCGGATACGAGCAACCAGTCCTTCGATTAGCCCTATATATCCCCAGAATACGCCAGAGGTCATAGCGGCGACCGTTGTCGTACCAATAACTGGGGCATTGCCGGGATTTTTAACTGGAAGACGTGGTAATTGGGCAGTCGCCATATGTAGCGCCTCCATAGAGAGGTTTATGCCAGGCGCGATACAGCCGCCACAATAAGCCCCTGTCTTATCCACAACATCGAACGTAGTCGCTGTACCGAAGTCTATTATAATAAGAGGTCCAGAATAGGTTGTGTGAGCAGCAAACGCATTAACCACTCGATCAGATCCAGCTTCTGCAGGATTATCCACCTTGATATCCGCCCCTAACTTTAGCTCTGGGTCCCCAACAAACATAGGTTTACATTTGAAGTATTTTTCACACAGGCCTTCCAGAGCTTGATTTTTGCTTGGCACCACAGAAGCTATGAGGGCATGACTAATCGCTTTCGCTTCTAAACCGTCATGGGCCATCAGTTGAGTCAGCCAAATGCCATATTCATCAGATGTACGATCAGCTTTAGTGGCAGCTCGCCACTGACCTTTAAATTGGTCACCATCATAAACGGCAAAGACAACGTTTGTATTGCCACAATCAACTGCAAGTAGCATTAAGATTCTCCGGTCGAAAACAAAACATCACCTGCGAGAATTCGTTGACGACCCCCGGCCACATCTAAAAGTAATGCTCCATCTGTATCAAGCCCCACAAATTTTCCTTTTACGGTACTGCTGAGTGAGCTCACAGAAATTTGGGAACCAACACATGGACCTTTTTCAAGCCATAAATCTCGAATTCGGTTAAAACCATTCCGACGCCAGTCGATTAGATGTGTCTCAAGGGCTCCGCACAACAAGGCCAAAATATGTCCAGGTGTCGTGGTGATATTATGCGATTCTAAAGATCCAACAGGATATGCAGCATTTTCGACATCTGTTGAAATGAGGTTTATACCTATACCAACAACAATCCACGCCCCACGGTCATGCGTACTGACCATCTCAGGCAAAATACCGCAAACTTTTTCATTACCAATTAGCAAATCATTTGGCCACTTATGAGTCAGCCGCAGTCGCAGCACATCAGAGCTTGGTAATTTTAAGATAGCCTCCGCCACAGCAACCGCTGTAACAAAACTTATCTGGGGTGACGCATCTATGCCAAAAGGTGCCTTAACAAGAATAGATGTGTACAAATTTCCCTTTGGGCTTTCCCATATGCGCCCCATACGCCCTCTACCTGCTGTCTGGGTTTTGGCCAAAATCACTAAGCCTTCAGTCGCATTCGCATCAAGCTCAATCAACTTGCGCAATGTTGTATTTGTACTTTCGAGATAGTCGAACTCCATTAACCGCCATCCACAAGGCAAAGGAGGTTCAGACTGCATGCTGTTGGTTTTATGGAAGGTCTGGGTCAAGACCCCACACTCTCAAATTTGCAAACTCAGTTACCCGATAAACAGCGTTCGGGCTGCTGTATCAGCGCTACGAACAAGAAGGTCGGGGAAAACAAAATAGACGAGCATCAGAATACTTGATATAGCGAAAATCGCACCAGGAATAAAATCTGGGCGATCAAACGTTTTGTCAGGCTCATCAAAATACATGATCTTTACAATACGCAAATAATAGAATGCCCCAAAGACACTAGTTAGAACACCGATAATAGCTAATGGAACAAATCCTGCATTAACCGCGGCCACGAAAATATAAAATTTACCCAAAAATCCTGCAAGTGGTGGAATGCCAGCCATCGAGAACATTAGGGCGGCAAGAGCCAACGCCATACCAGACCGGCTTTTTGCTAAACCAGCCAGATCGCCAATTTTTTCTAAATGCTCGCCCTTAACTCGCATTGACAAAATTACAGCAAAAGTCCCTAAATTCATAAAAAGATAAATCAGCAGGTAAATAAGAAGACCACGTGCACCTTCCTCATTGCCGACGACTAGACCAATCAGAGCATAACCTACGTGACCAATAGAACTGTATGCCATTAGCCTTTTGATATTGCTTTGGCCAATAGCAGCAAACGATCCCCAAAGCATGGAGAGAATAGAAATTAACATGACTACCTGCTGCCATTGGTCAAGCATAGGTCCAAACGGGCCAACCAAGACACGCAAAAAAAGACATAGGGCTGCGATTTTAGGAGCTACTGAGAAGAAAGCAGTGATCGGCGTTGGGGCACCTTCATAAACATCGGGCGTCCACATGTGAAAAGGTACTGCAGAAACTTTAAAAGCGAATCCTGAGACAACAAATACAATGCCGATTACGACACCAATCGTACTTTCACCACTGTGCAGCGCAGTTGCAATTCCTTCAAAGTTTGTTGTGCCTGAAAATCCATAAATAAGAGACGATCCATATAATAAAAGTCCTGAGGCTAGGGCACCCAAAACAAAATACTTCACCCCAGCTTCTGTTGACCTTTGGTTATCCCGCTGAATAGCCGCAAGCACATAAAGTGATAAGCTTTGTAGCTCTAGTCCAAGGTACAGCGAGATAAGGTCATTCGCCGAAAGCATCATCATCATGCCAAGGGTCGCAAAGAGCACAATTAACGGTAGTTCAAATCGAGAAAATTTAATACTTTGCGCCCAATTATTGATCATCAACAACGACAAAGCAGCACCTACTAAGGTCAGTATTTTAGAGAATGACGTAAATCCATTGACGGTGAATAGGCCATTGAATGTGGTATTGGGGACTGGTCCGCGCAAAATTAAAAACCCAGCCACAGTCATGACTCCGATAGACAACCACGAGACAAGGATGGTGGAATCCTTCGAGCGAAAGACCCCCAACATTAAAAGAAACATCGCAGCTACAGCTATAAATATTTCGGGTAAAGCAGGGCTAAGCGCGGGTATAGCGGTCATAGCGATACTCCTACCCTACCGCAAAAATGCAAATAATTGGCTGCCCAGCGGCGAGACGCCGGTAGCACTTTTAGCCAAGTCTGCATGATAATTAATGAGCAAGTTAGCCACCGACTGGTTCATAACATCAAGTATAGGTAGTGGATAGATACCCATCCATATCACTACAAAAACCAAGGGTCCAAAAATGATAATTTCACGTGGACTCAGGTCTAGCAGTGCTTTCACATCATCTTTGTCTAGCTCCCCATAGATGACCCTGCGGTATAGGTATAGCATGTAAGTCGCACCAAGAATCACACCTGTAGCAGCCAGCAACGACACCCAGGTGTTCACTTGAAAAACGCCAATAAGAACTAAAAATTCGCCAACAAACCCAGACGTGCCAGGTAAACCAACCGATGCTAACATAAATACCATAAACACTAGAGCGTACTTCGGCATGTTATTAACGAGGCCACCGTATCGACTAATTTCTCGGGTATGCAAGCGATCATAAACGACCCCTACGCAAAGAAATAGCGCCGCGGAGACAATGCCGTGAGACAGCATCTGAAAAATGGCACCCTCAACTGCTTGCTGCGTAGCTGCAAACGTACCCACCGTCACAAATCCCATATGCGCAACCGACGAGTAAGCAATGAGTTTTTTCATATCCTGCTGCACAAGCGCAACAAGAGAAGTATAAATTATGGCAATGATCGAGATCACATAAACTAGAGGTGTGAAGTAAGCGCTAGCCTCCGGAAGCATAGGTAATGAAAATCTTAAGAATCCATAACCACCCATCTTCAGTAGCACGCCAGCCAGTATCACAGACCCTGCGGTAGGAGCATCTACGTGAGCATCAGGCAGCCATGTATGTACAGGCCACATTGGAACCTTTACAGCGAATGATGCAAACATGCCAAGCCACAACAAATACTGCATATTTCGAGCGAAGTCGGCTTCCATCAGAGCCGGAATATCGGTAGTGCCCACCTGGAAATACATGGCTAGCATCGCGATCAGCAGAAGAACTGAACCAGTCAATGTGTATAGAAAAAATTTAAATGCGGAATACACCCGACGGCCACCACCCCAGACTCCAATAATCAGGAACATAGGAATCAGCACACCCTCAAAGAAAACATAAAACAAAACCATGTCGAGGGCACAGAACATGCCGACCATCATAGTTTCTAGTAATAGAAAAGCCGCCATGTACTCCTTTACCATCTTGGTGATGGAATCCCATGATGCAAGAATACAGATGGGCATGAGGAACGTAGATAGAATTACGAACAGCATCGAAATACCATCCACGCCCATGTGGTAAGATATTCGATAGTCGGGTAACCAATTAAGTCGTTCTTCGAACTGAAATTCGGCGGTGCCGGACTCAAAACCAATCCAGATAAACAGGGAAATCACAAAAGTTAGCAATGTTGTCCAAAGAGCCACATAACGTGCCTGGCTGGCCACTATATTAGACTTGCCACGCAAGAACATAATCAATGTCGCTCCCAGAAGCGGTAGGAACGTCACCACTGATAGAATTGGTAAGTCGGTCATGAAATTAGAAAGCGCCGTCATCATAACGTTAGCTCGATCCCCCTACTATGCTCCACGTTACAAATGCTGCGATACCAACAATCATAGCGAAAGCGTAGTGATAGAGATAACCGGTCTGAACCGCACTAATTCGTTTTGCAGCGCGGATTGTTAGAGCTGAAATACCATCGGGGCCATAACCATCAATGATGCGCGTATCCCCTCCTTTCCAGAACAATTGGCCACAACGGAATGCGTTTTTAACGAAAATGTAGTTATACAATTCATCGAAGTACCATTTATTAAGCAAGAATCTATATACGCCAGGAAATACTGTAACCAACCTGGCCGGCAATTCAGGCCTACGAATATACATAAAATATGCGATCCCTAATCCCAGCAAGCTGACAAATAGTGGCAGGTATTTGATGTAAAACTCAGGATGGAACTCAAGCACATTAGCAATCGAATCCTGCGAGGCGAATACGGTAATCGCATTACCCCAAAACTCCTGACGTCCTTCGCCAACGAATATGTTGTAACCAATCATTCCCGCGAACATCGCGCCCAAAGCTAGGCCAGCCAGTGGAATTGTCATGATTTTTGGGCTTTCATGGACGTGGTCCATAATCTGCTTATCAGCTCGCGGTGATCCAAAAAAAGTCAAGAAAGTCAAACGCCAAGAATAGAATGAAGTCAACAAAGCTGCGGCGATTCCCATGGCGAAGGCATAATTACCGACCCAAGTATGAGCTGCATGGGCTGCCTCAATTACCATGTCCTTTGAATAATAGCCCGATAGAGGCGGTATGCCTGTCAGAGCTAAATTACCTATTATCATAACCGCGAATGTGAAAGGGATGAGTCGCCATATCCCACCCATTTTACGAATATCTTGCTCTTCGGACATAGCATGGATAACTGAGCCGGCTCCGAGAAATAATAGGGCTTTAAACCATGCGTGCGTAACCAAATGAAATATTCCGGCTTGGTAGGCCGAAACACCGCAAGCAAAAAACATATAGCCCAATTGAGAGCAAGTCGAATAAGCAATAATTCGTTTAATATCGTTCTGTACGCATCCTATCGTCGCTGCAAAAAAGGCTGTGGATGCTCCGATAAAGGTAACAACTGCTAGCGCTGTTGGTGCGTATTCAAACAACGGTGACATGCGTGCTACCAAAAAGACTCCAGCCGTGACCATAGTAGCGGCATGGATGAGCGCAGAAACAGGCGTCGGTCCTTCCATTGCGTCAGGCAACCATGTATGCAGAAATAGCTGGGCAGATTTACCCATGGCGCCAACGAACAAGAGCAGGCAAGTAATGGTCAGCGCATGAACATGCAGTCCAAAGAAATTTACTTCTGTATCAGCATGATTGGCAGCTGCATCAAAGATGACCTCGAAGGTCACTGAGTCGAATAAGAAATAAATGGCAAAGATGCCTAGCAGAAAGCCGAAGTCGCCTACTCGATTGACTACAAATGCTTTTATCGCTGCTGCATTGGCTGCTGATTTCTTAAACCAGAAACCAATGAGTAGGTAGGAAAAGACTCCAACGCCCTCCCAACCGAAAAATAACTGCACTAGGTTATCTGCTGTCACCAACATCAACATGGCAAAAGTAAACATAGATAGATAGGCCATGAAACGAGGCTTGCTATCGTCATCAGACATATAGCCGATGGAATAAATATGAATCAGCGTTGACACCGAAGTTACGGTCATCACCATTACTGCTGATAACGTATCGTAGCGTAAGGCCCATTGGGCATCAAAAGTACCTGAGGCCAACCACGTCGCTATAACTATAGTCTGCGAGTTACCATTTAACGCCACTTCCATAAATGCCGGAATCGACGCAAGTGCTGCCAAGCCGACGCCCAGGCAGGTGATAATTTGCGACGATCGATCGCCAATCATGCGCCCAAATAAACCAGCTATGAACGCGCCCAGCAAAGGCAGGAAAACGGCTACAACCAACACTGCCCTACCCTCTCATTTCATTAATATCTTCGACTTCGATGGAGTGCTTGTTACGATAGAACACTACAACGATGGCAAGGCCGATCGCTGCCTCAGCAGCAGCAACTGTTAATATAAGCATGGCAAAAACTTGGCCGATGAGGTCATTCAAATAAGCAGAGAACGCAACCATATTGATGTTCACTGCTAATAGCATAAGCTCGATAGACATCATGATGACAATAAGATTTTTTCGATTTAGGAAAATTCCAAAAATACCAAGAGTAAATAGAATTGCCCCCACCGTCAGGTAGTGTCCCAAACCAACCGCCAGAAGCCCGCTTTCTACAGTCCCCATCATAACAAGCCCTTCCGGGATGGAACTTGGACAACACTAACCGTATCTTCCGGACGTCTTTTGATTTGTTAAGATATTTTTTGCTTCCTCACTCCTGGTCGGCGCCGCAATGTCAAAACAATTGCACCTATCATCGCGACTAACAAAACAATGCCAGCAGCCTGAAACGTATATACGTAGTCGGTATACAAGATCGCTCCTAGAGCTTCAGTATTGCTGATTTCAGACATCGACGGTGTTGGCGCTACGCGTAGCCCTTCGGCACTAGGTGCCATAGTCCATCCACCATAAACCACGGCTAATTCTGCCAATAGTATCAATCCCACCAATGCGCCAACCGGCAAATACTTAAGAAAGCCCTCTCGCATTACGGTAACGTTGATGTCGATCATCATCACGACAAACAGAAACAGCACAGCAACCGCACCGACATAGACCACGACCAAAATCATGGCTACGAACTCAGCACCAAGCAAAACAAACAAGCCTGCGGAATTAAAAAATGTTAGTATCAACCAAAGTACTGAATGCACAGGGTTGCGCTGAAATATAACATTCAGCGCACCAACGACAGCAATAATGGAGAATAAATAAAAAGCCAGTGACGCAACAATCATGCTACGCACCTATAAAAATGGCTAGCGCATATTCCCGTCTTCATACCAGCCGTCTCCATTTACCACGCTAACTCAGCTATCCTAACGATAGGGCGCATCTAATTCTAACCTCTTGGATAGCTCGTTTTCCCATCGGTCGCCATTTGCAAGTAATTTATCTTTATTATATAGCAATTCGTCATGAGTCTCCGTTGCGTACTCAAAGTTTGGCCCTTCTACGATAGCGTCTACTGGGCAGGCTTCCTCGCAATATCCACAGTAAATACATTTGGTCATATCTATATCGTAGCGAGTGGTGCGACGGCTACCATCGCTTCGAGCCTCCGCTTCAATAGTAATCGCTTGAGCCGGGCAAATAGCTTCGCATAACTTGCAAGCAATGCAGCGCTCTTCACCATTTGGATAACGCCTCAATGCATGTTCGCCCCGAAACCGTGGCGAAATTGGTCCCTTCTCCCATGGATAATTAACCGTAACTTTAGGGCGGAACATATATCGAAGCGTCAGCAACATTCCTGAAGCAAGTTCCCAAAGTAGAGCTGCGCGCGCAGTGTGATCTAAGAATGCCATTGACCTATCCTTATCCAGCCAACTGATCTGTAGAGACTAAAAATCCAGCAGTGAGAACTAACCATACTAAAGATAGTGGCAAGAAAACTTTCCACCCAAGACGCATCAATTGGTCGTAACGGTATCGAGGAAAAGTCGCTCGCACCCATATAAAAACGAAAAGGCAGAATGCCACTTTAACCATAAACCAAACAAAACCCGGCACCCATGTGAATAGTGCGATATCCATAGGTGGCAGCCAACCGCCTAAAAACAGTACTGTAACCACAGCCGACATCATTATCATGTTCATATACTCACCTAAAAAGAACAAGGCGAAGGACATGGAAGAATACTCGGTCATAAAACCGGCAACTAATTCTGATTCTGCTTCGGGAAGGTCAAATGGGTGACGATTAGTCTCGGCGAGTACTGATATAAAAAATACAATAAACATGGGAAAATGTGGAATGAAGTACCACATGCCCTGCTGGGCCATCACTACTTCAGATAGATTTAAAGACCCCGCAGTCAATAAAACTGAAATCATGACGAAGCCAATAGAAACTTCGTATGACACCATCTGCGCTGCAGAACGCATCGCGCCAAGAAATGCGTACCTGCTGTTAGACGCCCAGCCGGCCATGACCACGCCGTAAACGCCAAGCGATGATATAGCGAATAAATATAAGATCCCAACATTTAGGTTCGAAATTAACCATCCTTCATCGACCGGGATCACAGCCCAAGCCATAAGTGCCAAAGTAAAAGTCACCATTGGGGCCAACAAAAAAACGACGGGACTAGAACCAGTGGGAATAACTGTTTCTTTAAAAAGTAATTTCACTGCATCAGCAAACGGTTGGAGCAACCCGAACGGACCAACCACATTAGGACCTTTACGAAGCTGCATAGCCCCAATGATGCGACGTTCAGCATAGGTCAAATACGCCATAGTCAGCATGACTGGGACGGCAAAAAGAAGAATTTTGCCAAGGATCCAAGCGAATGGAATTAGATAGCCATTTAAAAACTCAGTCATCAGTCCCCGTTTTCTTTATTTCATCGGAGACAAACATTTCCGTGCAGCGTGCCATTGTCTGAGAAGCACGACTGATGGAGTCAGTCATATAGTAGTTTTTAATTGGATAATCAAAACCAGTAGAATTTATCGAACCTACACCTCCAAAACTAGTCCATTCAGCAGGCTCAACTATATCCACCGTTGAAAATACACTATTAACATCAGACAAGCGTTTACGCATTTGAGATAAGTTATCGTATGGCAGCTTTTTATCTAAAATTTCAGATAATGCGCGGATTATAGCCCAATCCTCACGCGCATCCCCAGGTGGAAAAGATGCACGATAGGCTTTTTGGGGACGCCCCTCTGTGTTTACATATGTGCCATCTTTCTCAGTAAATGCAGCTCCGGGTAATATGACATCAGCACAATGCGCTCCATGATCACCATGATGGCCTTGATAAACGACGAAAACCTTATCTAAACCTCGAGTATCGATTTCATCAGCACCAAGAAGATATAATAACTCTATCTCACCTTTACGTGCACCATCTAGAATATCACGTGTTCCCTTACCGCCCGGACCAGGAACAAATCCGATATCAAGCGCCCCAACTCGTGCACCAGCCGTATGTAATACGTTAAACCCGTTCCAGCCATCTTTAACTAAACCATAACTATTGGATAATGCTCGTGCTGCCGCTAAAATTGCTTCACTATCAGACCGAGTCAAAGCCGCCATCCCCAAAATAAGCATTGGCGCCTCAGCATTCTTGAGCACAGCAGCAAAAGGGTGGCTGCCATCAGCTATTTTCGCAAGAACATCAGCAGTATCGCCGAGATGGTTATACTCGTAGGTCAAATCCAATTCTTCACCGATAACACCAGCCTGAAACCCACCCTGTAAATATCTCTTGCGTATCCGTGCATTCAGGACTGGAGCCTCCTTTCTTGGATTAGAGCCTATTATAAGAATCACATCTGCTTTTTCTATTCCAGCGATTGTGGAGTTAAACAAATAAGACGCACGCACTGAAGGGTCGAGTGCAGCGCCATCTTGACGACAATCTAAATTGGCTGAACCTAACATCGTCATAAGGTCTTTGAGCGCAATCATGGACTCACAGTCCATCATATCGCCTGCGATAGATGCAATTTTGTTGCCAGGCAAGCCTCTAGCTTTTGAAGCAATTGCATCAAAAGCATCCTGCCAACTCGCAGAGACAAGCTTGCCATCACGACGTACATAGGGTTGGTCAAGACGCTGATATTTGAGGCCATCGCATGCTAACCGACTTTTGTCGCCTAACCATTCTTCATTCACATCTTCGTTTATACGTGGCAATATTCGCATAACTTCGCGGCCGCGAACGTCTACACGGATATTGCTGCCGACTGCATCTAAAACGTCTATAGATTCTGTTTTTCGTAATTCCCATGATCGTGCTTTAAATTCATAGGGCTTACTGGTTAAAGCACCTACGGGGCAAAGATCAACGACACAACCTGATAATTCGGAATCTAGAGCTTTTTCGAGGTAGGTCGTAATTTCCATATCTTCACCACGACCTGTAGCACCCAACTCAGGCACTCCCGCAATTTCTGTCGCAAAACGAACACAACGTGTGCAATGTATACACCGGGTCATAATGGTGGAGACAACCGGCCCCATGTATTTATCTTTAACGGCACGCTTGTTTTCCTCAAAGCGTCCACGATCAAAGCCATATGCCATCGCCTGATCTTGAAGATCGCACTCACCACCCTGGTCACAGATCGGACAATCTAAAGGGTGATTGATAAGAAGAAATTCCATCACGCCTGCACGAGACTTGAATGCTTTATCGGATTTAGTATGGACAACCATACCTTCTCCTGCTGGCATCGCACATGACGCAACTGGCTTTGGTGATTTTTCGACATCAACCAAGCACATACGACAATTACCAGCTATAGATAATCGGTCATGATAACAGAACCGGGGAATCTCAATGCCTGCGATTTCCGCCGCCTGCAAGATTGTAGTCCCAGGCGCTACATCAATTTCCATGCCGTCGATGGTTATTTTTGGCATGCTAATTCCTTAGCCATTTACATTAAGCTGCTTTTTCGCGGATTTTAGCGTCACGATGTTCTCGAATTCGCCGTTCCAGTTCCGGTTTAAAATGGCGAATAAGACCTTGTACCGGCCATGCTGCAGCATCCCCTAACGCACATATTGTGTGTCCTTCTATCTGATAAGTAACTTGCTCTAAGGTGTCTATTTCCTGCAGTGTGGCTTCACCTCTAACCATGCGCATCATTACTCGAGCAAGCCAGCCTGTTCCTTCGCGGCATGGCGTGCACTGGCCACAACTTTCGTGCTTATAGAAAGCTGAAAGGCGAGCAATACAAGCAACTACATCTGCGGACTTATCCATAACCATAACCGCTGCTGTGCCAAGTCCAGATTTTACATCTTTAAGAGAATCAAAATCCATCAAAACGGAGTCGCAAATTGATTTTGGAAGCAATGGTACCGAAGCTCCACCGGGAATAATCGCCTGTAAATTATCCCATCCGCCACGTACACCCCCAGCATGAGTCTCAATCAGTTCACGAAGAGGAATTCCCATGCTTTCCTCAACGTTACAGGGCTTATTAACATTACCCGAAATACAAAAAACTTTAGTACCAGTATTATTTGGCCTACCAATACTAGAAAACCAGCTTGCACCTCGACGCAAAATCGTCGGCACAACCGCAATGCTCTCAACGTTATTCACAGTTGTTGGGCAACCGTACAAACCAACACCGGCTGGGAAAGGAGGTTTAAGACGCGGCTGACCTTTGTTACCTTCCAGACTTTCGATAAGAGCCGTTTCCTCACCGCAAATATACGCACCAGCACCGCGATGTAGATACAAATCGAAATCCCAACCTGAACCACATGCATTCTTACCAATAAGTCCAGTTTCGTAAGCTTCATCAATCGCAGTTTGTAAGTTTGAGGCTTCGTTGTAGAACTCCCCGCGAATATAGATATAGCATTTGTGCGCTCTCATAGCGAAGCTGGCAAGCAAGCAACCTTCAACTAATTTGTGAGGGTCAAAACGCATCATATCCCGATCTTTACATGTACCTGGCTCACCTTCATCTGCGTTGATAACTAGATAATGAGGTCGTTCACTTTCGGTCTTAGGCATAAAAGACCACTTAATACCTGTTGGGAATCCTGCGCCACCTCGTCCACGTAGACCAGAGCGTTTCATTTCATCGATGATCCAATCTTGCCCCATGCCCATCAATTCTTTTGTTCCATCCCAATCGCCGCGCGCACGCGCACTCTTCAGTCGCCAATCGTGGCGTCCATACAGATTCGTAAAAATGCGGTCCTTGTCATGGAGCATATTATGGGCCCTTATACTTTTTTGCCTGGATCATCGGCCGGTCTAGCAGCTAAATCAGCTTGTGTTTTCTGAAAAGCCATTTTAGCCACAACCAAATCCTGTTTTTCAACCTGCTTCGTAGGATCTTCTGTCAGACTTGTCGGCTCACCTACTGGCGCAGACCCGGTGCGTCCTGACTGGGATCCAATCGTTGGCCTCTCCCCCCTTTTAAAGCCCTCGATAATTTTCACGGTCGAATCAAAGTCCAAGTCTTCGTAATAGTCGTCCTCAACTTGTGCCACTGGCGCATTAACGCACGCGCCAGCACACTCGACTTCGCTCAGCGTAAAGGCTCCATCCGACGTTGTTTCGCCAAAACCAATCCTTAGTGTCTCTTTACAGGCTTTGACAACATCATTTGACCCGCGCAATACACACGACAAGCTTGTACACACCTGGATGTGTGTCCTTCCTACCGGTTGAAGGTTGAACATTGTATAAAATGTTGCAACCTCTAATACACGAATGACTGGCATATCTAACATCTTAGCAACGCACTCTATTGCGGGGCGAGATACCCACCCTTCTTGTCTCTGCGCCATATCAAGCAACGGAATAACTGCGCTCGCCTGTTTACCGACTGGGTATTTAGCGATGATATATTTCGATTGCTCTAGATTCTCGCCGGTGAAGACAAAACTCGCAGGCTGATCAATTGCTAAATTGCGGACGCTCATCGATCCACCTCACCAAAGACAACATCAATGGAGCCAAGAACGGTTGGTACATCAGCAAGCATATGCCCTCGCAGCATCATATCCATAGCCTCTAGGTGGGCAAAGCCTGGAGCGCGTATTCGGCAGCGATAAGGACGATTTGCACCATCTGAAATTAAGTAGACGCCAAATTCACCCTTTGGCGCCTCTACGGCAGCATAGATTTCACCTTCCGGAACTTTGTAGCCCTCGGTATATAATTTAAAATGATGGATTAGGGCTTCCATTGAGGTCTTCATCTCATGGCGTGGTGGCGCCAAAATCTTACGGTCGTTAACGCGACAAGGTCCTGAAGGCATCTTCTCGATACACTGGGTGATAATACGAAGTGACTCCCGCATTTCCTCGACACGAACAAGATAGCGATCGTAACAATCGCCGTGTTTACCAATCGGGATACCAAATTCAATTTCATCATAAGCGTTGTAGGGCTGAGACTTTCTTAAATCCCAAGGCACGCCAGAAGCACGTAAATTAGGCCCTGTGAAACCCCAAGCAATCGCTTCATTTCTGCTAACGATTCCTATATCAACTGTTCGTTGTTTAAATATACGGTTCTCTGTAAGAAGAGTTTCTAGTTCATCCAACACCTTTGGATAGGTTAAGGTCCATTCGTAAATCCGGTCTAATAATCCAATTGGCAAGTCACCAGCCACTCCGCCTGGCCTGAAATAGTTAGCATGCATGCGAGCGCCACAAACTTCATCATAGAATCCCATCAGCTTCTCACGCTCTTCAAAAGTCCATAGGAACGGAGTCATAGCACCAACATCCATAGCGTAAGATGCAATGTTCATGATGTGATTGAGTATGCGAGTAATCTCGTCAAACAACATTCTGATATATTTGGCTCTAGGAGGTATTTCAATTCCCAAGAGCCGCTCAGTAGCTATTGAAAATGCTTCTTCCTGACTCATTGGAGAGACGTAGTCGAGTCTATCGAAATAAGGCACTGCTTGCAGATAGGTTTTATATTCTATGAGCTTCTCGGTACCGCGATGAAGAAGCCCAATATGCGGGTCTACTCGATTTATGACTTCGCCGCCCATTTCAAGAACTAAGCGCAGCACTCCGTGCGCGGCGGGGTGCTGAGGACCAAAGTTAACTGTATAATTTTCAATTTCTACAGGCGCTGACATAACATCAAGAACTTTTCTTCCGGGACTTTTCAGACGCTTTTTCATCGCCCGGCAACAAGTGTTGCATACCTTCCCAAGGGCTTAGAAAGTCAAACGATCTAAAATCTTGGACCAATTTGACAGGTTCGTAAATTACTCTCTTCTGAGCTTCGTCATATCGCATCTCTACATAACCAGTGAGCGGAAAGTCCTTGCGTTGAGGGTGACCATTAAAACCATAGTCCGTTAGGATCCGACGCAAGTCTGGGTGTTCAGAAAAAAACACGCCATACATGTCCCAAACTTCACGTTCAAACCAATCTGCGCATGCATAAACCGAAGTGACACTAGGTACCGGCGTCTCTTCTCCAGCCCTCACTTTAAGGCGTATACGTTCATTCCGGTTCATGCTGATGAGATGATAAACAACGTCAAAACGGTCTTCACGCTCTGGGAAATCCACGCCACATATATCCAAAAGCTGAGTGAATTGGCATTTCGGATCATCGCGCAAAAATTCAATAACCGCGACAATTGATGTTCGCTTCACTCCCACAACAAGCTCATCGCTCACAACCTCCGCAGATAATACATCGGCAGACAACGATTTAATGATGTGATCGGCCGTTTCACGAAGGCCAGAATAAATTAAAGCGCTATTGTTCATAAATAGTAATTATCTAACGGTCGATGGTGCCAATACGGCGAATCTTTTTATGCAGTTGCATAATTCCATAGAGCAATGCTTCAGCTGTCGGGGGACATCCGGGCACATAGATATCGACGGGCACAATTCGATCACAACCCCGAACAACTGAATACGAATAGTGATAATATCCTCCACCATTCGCACATGAACCCATAGAGATAACATACCGCGGCTCTGGCATCTGGTCGTATACCCTTCGCAAGGCTGGCGCCATTTTATTGGTAAGAGTGCCAGCGACAATCATCACATCCGACTGCCTTGGACTAGGTCGAAAAAACATTCCAAATCTATCCATGTCGTAGCGGGCCATCGCGACGTGCATCATTTCAACAGCGCAGCATGCTAAGCCAAATGTCATTGGCCACAGTGAGCCTGCACGCCCCCAATTCGCTAGTTTATCAAGACTGGTTAGAATAAACCCCTTATCCTGCAATTCTTCAGCAACGCGACTGATTAGCTGGGAATCTTCTGTATTAGCCCCGCGAATTTCATGAGTCTTATCCTCTGTCGGAACGGCTACTCCCATTCCAAAGCTCCCTTCTTCCATTCGTATATAAAACCCACAGTTAGCACTCCCAAAAACACCATCATTGACCAAAATCCGAACAATCCGATTTTTCCTAGGCTAACAGCCCATGGGAAAAGAAAAGCAACCTCAAGGTCAAAAATTATGAACAATATAGATACAAGGTAGAAACGAACATCAAACTTAGACCTTGCATCATCAAAGGCCTCAAAGCCGCATTCATAGGCTGATGACTTAGCCGGATCCGGACGGTTGGGACCGGCAATTAGAGAGGCAACCACAAAAGCTATGGCCAAACCAAACGCGATCCCAAGAAATATAAGGATCGGCAGATATTCGATGAGTAGATCTTGCATCGGGATTGCGCCTTGCTATTGGATCGCCACCACTCGCGTACCAATAGATTTTATTATACGTTAAAATACAATCGCTTATATTTCTGCAATCAAGCGGGACGATAAGTCCACATCTCCACACATCCTCGCATGCTGCATAGGGCTGATCTAAACGGCGAGGAAGAGTAAGTCAAGCTGAGTTGTGGGTCAAAAAACATTGACAATACAGAGTTTTTTGGCACCAGAAACGGCAGAAGGTCCCAAGCGCACTAATAAATGTAACAGGCCTAGGTCTGGCAGTGAGTAGCCGCTTTATCTGGCCCCTAAAATGTGCCGCGGATGATCATAGTAATACTCCGCCCGAATCTCCATTTACGTAGCTCATTAAAAGTTGGATTGGCGGTAGAACGATTTCCATCAAAGTAATTCACGATTCTGGGCTCGGTAGGTTGGAATACGTCCCTCGAAGCTATACGTACTACGATGCTTCCTATAGGGCGAAATTCTATAAATGGGTTCACGTTGGGCTTCGGCCAGAATTTGAGCACAAAATCACTATCAGTGAGGAAGAAACTGCTACGATCGTCAATGTCTACGCCATAAGATAAACCATACCAGCTCGTATCGTGCCGAAAGCTTACATCCCAGTTAAGCCTAGAGGTTAGCTCAACAGGAACTTTTAGTCCCGTGAAGGCATCAGCTTTAGATGAATTCCAAAACTTTACGCCACCATCGATTTTGGCACCTGTTAAACCCAGCCAATCCAGACGCAAACCGCCTTTGAATTCGACGCCGTAGAACTCCGCCGAGCCTACGTTCCCTGCAGCAGAGATATTTCCAAACCCAACCGGAATTTTGTGAATATGGTCTGCGATATCCTTATAGAACCCACGAAGCGTTAGGACCCCTTGATCATCTGCGAGACGGTGTTCAATTAACAACTCGTAGTTCCAGTTTTTTTGGGGGACCAGATTAGGGTTTCCAGCTACAACCACATCATTACTGCTATCTTCTGTTCTAAAACTGGATACAAAGTCTTTAAAATCAAGTTGACTGACCACACGTTCAACACCTGCACGCAACTGCCATTGTGGCGAGATATCATAACTTAGTTTCAATCGGGGCCGCACAAAAAAGAAATTGCGCTGATTAGATACAGCACTACCAGTTTGCTTGATTCGCGAATATTCTGTATCTAATGATGCCTCAAAAGAAACTTCTGGCAGCGGCTGCCATGAATATTCCGTTACCGACTCTAATCGTATTTCCTCTACTTTAGAATCAGGATTGGGTACTGCGACATTTACCAGCCCTGAACCCTGATCTATGAACTGTTGTACTTGCTGATTAAGCGTATTTATCGCGACCTCTGCTCCTAGGGTTAACCAATGACCCTTGGCTAAGCCCCAACGGTAAGTACCTCGAGCAATCTTTTCAGATTCCTTCGGCGCAAGAATTTGCCGCCTCTTTATTGCAAAAGCAGCACCCGGAGCCGCCGAAGAAAATTTTCTATCCGCATTTTCATCATCGGAACTTATTAAAAAGAGAAGCTTAAGCGTATCCCCGCTCATAAGTTGGTGAGCGTAGTCACCTCCTATTTCCCAGTCAGTGCTAGGTGTGGCAAACTTGTTGAATGTTGACAGGGTCGGCGTTTCCAATCCTGACGACGATAAATTAAAAAGATCGCTGCGGTCGTAACTTTTACGACTATTGTCTTTAAAGCTGCCATTAAGGTTCAGGCTATCACCATTCTTGAATGTATAAGATAAGTTTGCTGTACCGGTCAGATGCAACCCGCTAAATAGGCCTTCAATTCTCTGCCCAGAAAACGGTGGTTTGCCAGGTAGAAAGAAAATGTCAGAGCGTGGTCGATCATTAGCCCAGGGCGAGGCCTCCAGACCTATTATATATTCCAGGTCTCCTAGAACACCAGAGTAGGAGGCTCTTCCGCCTGCTCTCCACACACCGGCAGCATAGTTGCTAACCCTCCCCTCCCATGAGCCATAGGCCGTGTCTTCAGTCTCTTCCAAAACCACATTGACTACACGCCCTTCACTGCGCACATCAAGACCGGGAACATTGCCCCGGATAACTTCAATCCGATAAACCTGGCGCGCTTGAATCCGTTCCAGAGCCGACTGAATATCATTTGATTTTCCTGAAAGACGTTGCCCGTTAATTAGAATTTGGGCACCTGTCGACCCGAACCCACGCTCTCCATATTCTCTAAAATTCATGAGATCTTGGACGCCAGGGATACGGCGCAAAAGGTCTTCTGCGCTGATGACATTGAATTGACTAAAATACTCTCGATCGTAGATGATGCGGCCTTCTTCCTCAGCCACCCCAATATCAGAAGTACTTTGAGCCGCAAGATCCGGCGCTGAAATAAAATTCAACAATAATGCACTAGCACTCAGTGCGATTAAAAAGAAAAATCTCTGCAGCGAGCTACGAAAACCGTGCTCACGCAAGAAAGTTAGATTAGAGCCCCGCCAGCCTAGTATTCTCATAGAATCATCGTAACCCTGCACCTCAAAGTTTTGAGGCCAGACCCTTATAACATTCACCTCAATCGAGGCACGACGCACCATAACTATGCGAAATTACGGGGACAATTGATGATAAGTAACAAAGGTAACATAATGGTGGGCGATGACAGGCTCGAACTGCCGACCCCCTCGGTGTAAACGAGATGCTCTACCAACTGAGCTAATCGCCCTTAGAATAAAGAAAAGCGCCGGCCTCAAAATGCGGCCGGCACTATCCTAAAATTAATTTTTAGATCTAGCGGTTAACCGCATCCTTAAGCGCCTTGCCAGCAGAAAACTTCGGCCGCTTGGAGGCAGGTATCTTAATCTTTTCGCCAGTACGGGGATTACGCCCCTCACTAGCCGCACGCCTCGCGACAGAAAATGTCCCAAAACCGACGAGGCGAACTTCATTCTGTTTCTTAAGCGAAGCAGTGATGTTCTCCAAAATACTGTCTACAGCTTTTGCAGCGTCAGCTTTTGTAAGCCCCGCAGAGTCGGCAACTGCGGCAATTAAATCATTCTTGTTCATATGTAACCCCTTGACTAATGAGCGCTAAATGGTGGGATAACCGTGCAACCCGTACCCAGGCAACTTACCTTAAGATCTACTGCACAGTACTTCCCGCTTTACCCAAACTGTGCGCGCGAAGTGTATGCTTCGGATTTTACATGCGTCAATCAGGTAAAGACAGGTTTTGCGTGCTTTTCTGGGGATAACTGAGCCAAAATCGGCTTTATTTCACAATGCGCCCGCCAGAGGATGCCCTTGCCAACAAAGCATACCCCACAAATAACTTCAGCAGGCACCATTTCAGCTACCGCATCAGCCGAGTCCTTTTGGTCCTATTGGGTGCTAATAGAGCCAATGTTTTTGCTTAATGCGTCAACAACGGCTCCTCGTCACCGCCGGTATCTTTGCTCGAAGAGGACTGCTCGTCCTCTTCCTCTTCCTCCTTCAAAATCGGAACAAGCGGCTTGACCAACGCCTTAGCCAGAACTTCATCAACTGTACTAACTGGAATGATTGTTAAGTTGCGTTTAACGTTATCAGGAATTTCCTCAAGTTCTTTTTCATTATCCTTAGGAATTAGTACCGTCGTAATACCTCCACGCAAAGCAGCAAGAAGTTTTTCTTTAAGACCACCGATGGGAAGAACACGCCCACGAAGTGTAATTTCACCAGTCATACCAACATCCCGACGAACTGCAATTCCTGTCAGCGCCGAAACAATAGATGCAGACATCGCAACTCCTGCTGATGGTCCTTCTTTTGGGGTTGCTCCTTCAGGGATATGAAGATGGATATCTATTTTCTCGAATATTTTAGGTTTTATCCCAAATGCCATAGACCTGCTGCGTACAAACGACCGGGCTGCTTGGATACTTTCTTTCATTACGTCACCCAATTTTCCGGTCAATGTGATTGCACCTTTACCAGGCATAACCACAGCTTCCACAGATAGTAATTCACCACCAACCTCAGTCCAGGCGAGTCCAGTGGTCACGCCCACGAGATCTTCACGCTCGGCTTCGCCAAATCTATATTTACGTATACCAGCGAATTTCTTAAGGTTACGTCGCGTTACAGAAACTTTTTTCTTTTTACCCAGCACAATCTCTTTAGTCGCTTTGCGCGCTAAGTTAGCCAGCTCGCGTTCGAGATTACGCACGCCAGCTTCCCGCGTATAATATCGACAAAGATCGCGTAACGCGTCATCTGACACGCTCCACTCCTCTTTCTTGAGGCCATGTGCTGGGAATTGCTTTGTGATTAAGTGTCGCTTGGCTATGGCCACCTTTTCATCTTCCATGTAGCCTGAAAGCCGGATTATTTCCATGCGATCCAGTAGTGGCTGCGGCATCCGTAAAGTATTCGCAGTAGTAATGAATAATACATCCGATAAATCGTAATCCACCTCGAGATAATGATCTTGAAAGGTCGAGTTCTGCTCAGGGTCAAGCACCTCAAGCAGCGCAGAAGATGGATCACCCCTCCAATCGTTCCCCAACTTATCAACCTCGTCTAACAGAAATAGAGGGTTTGAAGCCTTTGCCTTGCGCATTCCTTGTATAATTTTGCCTGGCATAGAACCAATATAAGTCCTTCTATGCCCACGAATTTCCGCTTCATCTCGAACGCCACCTAGAGACACACGCACGAAGTTTCGGCCCGTTGCTGTCGCAATCGAGCGGCCAAGGGACGTTTTTCCAACTCCTGGTGGCCCAACTAAACACAATATTGGCCCCTTCACCTTTTTGGTACGGCTCTGCACAGCTAAATATTCAACAACCCGCTCCTTAACCTTTTCGAGTCCATAGTGATCTCGGTCTAATTGGTCCTTAGCTTTCTTGAGATCAATGCTAACCTTTGAGCGTTTCTTCCAAGGTATAGCTGTGAGCCAGTCCAAATAATTGCGAACGACCGTTGCCTCAGCCGACATTGGACTCATGCTCTTGAGTTTTTTGAGCTCGGAATTTGCTTTCTCACGCGCCTCTTTGCTCAATCTGATTTTTTTTATTTTTTGTTCGAACTCAGTAGATTCATCTCGACCCTCCTCATTCTCGCCGAGCTCCTTCTGAATCGCTTTCATTTGTTCGTTAAGATAATATTCGCGCTGGGTCTTCTCCATCTGCCGCTTGACCCTATTCCGTATTCGTTTTTCAACCTGCAGAACACTAATCTCAGATTCCATAAAACCATAAACGCGCTCAAGACGTTCCGTAATACTTTTAATTTCAAGTAACTCTTGCTTCTCCGCTATTTTCAATGAGAGATGAGACGCCACGGTATCCACCAGCCTAGATGCATTATCGATCTGATTAATAGATACCAAGACCTCAGAGGGTATTTTCTTATTAAGTTTTATGTATTGTTCGAACTGAGAGATTACTGAACGACTGAGTGCATCAAGTTCTTTATCCTCCTCCGATGGTTCTTCAATTAGTTCCGCATAAGCTTCAAAAAATGATTCGTTCTCCTTGTAGCTAGAAATACGCGCACGCTGCCCGCCTTCTACAAGAACTTTGACTGTACCATCGGGTAATTTTAGCAACTGCAGTACTGTAGATACTGTGCCCACATCATAAATTTCATCTGCAGACGGGTCGTCTTGTGATGCGTCTTTCTGAGCAACTAGAAAGATTTGTTTGTCATCAGACATGACGTCTTCCAAGGCACGCACAGATTTTTCGCGTCCAACAAACAAAGGAACAATCATGTGTGGGAAAACAACAATGTCCCGCAGCGGCAAAACTGGAAACAACTGACCTTGGGGCTTATTCACGATCACCTCATATGCGAGACCACACCACGATTGGCACATGGGCAGTAGAATTAATTAGGCCACCCGTTATGTTTGTAACTTATCCATTTTACAATCTAAATCAGGGGCCGCAAGTGATCTTAAGATAGGGCAGGATGACGCGGGGTCAAGATGCACTAGATATTACGCTGGTGCGGCCGCATCTTCACGACGATCAGAGTATATATACAAGGGCTTAGCTCGCCCCTCAGCCACTTCGCCATTAACGACCATTTCCTCAACATCCTCTAGCCCTGGAAGATCAAACATGGTGTCTAAGAGAATGCCCTCCATTATCGAACGTAATCCGCGTGCTCCTGTTTTACGGTCAATTGCCTTACGAGCCACAACGCTCATCGCATCGTCTGTAAAGGTAAGTTGCACATTCTCCATACCAAATAGGCGCTGATACTGCTTCACGAGTGCATTCTTTGGAAGGGTTAATATCTTAATTAGCGCTGCTTCATCCAAGTCTTCAAGCGTAGCGAGCACCGGCAGCCGTCCTACGAACTCCGGAATTAATCCATATTTCAGGAGATCCTCGGGTTCAACTTGCCGAAGTATTTCTCCCATCTGACGATCATCAACAGATTGAACATCAGCGCCAAAACCCATCGAAGTCCCTCGCCCACGCTGTGAAATGATTTTTTCAAGTCCAGCAAATGCACCACCACAAATAAATAAAATGTTTGTAGTATCGACTTGCAGGAATTCCTGCTGAGGATGCTTACGCCCGCCTTGCGGAGGAACCGAAGCTACAGTGCCCTCCATAATCTTAAGTAGAGCCTGCTGAACACCTTCACCTGATACATCACGTGTTATGGATGGGTTGTCTGATTTACGCGAAATCTTGTCGATCTCGTCTATATATACAATACCCCTTTGGGCCCGCTCGACATTGTAATCAGCCGCTTGCAGAAGCTTCAATATGATATTTTCTACGTCTTCACCTACATAACCAGCCTCAGTCAATGTAGTAGCATCCGCCATGGTAAAGGGCACGTCCAGAATGCGCGCCAAAGTTTGCGCAAGAAGGGTCTTACCGCAACCCGTCGGCCCAATTAGCATAATGTTAGACTTTGAAATCTCGACTTCCGCATTCTTCACGGTACCGGAAAGTCGTTTATAGTGATTATGTACTGCCACAGACAAAACCCGTTTTGCATGGGGCTGACCGATAACATAGTCATCAAGAACTTTGAGAATTTCGCGGGGCGTGGGCACGCCTTCACGAGATTTTACTAGGTTCGTTTTGTTCTCCTCCCGGATGATATCCATGCACAGTTCAACGCATTCATCACAAATAAATACGGTGGGTCCCGCAATAAGCTTGCGAACCTCGTGCTGGCTCTTTCCGCAGAATGAGCAGTACAGGGTATTTTTGCTATCGCCGCTACCAGACGACTTTGTCATAGACGCTTACTCCAAGCTGTCCAATTTACTACACCAGGCCAAGGCAAAACACTGCATTCTGCATGTTAACCGAGGCTTTCTGGCCTACACAACCTCCAACCCATATATCTTTAAGTCTATATTGACTTAATTCTCAAAATCCTGGGAGTGCTAAAAGTCGGCTCATATCCTGGAGCAGCCAGTTTTTCCAAGGAGCTAAATTACGGAGTTGGCCTTCACGAACGGTTAATTCGCGGCAAAAATTAAAGATGCCTAAAAAAACTAGTCGTTTCCAGGCCTTATTAAAGGTCTAGGCACTTCCGTCTACGCCGAAGAAGAAGTCTCATCATCTTCTTTGTCCTCAGTTCCAGGCCGCTGACTAATTACTTTGTCAATCAGACCGAAAGACTGCGCATCCTCAGCGCTCATAAAATTATCACGGTCCATTGCTCTCTCAATATTTTTTATCGATTGGCCTGTGTGAGTGACATAGATTTGATTCAAACGGCCTCTTAGCGAAAGTATCTCGCGCGCCTGGATTTCAATATCTGCAGCCTGCCCCTGAAATCCACCTGATGGTTGATGAATCATGATTCGAGAATTCGGAAGCGCGTATCGTTTATCTTTAGTCCCAGCTGTTAAAAGCAAAGACCCCATTGAAGCAGCTAAGCCGATGCACATCGTAGACACATCACAACGTATATATTGCACTGTATCATAAATCGCGAGACCAGATGTAACGACACCGCCCGGTGAATTAATATAAAACGATATATCCTTATTAGGATTCTCTGATTCTAGGAACAGGAGCTGAGCACAAACCAGAGAAGCAACAGCATCATTAACTGCTCCAGTCAGAAAGATAATGCGTTCCTTAAGTAGGCGAGAATAAATGTCATAGGCTCTCTCACCACGATTGGTTTGCTCCACTACCATTGGAACAAGTGTATTATTGTAGACTTCCAAGGAATCTCTATCTTTCATATGACACCTAAAGCAAACAGAATTAACTCAAGAACAACAGAACAGCTAGATTTAAATACGTGGGATACTGACTGTACAGTGAAAGGTGTACTCTAGTAGAACAACCTCGACTAACAGCCTACGCTACTTACTTTTCTTAGTTTTGCCATTTTTCGATGATTTTAGCATTTCTGCCGTGTCTGCCTCGTCAGGGTCGCTCAATAGCTCTTCCACACTCACCTGCTTATCAGTGACTTTCGCCGTAGACATGATGTGATCAACAACTTTATCTTCAAATATTGGGGCCCGAAGTGATTCAAGCGCTTGCTGATTATTTTGATAAAACTCCATGACGGCCGATTCTTGTCCGGGATAGCGAAGCGCCTCCTCTCTTACCGCACCCCCAAGGTCATCCGGTGATACTTCAATACCATTCTTTTGTCCTGCATCGGAAAGTAGCAAACCGAGACGAACACGGCGTTCCGCAATACCTCGATACTCAGCTTTGAGCTCCTCTTCGCTTTTCCCAGCGTCTTCTAGTTCTAGCTGACCAGCTTTGGCAGCCTCATCCATCTTATCCCAAATGGCCTTAAACTCTAAGTCCACCATTCCTTTTGGGACATCAAAGGAATAGGATTCCGCCAAACGATCTAAAAGTTGGCGCTTCATCCTCAAACGCGATGCTTTATCATAATCTTCTTGTAGTAGATCCCTAGTGCGTGCCTTGAAGGCCTCTACATCGTCCATCCCCATACTTTTTGCTAGTTCATCATTAAGTTCTGGAAGAACGAGTTTGCATAGTTCTTTAATTTTAACCTCAAATTCTGCAGCTTTGCCCGCCAACTCAGAATTTTGGTAATCAGATGGGAAAGTAACTTTGATAGTAACTTTTTGCCCGGCCTTACTGCCCTCTAATTGTTCCTCAAAGCCAGGAATAAATGTGCCAGATCCTAATTCTATGATCGCATCTTCAGCAGTACCACCATCAAAAACTTCACCATCAATCTGCCCGACATAATCTGCTATAACGGCATCACCTTTTGCCGCAGGCCGGTCCTCTGAAATAGTTTCTGTGGTTCTTCGACTCTTTAGCAGACCCTCAAGCGTCTTACCAAATTCTTCGTCGGTCACTTTAGCAACTAATCGGGTTAGTTCTAGATCACTAAAATCGGGCGTCTCAATAGTTGGCAAAACTTCTAGCTGAACAGAGAATTCTAAATTCTTACCTTCGTCGGACTGAATAAGGTCTACTTTTGGCTGCATCGCTGGCTGTAAGGCTTTTTCAGTCAAAGCCGCTTGGGTTGACTCCTCAACTGTCTTTTCAATGACTTCACCTCGAATGGCCTGCCCAAAACGTTTGCGAAGAAGATTCATTGGGACCTTGCCAGGTCTAAAACCAGGCAACCTCACCTGCTGACCAACTTCAGTCAGCCGGATCATAACTTTTTCTTCAATTTCGGCAGCCGTGACCACTACATTGAATTCGTGATCTAGCCCATCTGCGGTCTTATCAATTACTTGCATAGAATACTCATGGTCCCTGCTGGGTGTTATTCTGATAACTCTATCTATCTCTGAAAGCACACAAATCTGTAGACTTGTATCTAACGCATAGCCCCGTAAAGCGTCTCAGCTTTGTGCGGGTGAAGGGACTTGAACCCCTACGTCCTTTCGGACACGAGGACCTAAACCTCGCGCGTCTACCAATTCCACCACACCCGCTGAAGCCCAGAGCAAAGCTTGCGTACCCCACTATGACGGCTAACTATGATTTGCGCCTTAAAAAGGATGCGGTAGATAGCCAATAACCACGCAGGTAATCAAGCCCTGTCACCACCAGAAGTCAGAAATTACTCAAGCTAATCAAACTTTCATCCCAAATAGTCAAAGAATTTCAAGCACCTTCGGCAATATCTCAGGAAGATCCTCTGCAATGAGTCCTTCTCCAGCTTCGGCCCCGGCCGCCCCATGCAGCCACGCAGCGGCCACCGCACCCTTCCAGGGAGACATCCCCTGAACTAAAAGGCCAAGTATCATTCCCGCAAGAACATCCCCAGAACCCGCCGTTGCAAGCCACGGCGGTGCATTACTGTTGATAGCTGCTTGCCCGTTGGGAGAAGAAACCACTGTATCTGCCCCCTTAAATACAACTACAGCGCCACTAAGCCGTGCAGCCTCGGTCGCTCTGCTTAGTTTATCTCCACCTTCACCAAACAGGAGTGTGAACTCCCCGCCATGGGGTGTAAGAACCACTGGAGCTGTGCGTCGGTGAATGGCCTCAAACAACTGATCCCTATCATCTTCAAAAGAGGTAAGTGCATCAGCATCCAGCACCACAGCCTTGTTGGTACCTAATATTTGAAGCACGCGCTCAGCTGTTTCTCCCCCGACACCACACCCAGGCCCAATCAGAATGCCATTCTGGCGGCAATCAGATAAAAGCTTGCTAAAATCTTCGTCACAGTAAATGGGCTTTACAAACGCTCCGGGCTCACTCACGGCGTAAATAGGAAGAGAGTCAGGCGGTACTGCAAGTGTTACTAAACCCGCTCCTGAACGACGTGCAGCTCTAGATGCAAGCCTTGATGCACCTGTCACTTGTCCACCACCAACAATAATAGCATGTCCGCGCCTGTACTTATGATCATGCCAACCTGGTACCGGACGAGTCCAAAGCTCGGGTTCACTTGATGCTATATTAGGGATAATCGAACTCAGGACAGAGCTCGGAATGCCAATGTCTACTACATTGAGTAAACCGCAAAGGTCTCGGCCAGGATAAAGCAAATGTCCTGGCTTTGGACGAAAAAATGTTACGGTATTGGTGCAGCGTGGCGCAGTACCCAACACCTTCCCACTGTCGCCATTCACTCCACTTGGAATATCCGCCGCTACACAAGTGAGTGACTCCTGGTTGATGTAGTCTACGATTTCTTTCGTAGGCCCTTCAAGCGGTCGACTTAATCCAGTTCCATATAAGCAATCAATCACAAGTGGCTGGTCTAGCATTACATCTATGTCTAACTGTAAAATCGGAAAACCACCACACAACCACCTTTCCATATTGATTGCTGCATCACCCCTGACCTGATTGATGTCGACATTTAGTAACACAGATACATCCCAGCCAGCTTCTGCTAAGCGCCGAGCAACAACAAAACCATCCCCACCATTGTTGCCAGGGCCACACAAAACAACAACCCTGCGGGGTGGCCATTTTTCCTGAACTAATTTAGCTATTGCCACACCAGCGGATTCCATGAGGTCAACACTAGAAATGCCCATGTTAATTGCCGCCTTATCAGCAGCGTAAGTCTGCGCGACACTCAATATCGCACAGGAATCAGGAATAGACTCGCGGGCGAAGTATCTATTGCTATTTGATATTTTGGCCATAGCTGCTACCTGCTGATTTAGTTTCGTAAAGTTTTAATGCAGGGCTTTTTCCCCACATAACCAATGGTCTATACCTTGCGGCATCGTGATATAGCTCAACAAGCGAATTTATTGGGTGCTATGGCAAATACTCGAGCACAATTGCAATGAAAATATTGGTACTAGGTGCCGGCGTGGTGGGTACTACCACAGCCTACTTTTTAGCTAAAGACGGACACGAGGTAACCGTGCTTGATCGTCAGACTGGTCCGGGCCTAGAAACTAGTTTTGCTAATGGTGGCCAAATATCGGCTGGCCACGCTAAGCCATGGGCCGAACCGAGAATGCCACTGCAGGCTTTACTATGGACTTTTCAAGCTGACGCTCCACTTCTATTTCGCCCCTGGCGGTGGGATCCGTCACTGTGGTCATGGGGTTTAAAATTTTTGCGCAACTGTACCAACGAGCGAACGCGAATAAATATGGACCGTACACTGCGTGTCGCACTTTACAGCCGGTCTGTCCTCAAAGCACTGAGACAGCACACGCGAGTGAAATATAATCAGACTACAAAAGGTATATTGCATATTTACCGAACGGGAGAAGAATTCAAGCGCGGTCGTGCCGCAGCCGAGAAGCTATCGGCGTTAGGTTTGCCGCAAGATATTTTAACTGTGAATGACTGCGTCAAATTAGAGCCTGCTCTAAATCACGCTGCCAGTATAGACCTTGCCGGTGGTATTTTAAGTAATGACGATGAGAGCGGCGATGCACATCTTTTTACTAAAGAGATAGCAAAATTAGCAGTCGAACTTGGAGTTGAATTTCGCTTTGATAGCACCATTGAAAATCTCAAAACCTCGGGGCAGCGCATTTCAGGGATCATTACAAATCAAGGTCAACTGGCCGCAGATGCGTTCGTACTAGCCCTGGGAAGCTACACTCCGCATCTTACAGAACCGCTCGGGCTCAAGCTCCCAATATACCCAGCCAAAGGCTATTCAATAAGTATCGAACTAAAGAATCCCGATAACGCCCCAACTATAAGCGTTACAGATGAGAACCGCTTTATGGTCTTCTCGCGCCTTGGTAACGTACTACGAGTGGCGGGCACAGCTGAACTGGCCGGATGGGATTCAGCTTTAAGAGAGGTCCGCGTAGAAGCGTTAAAGCGAAATGCACAGTATCTATTTCCCGATGCATCTTCATATGCAGACCTAAGCCCATGGTGTGGATTGAGAGCAGCAACCCCTGATTCTGTTCCCATCTTGGGCGAAACACCATATGAAAATCTCTTTCTCAATACTGGACACGGTACTTTAGGGTGGACAATGGCATGTGGCTCAGCAAGAGTTATTGCAGACTTGATTTCTGGCCGTGAGCCTGAGATTGACTTATCCGGGCTCACTATTAAAAGATTTGCAAGCTCCTAATACTGTTAAACTTTTAGCTCTGGCCTAGCTGCACCGTATCCGCAGTCACATTTATCTGAAGGTTTAGAGAGCCTCGCTACTAATGGTGAGCCCTTAGATTTTGGACTACTGGGTTCCCAAAGAAATTCAGCACCACATTTCCCACATGATTGTTCAGCCAACAGATTGAGAGCGGAGTCTTTTTTCTCCATGCCTGCACGTGACTGAATTTTCTTAGACATTGCCTAAGACCTCGCGCTTTTTGTGGACTAAGGTTATTATAGCGCAATTCTCTGTAACTTTCCCCTTATTTGGGTCATTAAAATTGATTTTTGGTCTCGATTTTCTCGGATTTGGTAGTAAACGGCGATCGGCATTACAACTACTAGACAAAACCTTGGATGAACTTAAGGTCAATCCCGCATACCTTGATAACGGACTAAAATACGTTATTTACAAATGGGTGATCGAGGAAGAAAAGCAAGCTGGTAGCTCTAAAGATACCATCGACTACAAAATCCGTGAAGCAGCAGCTCTTTTATCTTTTTGCATTATTGGGGCTGAAGAAACTGAAAGACTATGGGGTCTTGAGGCCCGCTCATCCAGAGAGCTTCGACTGAATGCCGTACTTGAGCACAATAAAAACGACACCATAGATGCGAATCTTATAAAACTTGTCCTAGCAAAGGGTCTTGCCGCTCCTGATATTCGCATGCGTGTTGAACTAGATTAGTTTTACCTACTCGGGAGCGCGCTCCACAAGTTTTGAATCACACCCAAAGGCGAGTGCACGACATTCAACTGCCATATCTCCACCTTTAACTTCTTTCGGCATGCCCATTACTACCGACGGTGTATATTCGTAAAGTCTAAAGATTATTTGTGGAAGCCATTGTTCTTGATTAGGTTTGCTTTTTCCAGTCGTCTCATAACTTACGCGATCAGCAAAAAAATGAGCGGGCCCACCCCCAGCCGAAGGTTTTCCTACTATAACAGCAAGTGGGTAACCCGGATGTTCCAAGTATTCTGTACCCGGCCTAATCGTAATACCGCCATCTCCAGTTTTTCGCGTAATTAGTACAACACGCGGCATGGACCCAGCCTCAGCATCACCACGAAATTTTTCACGCACTGATGCGGCCGCTATCCAGCGTACATTTTCCCTAAAGAAGCCTTTAGCGTGAGGCTTAGTGAAGTAGCGAGCTAAAAAATCATAAGCCACAGTGCGGCGTTGATCTAAATCATTAACATCTAGAGACGCATATTTCACCGCAGGTAAAAGAAAATGGTCCGCCGCGTAGTCAAAATCCTCTGGAGAGAGATATGTAAAACCAAACCCTTCTCCGCTATCTACTTCCACTAGAATAATATCAGGATGCCGACGTCCACCTTCAACCACTGAAGCTCCCCCCAAATATCACAATACTGGCTCAGAAGCATAAATATGTAGCACTTTCAATTACTTGCGTCAATTAATCGAACTACTCTGTTGTTAAGTAACAATTACGTTTTTAGAAAATATTGTCTAGCCGCCTCGGCAAAGATATCCATCTCCTCCAAACGGCCAATACTAACTCGCACCCAATTCTCATGAAAGTCAGTCTTTGGTGCTACTAAGATATTGTGCTTCAACATATGACGATGAAATTTGACAGATGGTCGGCCTGAATCAAATAAAATAAAATTTCCTTGTGTCGGTATGTACCTTAGACCCATATCATTGAGCACACCATAAGCTACATCAATTCCTGCACGTACCATTTTACGACTATAGGATAAGAATTTTTGATCCTCGTAGCTGGCTAATGCAGCGATCAAGCCTAAACGATTTGGATTCGAAATTCTCCTCTGTTCAAGCCGATTAATCACATCTGCTCTACCTAGACCATAGCCAATTCTCAATCCAGCCATACCATAGGCCTTAGAGAACGTCCTTGAGACTATAACATTCATACCCGATTTGATCTGATCGACCATTGAACTAAGACGTGGGTTCTCTGTAAAATCTATGTAAGCTTCATCCACAAAAACAGGCACATGCGGCGAAATAAAATCAATGAAGCCACGTAGGTCATCTGAATTCAAAGAATTCCCGGTGGGATTGTTGGGATTACAAACATATACGACGCCTGTGAGATCACTGATGCGCTCCTCCATCGCCGATAAATCAATGCCCATATCAGAATTAAGGCGCACAGCTTCAACTGTACCACCATTTCTAACAGCATAGTCAGGCAACATCGTAAAAGTCGGATAACCGCAAACAACTTCTTTACCACCACCAAGAACAAGACCCGCGATTTTAAGAAGTTCACCGGAACCCTCAGTAACAATAACATTATCCGGTCGAAGCCCCTCATGGTTAGCGATCATTTCACGCAGTAAACGTACTTCCTTATAGCCATACATCCAACTCGCATTGATTGCAGAGCTAATAGCCTGTTTAGCACTTTCTGGTGGTCCGTAAGGGTTTTCATTAAAAATCAAGCGAACTAATTCAGGTTTAGTTAGAACATCATCGAAACGAATCGATTCTGCAGCACCCTTAGTGTGTTGATAACCTGCTAAGCCTCCAATGGCCAAACCCATAGCCAGCCCACCAGAGCAGCCCATAATTTCCCGGCGGGAGATTGATAGTGTCATATACGATACTCCTATAGCGTTATTCTAGCATTAGGATTAATGGATAACATCAGACCCTCGACCATGTTGATCAAGGGATTAATATCTCAAAATAATTGTTACTATGGTGTGCGCAGCCACAATAGTAACAATTAAGAATCATTATTTAGAAAATTTAGCCCGGCAATGACTGACACCCGTAAATTAATATATCAACACACCATTAGCGTTCCTGAACACTCTAGGGGTGTGCGCCTTGATAAATGGCTAGCTGAAATATTTCCTAAAACATCCCGATCCCGTCTTAGGGGATTAATTGAGCAGGGCTTTGTCAAAAATGCAGAAATTCTGCAACTTGATGCAGCTTACCGTATCAAGACAGGTCAAACCTTCATCATCACTTTCCCAAAGCCTGATACAGCACGACCTATTGCTCAACACATTAATCTGGACATAGTCTTCGAAGATAGAAGCCTTATCGTAGTTAATAAACCAGCCGGAATGGTCGTACATCCAGCGCCGGGCAATCCAGACAAAACACTAGTTAACGCACTTCTCGCCCATTGCGGTGATAGCTTACAAGGTATTGGAGGCGTGCGCCGGCCTGGAATCGTCCATCGTATTGATAAAGGCACAAGCGGTTTACTTGTAGCTGCAAAAACAGAGGAAGCCCATACCAGACTCGCAGCTCAATTTTCCGCACACGATATCGATAGAATATACGATGCTTTCGTCTGGGGGGTGCCAAAGCCTCTAAAAGGACAAATAACTGGAGCTATTGGTCGTAGCTCAAATAATCGGAAAAAAATGGCTGTTGTCACAAAGGGGGGCAAACCTGCAGAAACTCATTACACTACCGTCTCAACTTTTGGATCAATCGCGGGTCACATCCA
Source organism: Fidelibacterota bacterium (assembly GCA_002712165.1). Lineage (GTDB taxonomy): Bacteria > Pseudomonadota > Alphaproteobacteria > Rhodospirillales > Rhodospirillaceae > UBA11612. The sequence continues at coordinate 40,698 of PASS01000077.1, forward strand.
ATGTTCCTTAACCACTGGGCGCACGCATCAAATCCGCGTCCATATGACAAGTTTAGGTTACCCGATAATCGGCGATTCTAGCTATGGAAATTCACAAAGCAAGTTACTACGGAGTTTGACTGCTACTGGAAGTGATATGATAAAATCCTTTCCAAGGCAGGCTCTCCATGCCGCCAGTTTGGGATTTCAACACCCAACTACAGGTAAAGACCTCAGATTTGAAAGCCAAATACCAGATGACATGAAGATTCTCAGAACTACTCTCACTAATGAGACCAATAGATAGCAGATGCAAAGCCTCTAGCTGCCCTCCGACTGGTCTGGTTCATACACAGACTCCACATCCGATCCCCATTTTTCAACCAGTCCGCTTTGTTGCTCGCGCAACATCGAAATTCTATGACCCGCTGTCATTGTCATGAATGTACTGACCACCGACGGTGTGACCGAATATAGTGCCCACCCAAACATTGCAGTTCCGTAAAATACCAACCAGGCAAACACATTGGTAATAATATCAATTGCCCCGTCCACAGTATGTTCTCCAAACCAAAGGTCGAACAAATATGGCGTTGCACCAGCCATATTCATAGCACCTATAGTTATGACTCCGAGGTATCCCTTACCTCGGTGCATAATAAACGCCACACCAGTGGGGATAAAGGCCACAGCTAACACAATTACCGTAGGTATAATCATCAATCCCAAAGAGACAGCGATAACCAAATAGAGAAAAATATTTCTTCTTTTCATATGAGTCTCTACAAAATGTGACTTAGGAATGTGATGAGTAACGTAAACATAAGAATTATCGTCGCGCCTACCGCACCTGCTTGTTGGCCAATTTTAATGGCATATTCCAAACGATTTACAGCACCGTGTTCGAAGTCGTAAACTTCCTTCTCTGCAGCTGCATATTCGGCTTTTGCCCATGAAAAGCCTTCGGCGTCCTTTTGTCGCTCCTCCGGACTTCCAAGATAATTAAAAAGCACAGCTAGGTTACCCTTTCGGACAAGTCGCGGGATTTCTTTCTCTAGCTCTTTTCGTTTATTTCGATTTTCGTAGCTACTAATAACCGGCCCCATCAGGCCCCCAACCCAGCTGGCTAGGCCATGAAGTGCTTCAGGTCCTAGTCGCCATTGTACAATAGCTAAAACACTAAGCATTCCTATAGTCGCACGATCAGGCCTTGAGTCGTTCATTGAATCAATTTGCGAAATAGTCCCTTTAGCGTACCGCGCAAGTAAAAATGCAGCAACATGCCTATCCACCGGCCACATTTTTGTATTTATGGACTTCGCAGTACTATCGAGAGCCGGAAGTATACCCTTGACCTCCATTATGTACTGAGACTCAACTAATGGACTAATACAATGCTGCCACTCATTTAATTCATAGAGACAACGTTCTGGGCCTCCACCAGCATTAGTATCCTTCAAATAGCTTTTTAGGTCACGAAACATATCTTCAAATTTTTGTTTGTCTATTTTCGTACCAGCTTGCGCGCTCATCCAATGGCGCCACAGGTCTCGGTGAATGAATTCAGTGTAAGGCTGCAACTTTTGCTTGCCCATTATCGCCACAGCTAAAGCACGCCCAAATCCTCCGAGGGTTATCCCAAAATTACGAGATCGAACAGGTGCTTTTGGGTCCATAAGCATTAGCACACGCGCAATAATTATGTCTTCAGTATCAGCCGCCTGTTGTCCTGAAAGAGCACCTGTACTTTTAATGGCCGCAGCAATTCCATCAGCAAGGTCGCTATTTTCAAATCCTCGCCTGATCCAAGTCTCCAATACCCCATCTTTTATTATACTCATTGCTTTGTCCCAATGCTGGAACATGCAATAGGATAAAGGACGTATCGAATGGAAATCCTGGTCTGCAAATCTAATTGATCGTTGGGCTTGATTTACTTTAGGCTGAATTGGTGTCATTCGCTTACCATTCAACCACAAATCAATGTTTGTAGCCTGCCAACGTTGATCCGGGTCGTCGACCAGCATACCCCTTAGACATTCTATGAGCGAAACAGGTACACGATCACTTCCAACTAGGGCAGCATAAGACCCCATTTGAATTTTACGCCGAATAATCTCCGTATCGTCAATCCCGTGAAGAGGGTTACGGCCAAGCGCAAGAATCAAAAGCGATGCTCCAAGCGCATACATGTCATCTGCATGTGTGCCCGTACCTCGCCCAGATGGAATGGCCATCCCCGATTCTATTGACTCAACTACAACCGGTTGATCAATCCCAGGAACTGACGTTACGCAGTCACCCAAGACAATTTTGGTCCGGGCTTCGTCCAAATAATAGAGATTGTCGGGACGGATCGAGCGATGTGAAATGCCTTTCTGGGATAAATCAGCAAGACCATCTGCCAATGGCTTGATTACAGCTCTCGCAAATTGGTGGTCAGGGATACGCTTGAAAGAAGCGGCTAATGACTCCATCACCCTGCCACCCATAGGACGGTGGTAGATCAGGATAACAGACTTGCGATCAGCTGGAGGCCACTCCGCAACGCCCCAATCTACGAGATGTAATACTGAAGGTATCTCCAATCCCTTGAAAACGTGCATAACGCTTATGCGTGAAGGGATTTCCGGCTTACATATTAGGGCATAGAGAGGTACGCCACCTTGCTTTTTATCCTCAACCTCATAAGCCAAAGCGCTCGGCATATCTAGACTTGGAATATGTCGATCACAATAAATTGTATACCGGTCACGGACCATTATGTAGCTGCCACCGCTAGGCTCTACTTCCTCAGGTGGTGGGGGCACAACTACAGGCGCGGGAGTCTTGGGAGCATCCGCGGGCGATTTCTCTGGCGCGACTTCAGGCGCCGGTCTGAGGTCCGTAGCCGCTTCGGCCATGGGCACAGCAGTCCTTAAATCTCGAGCCCAGCCATTCTGCCAGGTAACGAGATATTGTACGGGAGCGCATACTGCAGCACAACGCCATTAGCGAATGGTTAACTAAACTGCCAAAAATGAAGGAAATTAACTCATTAGGTTAGCTTCAATGGCGCACATTTAGTTCTGCAATTCCATTAATCAGCAAATGGATCGCGAACAAGGATAGTGTCATCCCGCTGAGGACTTGTTGAAAGCAACGCAACAGGAGCATCAATTAGCTCCTCTAACCTTCGAATATACTTGATTGCATTGGCAGGCAAATCAGCCCAGCTCCTAGCACCATGCGTGGAGCTTTCCCAGCCTGGCAGAGTTTCAAAATTAGGCTTCACCGCTGCTTGATCTGACATAGATGACGGAAACCTCTCGATCCGCGCACCATCAAGATCGTAGCTAGTACAAACCTTGAGCTCTGCGAAGGCATCTAGTACATCCAGCTTTGTAAGTGCTATACCGTTTATGCCACTTACCTTGATTGCCTGCCGCACCATTACTGCATCGAACCATCCACAGCGTCTTGCACGCCCCGTAACCGTTCCGAACTCGCGCCCCCTTTCCCCGAGCGCCTGGCCAACACCATCTTTCAACTCTGAGGGAAAGGGTCCAGACCCCACGCGGGTCGTGTAGGCTTTAGTTATACCCAAAACATAACCAACGGCACTAGGTCCAATACCGCTGCCCGCAGCAGCCATACCAGCCACTGTATTAGACGATGTCACATAGGGATAAGTCCCATGGTCAACATCAAGCATTGCGCCCTGGGCACCCTCAAATAAAATTCTTCTCCCGGCGTTTCGAGATTCCGTTAATATTTCCCACGCCGGGGCCGAAAACGGAAGGATCTGCGGCGCTACTCCTTTAAGCAGAGACACAAGATCATCACCTTTAGCCTCTTCCTCGCCGAAGCCTCTAAGTAAAGCATTATGATGTGCAAGCAGCCGCTCAACCTTAAATAGCAAAGTTTGCTCATCGGCTAAATCGCAAACCCGAATAGCGCGCCGGGCCACCTTGTCTTCGTAAGCCGGTCCAATGCCACGTCCCGTGGTACCTATTTTCGCCGATCCTGCCGCAGCTTCACGCGCCTGGTCTAGCTTCTTATGGAGTGGAAGAATAAGTACCGCATTATCCGCCAGACTGAGTATATCTGGCGTAATTGATATACCTTGGCTACGAATACGCGTAATCTCGTCAAGCAAAGCCCATGGGTCCACGACCACACCATTCCCAATAATCGATGGTTTACCGCGGACAACACCTGATGGCAGAAGAGATAGTTTATACGTCTCTGTTCCAATGACCAATGTGTGCCCAGCATTATGGCCACCCTGAAACCTTACAACCATATCGGCACGCTCAGAAAGCCAGTCTACAATTTTACCTTTACCCTCATCACCCCACTGAGAGCCAACGACTGCTACATTTGCCATTTAAAAACAGAGTCCTTTATCCTAAAGCTCTTTCGGGTCATCGCCCGCCAAAATATATTCGCACCTCAATCGCCGCGCCTCACCAACTTCATCGTTAGTTTCGCCAAGCCCAGAAACTACAGTCCAACCCTTGTCTTGCCATCCCAATACGACGGACCTAGGTGTTTTGAATGGAACGAATAGGCGCCTTGCCTCCTTCCTATGTTGCGTAACACCCAGAAGTGAATCTACTAGCAGAGTAGCCCCAGTAGCAGGCTCATCGCCGTCGTTACGCAACAGAGTGTAACGGCCACCGCGTCCGAGTTCTCGCTGCGCATATTTGGAAAAGATAGAGAAAGTGATTCCGCAATGATATTCAAATCCACGATTTTCAATTGGATCAACCGTAAGCGATAGATCAGTCGATGCAGCACGAATTTCTTCGGCAACGGTTATCAGTTTTTGCCACTCGATTTCAGCCTTCTGTGGAAGATCAACCTTTTCCAATCGTTCGATAGCTTCTTCATAAGGTCCAGAAGCAACAACAAAAGCAGAAAGAATATCGCCGGCATCCCCACCCAAAGCCATTATTTCAGTTATATCTTTATGATCGAGTGCTGCACGCAATAGGCTGAGATTTTTCTCTGGAACTTTAGCCACAGTAAGGATGGCAGGCACCAAGGTTGGTATCGACAAATCAATACTTACTCACTCAACTCCAAGAGCAGCTAGCGCCTCGGCAACTATAAAAATGACCTCCGCATCAGCTGCGCCCTCAGGAGCACCTATAAGTTCGATGCCAGCTTGTGAGAATTGCCGCTCAGGCTCCAAATGTGTTCCCCGCACCCTTAGAACCTGCCCCGAATACATCACACGAAGGGGCCGAGGGTTTTTAGCTAGTCTGGTGGCAGCAATGCGAGCAACTTGAGTAGTGATATCAGCGCGAATACCAAGAGTGCGATGTGATACTGGATCGAGCATACGAAATATGCGCTCGTCCATGGCCGTTCCCACGCCCGACAGCAGAGTATCTTCAAATTCCGCAAGTGGCGGCTTTACGAGTTCATAGCCATTTCTGCTAAATGTACGCTTAAGCCTATCCACCACATCAGACTCAAGAGCAGCGTCTGGCGCAAGCACATCCCGTAATCCTGCGGGCAACAAAGGCTTAGATGCTATCTCTATCATGAGTATACACTTCCGCACGCGGGTAGAATCTTTGTAAGCGCACGGTTATACGCTGCCGCTGACCTAGCAACAAGACTTGGCCAAAATTCGCTAAAAAGCCAAACTTTGCGCTTGCCTCACGTGAGGGAGAGCTTTTACCTGGCTTAAGAGTGCCTCACACACTGGCTGGTCTAATTTAAGTAGAGCTATTGCATCGCCTGTGTTCTCATGACGGCCGAGATGAAACGACGCAATATTCACTCCCCCCTCGCCCAAAGTCGTGCCAAGGGCACCTATGAAACCAGGTTTATCATCATTAAGTACGAATAGCATATTTGGGCCAACTTCTGCTTCAATGTGAATATCATTAATATCTACAAGGCGTGGGAAGCTACCTCCAAAAAGAGTACCCGAAATACTTCGGGTTTGGCGTTCGGTTGTCACCGTTAGCTTCATGTATGTTTGGTATATCTCGTGCTCATCACATTTGACTTCGCGAACATTAACATCGCGCTCGCGAGCAATAGCTGGAGCGTTAACCATATTCACGCTTTCCATTAATGGAGACAGCAAACCCTTGAGTGCGATCGATGTAAGAGGCCGAGTATTAAGCGTTGCAACATGGCCCGCATAATCCACTGTCACTGACTTTAAGCCTGAAGTAGTAATTTGGCCAGCAAAGCTTCCTAGATCTTCTGCTAATTTGATATATGGTTTAAGTTTAGGCGCATCTTCCGCAGATACTGAGGGCATATTTAGAGCATTCGAGACTGCCCCTGAAAGCAGATAATCAGAAATTTGATCAGCGATCTGTATCGCAACATTTTCCTGGGCTTCGTTTGTAGATGCCCCCAAGTGTGGGGTGCACACAACATTATCCATACCGAATAATGAGTTAGATTTTGCTGGTTCTTGTTCAAATACGTCAAGGGCCACACCCGCCACTTGACCCTCTTCTAGAGCAATCTTTAAATCGGCCTCATTCACAAGGCCACCCCTAGCGCAATTAATAATCCGCACACCTGTTTTCATCTTTGCGATCGACTTCGCGTCAATAATATTTCGAGTTGTATCTGTTAGTGGCACATGAAGCGTTATGAAGTCCGCCCGCGAGAAAATACTTTCAAGCTCGACTTTCTCAACACCCAAATCATCTGCCCGTTCTTGAGAAAGGTAAGGGTCGAAAGCGATCACCTTCATTTTAAGGCCCAGGGCGCGATCAGAAACAATTGAGCCAATATTTCCGCAACCAATTATGCCGAGTGTTTTTCCAAACAGCTCGACTCCCATGAACATTGACTTTTCCCACCTACCAGCATGGGTAGATGAGTTGGCAGCTGGTATTTGTCGCGCGAGCGCCGTCATCAATGAGATAGCATGTTCAGCTGTTGTAATAGCGTTACCAAACGGTGTGTTCATCACCGCAACGCCTCTAGCCGTGGCAGCTTCAACATCCACGTTGTCTACACCAATGCCCGCACGGCCAATTACTTTTAGTTTAGTAGCCGCCGACAAAACCTTACCCGTCACCTTAGTATTCGAGCGGATAGCCAAACCATCATATTCTCCAATGATTTCAACAAGCTCCTTTGGACTCAGATCGGTTCTGATGTCTACGTCGAGTTTCCTATTTTTGAAAACCTCAACTGCAGAAGAACTGAGTTTATCGCTAATCAGGACTTTAGGCTTTACCATGTCTTTTGCTTTCCTTGCCCAAGCTCAGGTGGGCTTCACCTCGTCATAAGCCCAGTCGAGCCATGGCACAAGTTTTTCTATATCGTCGGTATCAACCGTCGCACCGCCCCAAATTCTTAGTCCCGGAGGCGCATCGCGATAAGAACCAATATCCAAGGCTACGCCTTCCGCACTAAGCAGACTAATAATTTTCTTAGCGGTTTCCGATTGTTTCTCCGACGAAAGGTTTTTGAACCAATCCGCTGTGATTTTTAGGCAAATAGATGTGTTGGAGCGTGTCTCAGGATTCTCAGCCAGAAAATCAATCCAATCCTTTGTCTCCAACCAATCTGAAATCACCTTCAAGTTCGCCTCCGAACGCTGGATGACGCCAGGTAGCCCACCCACGTTTTCCACCCAATTCAAGGCATCCAACGCGTCCTCAACGCAAAGCATCGAAACCGTGTTGATGGTATCACCTTGAAATATACTTTCCTGCAGCTTTCCTCCTTTGGTTAGGCGGAATATTTTTGGCAGTGGCCATGGTGGATTATAATTCTCCAAGCGTTCCACCGCGCGCGGTGAAATAATTAGCATGCCGTGCTGAGCTTCTCCACCTAGAACCTTTTGCCACGAGTAGGTTGCCACATCGATTTTATCCCAGGGAATTTCCATTGCGAAAACAGCCGAGGTAGCATCGCATATCGTTAGGCCTTTACGATTAGACGGAATCCATTCTCCATTTGGAACGCGAACACCAGACGTCGTGCCATTCCATGTAAATACCACGTCGTGGTCAAAATTAACCTCGCCAAGGTCAGGGAGTTGTCCGTAGTCGGACTTAATAACTCGAACATCCTTCAGTTTTAACTGACTCACCACATCAGTAACCCATCCTTTACCAAAACTTTCCCAAGAAAGCATGTCAACGGGACGAGCACCAATGCAAAGCCATAGAATCATTTCCATTGCGCCTGTGTCCGACGCAGGGACGATAGCAATTCTGTAATCCTTCGGTAAATCCAAGATATTCCGTGTCTTTTCTAGCACCGCTTTGATGCGAGCTTTCGCAGGCTTTGAACGATGAGACCGACCAACGAGAGCCTCCTGCAAAGCGCTAAGAGTCCATCCCGGATGCTTAGCACACGGTCCAGAAGAGAAATTGGCACGCGCTGGCCGTACCGGCGGTTTCGCAATGGCAGACATTCTACAAGTGACCCTTCAACTAGAAAGCCATATCCATATGAAGACGGCCAGGAAGGAGCCGAGGCGCCCGAAGTTTAGAAATGAGGGACAGCTGCGTCAATGAGGCGTCATAAAAGTTTCTGCATATCAGGCATGCAAAAAAGGCATCACTGTATGCCCATGATTTAAAGGCCCGTGCCCCTGTCCTAACCCTGGCGCTGTTTTGATGGCTTTTCGCACATAAGAGCGAGCTCTTGAGACAGATTCGACCAGGGGTTGCCCAGCCGCCAAGCCCACGGCTATTGCCGATGCCAGGGTACATCCCGTACCGTGTGTGGAGCGAGTATCAATACGCTGATCCTCAAATCGAACCACCTTATCGGCTGTAATTAAAAGGTCCACCAAATGATTTTCTTCTAGGTGACCACCCTTTAGCAGGACAGCCTGCGCTCCTAGTCCTCTCAAATCATCTACAGCAGCTTCCATATCAGCCAATGTCTTAATTTTAAGACCGGTCAGCACCTCAGCCTCAGGTAAATTGGGTGTCACCAAAGCCGCCCCTTTAATAAGACATTCTGCACACGCTTTGGCAGCACTTGCAGCCAAAAGGACATGCCCCCCCTTGGAGCGCATAACTGGATCAACTACCCGCGGAATTCTAGGGCCGACTTCATTAAAAGCGTTATGAACAGATTCAATTACTGAAACCGATGACAACATCCCTATTTTAACTATATCAGCACCCAAATCTCTTACTACCTCTATGATTTGAGCAGCTACGATATCGGCTGGGATTTCATGGACTGCAGAAACCTTTTTTGTGTTTTGCACTGTCACTGCAGTAATCGCTGACATTGCATAACCGCCTAAGGCTGTCACCGTTTTAATATCTGCTTGAATTCCGGCCCCACCACCAGAATCAGAACCCGCAACGATCAGTACACGACCAGACAAATGCTTCCTCCCTTTAAAGTTCCGCAGCTGAAGTAGAGATAATTCTCTCAAGGTCGGTAACTAATGCCTTCACTTGTGCCTCATCGTCTCCCTCTACCATTATACGGATTAGAGGCTCTGTCCCGGATTTCCTAATTACTAGACGCCCACTTCCACCAAGACGCCGCTCAACTTCCGTAATGGCCTGCTTTACCTCTTCCAATTTTAGAACGGCTTCTGCCTTCTTTCCGTTCTTAAGGCCAACATTAGTCAGTAGCTGGGGTACCGGCTCGTAAAGGCGCAATGCTTCACTAGCTGGCTTACCACCTTCAACAAGCGCTGCTAGCACCTGAAGGGCAGCAATGGTGCCATCTCCCGTGGTTGCGTGCTGGCCCATAATGATGTGCCCTGATTGCTCACCACCTAGATTACAGCCACTTTGTCTCATTTCGTCCACCACATACCTGTCGCCCACGTTAGTGCGAACAAGTTGCAATCCAGTAGAATTAAGATGGCGCTCTAATCCCAGATTACTCATAACTGTCGCCACGACAGCACCGCCCTTTAGCTGGGCTTTATGTTGCCAGTGCTTTGCAACAAGAGCGAGTACCTGATCTCCGTCAACCATCTCACCGCGCTCATCACAAAACAAAACACGATCAGCGTCACCATCCAAAGCAATCCCCAAATGGGCTTGTTGACTCACTACAAGGTCTTGGAGACGACTTGGATAAAGCGAACCGCAATCTTGATTGATATTAAAACCATTAGGTTCAACCCCGATCCTAATAACATCCGCACCAAGTTCCCAAAATACTGTCGGGGCGACTTTGTAAGCAGCGCCGTTAGCACAATCGACGACAACCTTAAGACCATCAAGCCGAAGGCCTCTGGGAAAGGTTGTTTTTGCGTACTCAATGTAACGCCCACCTGCATCTTCTAGTCGCTTGGCTCGACCCAGCCGATTCGGCGCAATGCGGGCTTCATCTAAGTCACCACCCATCAGGTTTTCTATTTCTAGCTCAATGGCATCCGACAATTTGTAACCATCAGGTCCGAATAACTTAATTCCATTGTCTTGAAACGGATTATGCGATGCAGATATCATGACGCCTAAATCGCAACGCATAGCGCGAGTCAGCATTGCGATTCCAGGGGTTGGAATAGGTCCGACAAGAATAACATCCATACCCACTGAAACAAATCCAGCAGTCAGAGCAGGCTCCAACATATAGCCTGAAAGCCTTGTGTCCTTGCCAATCACCACTCGGTGCCGGTGACTTCCCCGAGTAAATCGCTGGCCCGCAGCTACCCCAAGGCGCATAATAGTCTCGACAGTCATGGGCTCGGCATTTGCAAGACCACGCACACCATCGGTTCCAAATAAAGCTCTCCCACTCATGGATTCTCCATTGTGTTCAATACGGTGTAAGTTTTGGGCTTTCCGCCCATTTAAATCAAGCACTGGAAGTGGTCTTTATCGTTAAATACACGCCCGATCTTCAAGAACAACACTAATCATCGATAGCTGCCAGTCTCTGAACAATTTTTAGAGCTTGGCAGGTTTCCGCCACATCATGGACGCGGAGAATTTGTGCCCCCTGCGCAGCCGCATACAATGCTGCGGCAAGTGAACCAGGAAGACGATTGTCAGCAGCCTCGCCATTACTCAGCTTAGCAATAAAGCTTTTGCGCGAAGCCCCAAAAACTATAGTACAGCCAAGACCATGAAAAAGACTTAAGTAATCCATTATATCCACGTTGTGAGGCAGGCTTTTTCCGAATCCTACCCCTGGGTCTACTGCTATATTTTGCTCTGAAACCCCCGCATCCACACAAGCTGCCACACGGCTTTCTAGAAAATTGAATACGTCTCCCGGGGCCCATGCATACTTTGGTTTCTCTTGCATAGTTTGCGGCTGACCTTGCATATGCATGAGTATCACTGGAACACCAGCATCGGAAACTATGCGCAGGGAATTAGTATCACCGGTCAAAGCAGTAACATCATTCACAATAGTTGCACCAGCATCTATCGCTGCGGCCATAACCGGCGCATGTCTAGTATCTATGGATACACATATTCCTCGTGTTGCAAGGCCCTGGATCACAGGCACAACCCGAGCAATCTCTATTTCAGATTTGACAGGAGTCGCACCAGGCCTCGTAGATTCTCCTCCAACATCGATAATGCTCGCGCCTGATTCACTTAGCTTCAGCCCATGAGAAATTGCAGCTTCAGTATTATTATATTGCCCACCATCTGAGAAACTGTCGGGTGTTACGTTAACAATTCCCATAATGATAGGTTGCGAAAACTCAAAACCAGCAAACGTGGGGTTCGGGCGCTCAAATAATGCAAGCTGTGATACCAACTGTGACCTAAAGTGTTCTTCAACATAATCACACTTTTGCTCAAATGATGAACGCGAGACAATAACGGATTGCACCGCTCGGTTTTTAACATTAGAAATTTCAATAATTGGAAAAGCAAAAGAACTACCCCCTATATTAAGAGGCCAGGCCATGCCTTGGGCTATCGCATCCAATGCAGTTCTTCCTTTTAAGAAGGCACGGGGCGTAAAATAGATGCATGCATCAACCACCGACTACGCTCCTAAACTAAAGGCCCCGCCTGCAGGTGGGGCCTTTAGTATAAGCCTGCGAGACAAAATTATCAGCCACCTGGCTGAGGCTCAGTCGTTGGACCAAAACCTTTGGGCCCGGACTTCCGTTCGCGGCTACCATTGGTATCTGTTGTCGGCACTGAAGCTCGACGCCCAGCATCCTTGGGTCTAGGAGGCGACTTATCCGACTTATCAATCGTTTCTCCGCGCAATAATGCCTCAATTTCAGTACGCGAAAGCGTCTCATGTAAAAGCAAACCCTGAGCAATGATTTCTAATTCATCACGATGCTTAGTTAAAATTTCTCGCGCTACTTTCTCGCCTGAGTCAACAAACTTACGGACTTCCTCATCGATAATACCAGCGGTAGCATCCGAAACATTCTTTTGCTGTGTAACAGAGTGGCCGAGAAAAACCTCTCCCTGATTTTCATTATAGCGCAAGGGTCCAAGCCGTTCCGAAAACCCGTATTCAGTAACCATACGTCTGGCTATGTCGGTTGCTCGCCTTATATCATCTGAAGCGCCAGTCGTAATTTTTTCGGGCCCAAACACCATTTCTTCAGCGACGCGGCCTCCGAATAGGCTCGCTAATTGAGCTGAGAGCTCGGCCTTTGACATGCTGTATTTGTCACGCTCGGGCAAATACATTGTTACACCTAAAGCTCTGCCACGCGGTATTATAGTTACCTTATGAAGTGGCTCGTGGCTCGGAACATGCATCATAACTAATGCATGCCCACCTTCGTGATAGGCCGTAAGCTTTTTTTCATCTTCAGTCATAACCATCGAGCGCCGTTCAGCGCCCATAAGTACCTTATCCTTAGCTTCCTCAAACTCGGGCATACCTACAACACGCTTAGCCTTGCGAGCAGCCAGAAGAGCAGCCTCATTAACAAGATTGGCAAGATCCGCTCCGGAAAACCCGGGCGTACCACGTGCAATAACTTTAAGATCCACATCTGAGCCTAGAGGCGTATCCTTACTATGCACATCTAAAATTTTTGCCCTGCCCAATATATCTGGATTAGGTACTACGACCTGACGATCGAAGCGCCCAGGCCGGAGAAGAGCAGGATCCAAAACATCGGGGCGATTTGTAGCCGCAATGAGGATCACACCCTCGTTTGCCTCAAAACCGTCCATTTCAACCAGTAATTGATTGAGGGTCTGTTCACGTTCATCGTTACCACCACCGAGACCGGCCCCACGGTGACGGCCCACAGCATCGATTTCATCTATAAATATGATGCAAGGCGCATTCTTTTTGCCTTGTTCAAACATATCACGTACCCGTGATGCGCCGACTCCAACAAACATTTCGACAAAGTCAGATCCCGAAATCGTAAAGAATGGAACATTAGCCTCACCGGCGATCGACCGGGCTAATAAAGTCTTACCAGTTCCCGGTGGCCCAACCAGCAACACACCCTTAGGGATTTTACCGCCCAACCGTTGAAATTTTTGTGGATCACGCAGGAACTCTACAATTTCTTCAAGTTCCTGCTTAGCTTCATCAACACCGGCAACATCTTCAAAAGTAACCCTACCTTGCTTTTCAGTAAGCATTTTTGCGCGGGACTTACCGAAACCCATAGCTTTACCGCCACCCGATTGCATCTGGCGCATGAAAAATACCCATACGCCGATCAGTAGCAGCATCGGGAACCAAGAAATAATGACTCCCCAGAAAGAAAGCTCGTTATCCGCAATAGGTATTGCTTTGATTTGGACCCCATTATCACGAAGCATAGGCACAAGCTCTGGGTCCTTTGGCGCATAAGTGCGAAACTCACCACCAGATTTATAAACACCAGTGATATTTTCGCCTTGAATAACTACCTCGTTGACCTCAGATCGTTCTATCGCCGCCATGAAATCAGAAAAATAGATCTCCTCGCTCGCATTTCTGGGAGCAGATCCTTGAAAAAGATTAAACAGTGCAACCACAAAAACCAGAATGATTGCCCAGAGCATTAAATTACGGCTGATGTTCAATTTGTCCTCTATTTGGTTTCGCTGGTATTATTTCCAGCATTCCGTCTGCCAGTTCACCTAAACAGCCTGATTCAGCTTTTATATATACCTATATAAATAGTGCGATACGGTGTCTGCGCAAGCAAAGCGTGAAAGTCTTACGCAATACGTCATTATTTTGGGTGTGATATTTTCGCAGCCATCCCCATAATTGGCAGAGAACTGCCAATTTCAGGGATAAATTCCACCTGCGCTCGAAAAATACTTTTATAGTCATTGCACAGATAGTCAGCATGTGGGACTGCCACCAAACGGTTAGAATCGGAAATAATCGGCAAGGTTTCACGGATGCGGGCCGGTACATTCTCAAGTGACGATTGAGGATTCTCAACACGAAATATACGCCATACAGACGGGCTCATGCGAGAAATACTAAAAGATTGTTTGGGCCCGTTACTTATATCGGAAAACAGACTCACCCTAAAGCGACCGTCCCAAACAACATTTTTATTTATTGCAACCTGTAGACTAGCTGCAATCTTTGCTGTTTCACGGCAAACAAGAAGATTGTCTCCTTCACGCTGAACAAAACACCCATGAAGCGTAGCATCGCGCCAAGGTCTGCTGACTATGCGGTCGTATAGGCCTTGTAGATTTTTAAAACGGGGTCCATAAGCTGCACCACTAACTGCCATGAGAATTCGAGAAATCGTACGTAAGCCGATTTCTTCTGGCGTATTTACTAATTTTTGAACTGATAATCGAGCCACACCATAGCCGTCAAATCTACCCGCAACCTTAAAAAAATCGACGACAGACTGGTCGAGTGCTAATTTGGCTCGTCGCAAGTGCCCCACAGTATTAAGTAGTCGTTGCCTCGTAAATCCTTCTCGCTCCAAAATTTCTTGTGACTTGCGAAAACGGACCCTGGTACTCGAATCACTATTGTTTGAAGGATCATCGATCCAATTTTGCCCTCGGGCTCGACAAACTTCGGCCAACTGGGCTTTGGTAAAATTTAACAAAGGGCGCAGTAAGAAAATACCGCCACGTTGAATCATGGGCGACATAGCGGAAAGGCCTTCAATTCCACTACCCCTAGCAAGTCGCATAAGGAATGTTTCTACTTGGTCATCAGCATGGTGGGCAACCAATAAATGCCCAAAGCCATTGGTTGCACACCAATGATTCATAAGGTCATAGCGTGCATTTCGGGCAGCATGTTGTGGACTTGAGGCTATTTTACGTTTCTGAGCACCATCATCCCACCGTAGCACCGTATGAGCTATATTCCTTGCGGCTAGCCAATCACTAACTTGGGCTGATTCAGCACTCGATGAATCTCGAAGGCAATGATCCACCGTCAAGGTATGAATGGAAACTTTTACATTGTTCGACCATTCCAAGAGCAAAAGAACAAGAGCCATGCTATCGGAACCACCAGAAACAGCTACAGCAAGATTAGAGCCAGGTGGAATTATAAACTGAGCCATAGCGGCATTGAATGCCGCAGCCGATTGTTCATCGCTAGTATCAGTGTGTTCCATAACCATGCTATGCCGTCGCTCTCTTTTGCAATGCTTAAGCGCTATTCCAAGCCTTATTTGCACATAAGATTTGCACTTTGCGTCGCGGCTGTTTTCAAAATTTGCTCTGATGTGTCGGCATAGTCTTTCGCGATTCGACTAAATGCTGTACAGGCTCCCTGGATCTGCCCAAGGCTTGCCATAGACATTCCTAGTTTAAGAAGATTATCCGGGCTTTTATTGGAATTAGGATATTTTTGATAACCGGACATAAACTCTACAGCTGCTTGTTTATAGTCACCACGTACATAGTAGGTCTCTCCTAGCCAATACTGCGCGTTACCCGCTAACAGCTCTTCAGGGTGAAGTAAAATAAAGCGCCGCAATGCTGTTTCCGCGCTAGCAAAATCGTTTTGGGTTAAAAACTTAAACGCATAGTCATATTGCTCCTCAGGTGTGCCATCTGGCAGCGCTACATTTTTGGGAGAACTCAGCGCGGCAAGTTGACCCGACGATACAGCTGGAGGGTTTGGTGCGGAAGTTGGTGCCGGAGCTACTGGGGTTGGTATATCATTAGTTTCTGGATTGGCAATTATAGTAGGATCTGCCGGCAGGGCTTTTCCCTGATCATCAATCCTCAGTACCATCTGTCCCTCGGCCAAGGCACCCTGGAGTGAACCACCGTCAATGGCCTGCGACGATGACTGTTGTGGCTGTGATGAAACCGGCTGTGATAAAGGCGCATCTATTGGCGGAACTACTGCCTCGGTGACGGGGACTGCTGACGAAGGCATTGGCTCCCTAATATCCGCATTTGCAACGCTGGGACTGGGAGCGAGTGCAACAGCCCCAGACACACCCAAAGACTGCTCTAAAGTTGCCAACCTTAGAGTCATATCATCGGATAATTGCCGTAGCTGCTTTAACATTTGCCCCGCACCATAGCGAGTTTCTTCCAATTGCCCGGTAAGTTGCTCAACTAATTGTTCTAGCTTGAGAAGGCGCACCTCAGCGCTAGAAGACCGTTCTGATGTAAGTCCACCAACAGAGCGCTCAGATCCATCTTGCAGTTCCTGGAGCTCTTGTTCCAAACGCTCAATGCGCTTGTTTAGATCGCGAGCACTTTGAGCTGCCAGAGGCGTTTGCGAAGCCACGCAGAAAATCACAAATCCTACGCAAACGGTCAAAATGATCCGAGGCAAAATTCCACAACTAAGATTGATATACGGGTAAGAGTAAATCATCATAAACTATTCCTATAATTTGCCGCGCTAGACTTGCCAAAGTAATTGCCCAAGCCCGATCAGAATTAGAAATACGAATTCACAAATAAAATATCATCTGATTATCAGGCAACAATAAGGCGCATGAACCCACTAGCCAACGCTAGCCAGCAACATGCGCCCCAATAGGAAACGGCCCCGGATTAAACCGAGGCCGTTTTATTAATTCATTATTGCGCTACGGATGTTCCGCGGCGATTATTTTGCCAGCAGGCCTCGCTGGACTCAACGCACAGCGGACGCTCCTTGCCGTAAGAGATTGTCTTCAATCTGCTTTCCGCGATACCAAGCGTTATAAGGTATTGTTTAGCCGCATTAGCACGGCGTTCACCAAGACCCAAGTTGTACTCGCGTGTACCTCGCTCGTCACAGTGACCTTCTACAGTCACAGTGCGCGACGGGTTCTGGTTCAACCAAGCAGCCTGAGCACGAAGTGCCGCTTGCGCGTCGGGGCGCAAATCATATTTATCAAAATCAAAGTTCACGGTATTTCCGACCACCGTATTGAAATACTCAAGAGAATCCGCTGCCGGCCCTGATGGAGCGGCTGGTGGTGGCGGTGGTGGTGGCGGCGGCGGCGGCGCAGCCTCTTCTTCCACAGGTTTTGTGGCGCAAGCTGCTAAAATTAAAGCAACGGCGGCCGCGCTTACAAATCTAAGGTTCATTTTGTAGAGTCCCCTAAGTCCACGAGTGATTACTACGCTATATTGATAAGCCCGTTTTGAAACAAGCGTAACTGCGTCATCCTTTTACCAGCAATATGCACGCGCGCAAGAGATCGCCGCACATGGCCGGGCTCTAAAGTACCCATAATATACAAGTTTTTGCACTGTTGTAAAAAAGAAGTGTGGCAGAAGGGTATAGTTGATTATATGCCCCCTAAAGACCCGCTTGGCTGTATATTTGAGCCTCTATCGCACACAGATATTAGGGGATTAGAGGCGACCACGCAGGGTCCGAAGCATTCTGTGGGGTTAATATTTCCCTTTGATTATAGCCAGTTAGGTCGATTGAGAAGAGCCTGGTACGACCGCCAGAGCCATCTGCCCGTGTCGGGGACTGGGCAAAATACATCAGCACCCTGCCATTGGGCGCCCAAGTCGGTGCCTCAACCAGAAAGCCCTTGGCCAGAAGCCGCTCACCCGTTCCATCGGGTTTCATGACCCCAATATAGAACTGGCCATCCCCTTGGGCGTATCTGGTGAAAGCAATCAGATCGCCGCGCGGCGACCAAACTGGGGTACCATAACGCCCCCTACGACCCTCAGTTCCAAAGCTAATGCGGGTTTGGTTTGAACCATCCGCATTCATTACATAGACCTGCTGGCTACCGCCCCGATCAGAAGCAAATGTCACCCGATCGCCATCAGGCGAATAGGAAGGTGAAGTGTCGATTGAAGGATGGTCGGTTAAACGCGAAGTGCGACGCGTTCGCAAGTCCATTTCGTAAATATCCGAATTACCATTAGTCGCCAGCGATAAAATCACTTTGTTACCGTCGGCAGAAAAGCGAGGGGCATAGGTCATCCCTGGAAAATCACCTAGGACCTCCTGTCGGCCTGTATCGATATTGAATAAATACACACGCGGCACATCCCGAAAATATGACATATAAGTGATTTCTTGACTGGTAGGCGAATAGCGCGGCGTTAAAACAAGATTAGCTCCGTCAGTGAGGTACCGGTGATTAGCGCCATCCTGATCCATAATCGCAAGACGCTTAATACGCTTATTAGCAGGACCACTTTCTGCGATGTACACAATCCGAGTGTCAAAATAGCCACTTTCTCCAGTGATAGATTGGTAAACAAGATCGGCGATGATATGTGCAACACGGCGCCAGTTCTCGGGCTGAGTTGCGTAGGCTTGGCCAACGATTTGCTGTCCACCGATCACATCCCACAACCGGAAGGCCACTCGTGACTGACCATTGGGCAACACTTCGACAGCACCCTGAACAAGTGCCTGTGCATTAAGAGCACGCCAATCTGCAAAACGCGGTTGAACATCAATGGATGTAAAATCTTGCAAAAATGCCTTCTGATCCAATGGCCGAAAAAGACCTGATCGCTCAAGGTCAGAGGCAATAACCGCACTAATGTCTTTTCCCATCGCGATTGTTTCGTCCGATCTTCCGGAAAAAACACTAATCGCTATTGGCATTGGCTCTACCCGCCCACGCGTAATATCAAGACGGACCTGCGCCAATGCCGAGGGGCCAATAAACAGCACGGAGAGCATTAAAAGCACAGATGTGAGCTTTATATATTCTAATAATCTATACATATGGCTCTTATAACTCTCAGAATATGCTCCGGGTATGGTATAAAAATGGCGATGCTGTGTCATACCCAACCCAATCAGCTAATTGATTCGCCCTTGAGGTGAAAACTTTAAAATCATTTCCCGGAATGCACCAGCCTTGTTCGGGTTGATTGGTAATGGACTGGCTGCCATCACTGCATTCCGTGCAGAGTTAGCGAACGTACGAAATGTAGTATCAAGAAAATAGCGTGAAGAGTCGACAATTTGCGCTTCCTGCACAGTCCCATCCAAACTCAAGTTGATTTTGATTTCCACAGCCAACTCATCTACCCCCTCTTTTCCGGGATCAATGCGCCAATGATCTTCAATATGACGCCTAATGACATCGAGCTCCGAAATCGTCGGTTTATCTGACGCAACACCAGCATAATTGTTGCTAGTTTCCCGATTGTCTGGATCTTCTGCCTGAGGCTTTATCTGCAGCTCTTGTTGCGCATCCAAGTCCTTAACTAGCTTATTGAGAAATGCAATATCGTCCTGCTTTGTTGGTGGTGGCTTTGGTTTTAGCTTTGGTTTAATTTTTTGCGGCGTGACATCAACAACTTCATTTGTTGAAGCATTCTTATCGTATGGCAATGCCGTTTCTTCAGACGAAGGTAACGGTACATCCAGCGGTTCGGTCTCGGCCTGAGGCTCCGGTGTCGCCTGCGTAATTTCAGCAATTTCTACAAGGTCGATTACGAGCAGCGTTTCTTTGGGCAAATCACGCTTAATGAATGGCAGGCCTGCCCATGCAATAGAGATCACTGCCACATGCAGAATAACCGAGAGCGCATAGCCATAATGCGCCGAATTTCCTTGCATTGCTGCCGTACTAGACATCACGCTTAATCAATCCTTAGCGGGAAATATCTGGTGTCTTTTTGGGCGGTTGAGTGACAAAAGCCACCTGATTCACTCCTGCCCCGGTTATCTCACCAATCACTTTCATCATGTAGCCGTAAGGAACCTCCTCGTCGCCTCGTACATAAACGCGTATATCGCGATTACCTTCCAAGGCTGCTAATAGTTTTGCCCCCAATTCATCAAAGCTTACCTTATTCTCCGAACCGATAGTTAGTGTACCGTCCTTTTCAACGGTCACTTGGTAGGGCTCGTTGTCCTGTGGTAAGGGCTTCGCTTGAGTTTGAGGCAAATTCACATTCACTCCCGTTGCTAGAAGCGGGGCTGTGATTATGAAAATAATCAGTAGCACTAACATCACGTCAACCATCGGCGTAACATTTATCTCTGCCATCGGAGCAAATGAACGGCGACCCCGTCGATCACCATTATTCGAACTAGCTGTAAATGCCATCGCTCATTTTCCTTCCAATTGCCTTGAAAGAATGGCACCGAATTCACCAGCAAAGTTTTCAAGCCTCAATGCGTAGCGGGACAAATCACTGGAAATTTTGTTGTATGCAACAACAGCAGGAATAGCGGCTACAAGACCTAGAGCAGTGGCAAACAGTGCCTCAGCAATCCCTGGAGCCACAGTTGCCAGGCTTGTATCTGAGGTCGCGCCAATGGAGGTAAACGTATTCATAATTCCCCACACAGTGCCAAATAGACCTAGAAACGGTGATACCGAGCCGGTGGAAGCCAGGAACGTCATACGTCGGCTGAGATGGTCCATTTCCCTCTCTAGGCTGATTTTCATAACACGCTCGATACGTTCGCTGAGCACAGTACCAACGCCCAAGGCAGAAGAACCCGATTTGTCTGAAGCACGCCGCCACTCTTTCATAGCCGCAACAAAAATAGATGACATCGGCTCTCGCGGTCGTTGGCCAACACGCTCAAAAAGATCTTCAAGAGAGGAGCCAGACCAAAAAGTTTCTTCGAATTGCCCTGTCTTACGCTGTATGGCGCGCATTCGTAGAGTTTTATCGAAAATAATCGCCCAACTCCAAATAGACATAATCGCCAGCAAAATCATAACCGATTTCACAACAACATCCGCTTGAAGAAATAACGACCAAGCAGAAAGATTCACCCCACCACTGGTCGCCGCCGCTTCTAATATTTGTGTTTCCATATCCGAGCCTATTTGTTCACACTACTCAAAGTAATTGTTCTAATTCGACGCGTAGAATATCGGGTATACGTGCAGCCTTACCGTCTTGATCTGTGCACGCAACTTGAACATTTAAATTAAAAAGCTCCTCATTTTCTTCTGTTTCACTAACGCGGAGAATGTGTTGTTTCAAATATACAGATGCTCCACGAATTCCAGAAACCACCGTCTCTACGATTAAGAAATCGTCAAGAGCAGCAGAATTGCGGTACTCCATTTCACCCTTGCGCACTACAAATATAAGACCATCGTCCCCTTGTAATCGCCGCAGTTCAATACCCATCGCCCGTAACATTTCCGTCCTACCCCGTTCAGCGAACCTCAAATAATTGGCATGATAGACAATTCCACCTATATCCGTATCTTCGCAGTAAACACGCAAGGGCAGAGTATGAGTGCCTCCTTTTAAAGTGCCTGAAGCCGGTAAAATTCTAACATCCATCATGTCCCATCCCCGCTGACTTCTAACAAGGCTAACTGTGAACCCTCACGCGAGGGGGCCTTCAGACCCAATTGACGATACCCATTATCCGAAAGTAAGCGTCCACGAGGAGTTCGTTGAATCAGACCTTTCTGAATAAGGAATGGCTCAATGACGTCTTCCACAGTTTCGCGCTCTTCTGCTAAGGCAGCAGCTAGAGTCTCTACACCCACAGGACCGCCTCCGTAATTCTCTGCTATACAAGCAAGATATCGTCGATCCATCGCATCAAGACCTAGGACATCAACATCGAGGCGGCTCAGTGCCTTATCAGCGATCGCCGCATTGATCTTGGGTGTGCCATCTACTGCCGCAAAATCACGTACCCGCTTTAAAAGACGGCCCGAAACACGTGGAGTTCCACGAGAGCGCTTCGCAATCTCAAAAGCACCATCTTCTGTCAATTCAAGTCCTAAAACTCTCGCACCACGATCAACAATTTGCACCAATGCATTGTCATCATAAAATTCAAGACGT
Source organism: Fidelibacterota bacterium (assembly GCA_002712165.1). Classification (GTDB taxonomy): domain Bacteria; phylum Pseudomonadota; class Alphaproteobacteria; order Rhodospirillales; family Rhodospirillaceae; genus UBA11612. The sequence continues at coordinate 62,738 of PASS01000077.1, forward strand.
AGTGGAATGCCGAATCTGTCGCGCAACGGTGTCGTCAGGAGACCGGACCTTGTAGTTGCACCCACTAGCGTAAACTGCTGTAGCTCGATACGTACAGAACGAGCCGCTGGTCCCTCGCCTATAATTAGGTCCAGCTGATAGTCTTCCATTGCTGGATAAAGCACCTCTTCTATGGCGGGATTAAGGCGATGAATTTCATCAATAAACAAAACGTCATTCGCTTCCAGATTTGTGAGGATCGCCGCTAGATCTCCTGCTCGCGAAATCATGGGGCCGGATGTCGCCCTAAAGCCAACGCCCAGTTCACGGGCAACAATCTGTGCTAGTGTTGTTTTTCCTAAACCTGGCGGTCCATGCAATAGGACATGATCTAGAGGATCCTTGCGTTGCAATGCTGCGGCAATAAAAACTCCAAGGTTTTCGCGTAAAGCTGTCTGCCCTATGAAGTCTTGAAGCCGCTTAGGCCGTAAGGACGAATCGCCATCATCTCTTTGTTTAGCGGCAGAAATCACCCTATCGGGTTGGTGAGGCTCAACCATCTGCACTGCCCAACTCTCGTAACGATTCCTTGATTAATGATGGAAGTGTAACCATCTCCCCTTCATTTTGAACTGCACGTGTCACAGAGCTAAATGCGGCAGTGCGACCATAACCAAGATTTACTAAAGCAGAAACTGCTTCCTCAACAATATTCGCAGCAGGGGCATCGACCTTTTTGGCAGCAACAGGGACTGCTGAATCTATTTGATATTCGGTCAGAGGAAAGCTTGAGAGTTTATCTTTAAGCTCTGTTATAAGACGTGAGGCAAGCTTTGGGCCAACGCCTCCAATTTTTTTGAATGCGCTTATATCTGCTGCAACAATGGCTTGAGTGACCTGTGATGAAGATAATGCTGACAGAATCGCTAACCCAACTTTAGCACCGACCCCCTGAACTGTAGTCAGAATTCTAAACATCTCGCGATCGGCATCCGTAGTGAAGCCGTAGAGATGGATGTGATCCTCGCGCACATGAGTTTCGACGTTAAACTCAACCACTTCGCCTCTCGCAGGCAATGAAGCCAGCGTACGGGCACCGCAAAAAAGCATATAACCAACGCCATTAACATCAAGTATGGCCCATCCATCGCCGGTAGAGTCTAGAAGGCCACGCAGCTTAGCAATCATAACAACGTCCTTTGTGCCGGCATGTTCCAAGCCGTTGCCCGATGATGAGCATGGCATATAGCTACCGCAAGAGCATCCGCAGCATCTGTGCTCGTGGATCGACTCTCAGGCAATAGCATACGTATCATTACCCCCACTTGATTCTTGTCCGCATGACCTGCACCCACCACCGATTTTTTAACTAGGTTGGGTTTATATTCAAATACGGGAATACCAGCCGTTGCTGGTGCAAGCATCACAGCCGCTCGCGCGTGGCCCAGCTTGAGGGTAGAGACCGGATTTTTATTCACAAAGCTTTCCTCGATACCGCATTCGTCAGGAACATAAGTAGCTACAACGCTCTGAACGCCTTCAAAAATACTTTTTAACCGTTCAGCCAACGATAATTTAGGATCAGTATCCACAACACCATCAGCAACGAAGTTTAATTCATTCCCCTTGACCTCAATAACGCCCCATCCAGTATGACGAAGCCCAGGATCAATTCCGAGAATGCGGACAGCACTGCCCTGCACCGCAGGCTTTGCAGCCGGCTGTGTGGGTTTCTGGCTTTTCACCATGGTCTTAACAGCCGAAGCGGGCCATGACCTCATCGGACATTTCATAGTTGGCTGAAACGCGCTGCACATCATCGTTATCATCCAGAGCATTCAGCAGGTTCATAAGGGTTTTTGCTTGATCCTCACCAATTTCTACGGTCACCGCAGGCCGCCAGTCCAGGCGCACGGTTTCAGCTTCGCCGAGAACCTCTTCTAATTTTTTTTGAACTGCATGCAATTCATCGGGTCCACAGTAAATATCATTACCTTTCTCACCAGAAGATACATCGTCGGCGCCAGCATTAATTGCTGCCTCCATTATTTCATACTCACCGCCCGCACTTGCTGGATAGTGAATAAGGCCGATCCGCTGGAAGTTAAACGCCACACTATTGGCCTCACCCATGTTGCCACCGTTCTTATTGAACAATGCACGCATCTCCGCAGCAGTTCGATGGCGATTATCGGTCAATGCCTCAACAATAACGGCAACTTTGCCTGGTCCGTATCCCTCATATCGGGTCTGCTCAAAGTTTTCCGTGTCGCCACCGACCGCTTTATTAATTGCACGTTCGATATTGTCCTTAGGCATGCTCTCAGATTTCGCCGCTATGATGGCCGCTCGAAGACGCGGGTTGTGTGCAGGGTCAGGCATACCCAATTTGGCAGCTACCGTAATTTCACGCGCTAACTTTGTGAATATTTTGGCACGCTTCGCATCCTTCGCACCTTTCCGATGCATTATGTTCTTAAATTGAGAATGGCCAGCCATTGGAGTCCTAGGTCCGCTGAATTTAAATTAATATTTACTTTACTAAATGACTAAATCTTTTTCGTTTATACCAAATGTTGTAATTAACGCATAACACTACAATACCTTAAATAAATTCAGCTCCTACAAGTCGTATTACACTGGGCGAGCGGCCCTGAGAATCCCTCCAACACGTACAGGCGATATTCGCTCAGTAAGACCTGTTTGGTCGTTAGTTTCGACAAAGACGCCACACAAGGTGCCTTCCCCCTCCGCTGGCTCCAACCGCTCGGTCGGCATCTTAGTAATAAACCGAGATGTAGCCGGCCCCTTCTTCATTCCAATGACAGAGTCGTAAGGACCGCACATACCCGCGTCGGTTTGAAAACCGGTGCCTCCCGGCATGATACGAGAGTCCGCTGTTGGGACATGAGAGTGACTTCCGACCACTAAGGACACACGGCCATCAGCCATGTGCGCAAGAGCAGCCTTTTCGCTACTTGCCTCGCCGTGAACATCAACAATAATAGCATCTGCAGCTTCTCGCAGCGGATAACGCCGTAAGCAATCATCCAATGCTCGGAATGGATCATCGAGAGCATCCATAAATAGGCGGCACATCACCTGGATAACAATTATGCGTTTACCCTGTTGCGTCTGGTAAAACCCCATTCCTTGCCCAGGCGTCTCCGATGGATAGTTGAGGGGGCGTAAGAGCCGGGGTTCGGTAGAAATATAAGTAATAATCTCACGTTGATCCCAAGCGTGATTCCCAATAGTAATAACGTCAACACCTATATCAAACATAGAGTCGCAAATTGCAGCGGTTATGCCAAAACCGTGAGCTGCATTTTCACCGCATGCTACTACGAAGTCCAAACCAAGTTCCTGGCGCAATGTAGGCAAGTGCGTAGATAGAGCATCTCGTCCAGATTTTCCCAGAACATCACCACAATACAAAAACCGCATATTAATCCCGCTGACCTTTTACAGCCTCGTTAAACCACAAGGTTCGACGCTCAGTCACTACCGCATCCATGACCTGATCATGACCTTCCCAAGGTATATTCTCGACCTCCTGATCGTCATAGCCGACACCGATAGCAATGACACTCCCGCCAAACCGAAGAGCCTCAATCGTTCGATCATAGTATCCCGAGCCGTAGCCTAGCCGATGTCCCAGTTGGTCGAACGCCACCAAAGGCAATAAAAGCATATCTGGAGTAAGAACCAGTGCTTTGCGATTTGGTTGAAAGGTCCCAAATGGGCCACCTTCAAGGGTATCTCCAGGTTTCCATGCCCTGAAGGCCAAAATCTGACTTTCACTTTCCACTGCTGGCAAAGCGATCTGATACCCTCGCTCATTTAACCGCTCTAAAGCAGGGCGGCAGTCAATTTCATCCCTAATCGGCCAATAGCCAGCTATGATACTAGTATCGATGCCTAAACCAGCACCCAGAAGTTTTTTCAATCGCATTGCAGCGAATTGATTAAAGTGTTTATGAGCCTCGCCGCGGCGTTTAAGTGCTTGACGTCGCAGGAGGTCTTTAGATTCTGAGGTCGGGAATTGCTGGCACATCACAATTTTCTTACCTGGTGTCAAACTAAACCGCCCAAGGACGGAGCATTTAATACAGCTAGATCAATTCTGCAGAAATGTGGAGCCGCCGTGGCCGTTGACCTTATGTGACCTCCCAATGGGCCACGAGTATAGGTGGGCGCCGTATCACGCGGGCCAAGACCCGGAGAGTGACAGCTCCCGAGCGGTATCACGCCCCTGGGGGTTCAAGGCCTAACGAACCCGGCAGCTCCGTGACTAACCTAGGCGCCTTCAAGCCGGGCAGCAATACGTTCAATCCGATCAGCCAAATCTTTCAAAGCACTAGCGGTTTGAGATTCAGATTCAGCCTCTCTTTCATTTGCCACATTGAGGGCTTTCAGCTCAGCAAGCGCGTCTGTCAGTTCATCTGCCACCACTAGCGCAACCATAACAAGTAGGAGTGCATCGTTTATTGAGCCGGCTGATGATGCCAATTTCTCAGCCCGCTCATCCAGAAAGCGTCCAAGGCTAGCAAGGTGTGCCTCTTGACCATCATCGCAGGCAACAGGGTATTGACGTCCATGAATTTTAATGGCGACTTGGCCCAAATGAGTCTCTCCCTAATCCTTAAGGGCCTTTGCAAGGCGAGCTATAGCCACATCTAGCCTTCCAACCATAACGTCTGCCGATTCTTTCAATCTGACATTTCGCTTGGAGAGGTCAGCGAGTTTGAGCTCTGTAGCCGCGATTTCTTCCTCAGAAGGTATCTTAGCCTGAGCCTTTGTGGCTGCGCTCTCCAACCGGCTTACCATTTCATTTATATGTTTAAGTGCCGTCTGAACTTGATTCAACTTATAGTTCCCAATATCTTTCAAGGAAATAGAGAGATTTTCTCGAAAATTGCATGAAGCATATGGGTGAGTCTTAAGTACGTCAACGGCCATTAATCGACAACCCACACAGGACCAGGCCCCCTATCGTATCATTGGGTCTATTCAAACCCTTAGTCATGCCATTATATGTCCTCAGTTGATAAAGTACCGGCTAGTAGTTGGCCGGCGTCATTTCAGGATCAAAGGATAGCCAGTAAATGAAAATTTCGGCACGGGTAAAAAAAATCCTATCTGGTTACGAAAGCGATAATCCGGGTACAAAGACAAACCTAGCACGTATTCTGATGCATGGCCGTTTAGGTGGGACAGGTAAGATGGTCATCCTGCCTGTAGACCAAGGTTTTGAGCACGGTCCTGCACGAAGCTTCGCGCCCAATCCCCCAGGATATGAGCCCCACTATCATTGGCAACTTGCCGCTGATGCTGGGCTTTCTGCTTTCGCTGCACCCTTAGGTATAATCGAAGATGGCGCGTCAAAATTCGCCGGCGCCATGCCCACTATTCTTAAGCTAAACAGTGCCAATTCGCTCAACGGTGAAAAGGATGCCCCCTCTCAAGCTATTACTGCGGGCGTAGATGACGCTCTTAGACTTGGGTGCTCGGCTATCGGCTATACAATTTATCCTGGATCTGGAGCTGCGTATGACATGATTAACAACCTGCGCGAATTGATTGCGGAGGCTAAATCCGTTGGGCTTGCCACCGTAGTATGGTCTTACCCGCGTGGGCAGTACGTTACCAAAGAGGGCGAAACAGGTTTGGATATTGTCGCTTACGCCGCACACATCGCCGCACTCGCTGGAGCTCATATTATCAAAGTTAAATTACCTTCAGACCATCTCGACTTGCCCGAAGCTAAAAAGGTTTATGAGACACAGAGCATTCCTCGGTCGACGCTAGGAGAAAGAGTGGCTCATATAGTGCAGAGTTGCTTTGGTGGGCGTCGTATTGTGGTATTCTCAGGAGGCGGAAAAAAAGATGAACAAAGCCTATTTGATGAAGCTAATGCCATTCGCGAAGGGGGTGGTAATGGCTCTATTATTGGCCGCAACTCCTTCCAGCGGCCCAAAGATGAGGCCCTTAAGCTGCTAGAAACTCTGATCGAAATATACAAAGGCAGGAACTGACGCAGAAAGCTATGCCTAATTCTTCGCCGGCTGAACAAACCTGCAGACTTTATATAATTTCTCCGGATAGCATTCCAGATGTCCCAGCTTTTGCCAAGATTCTGGAAGAAACACTAGCTGCAGGAGACGTAGCTTGCTTCCAGCTACGCCTAAAAAATAGCGATAATGCAACTATCATAGCCGCGGCAAATGAGCTGTTGCCAGTGTGCCACTGCTACAACGTCGCGTTTATTCTTAATGATCATCCAAAACTAGCGGCAAAACTTGGCTGCGACGGTGTGCATATTGGCGCGGATGACGCTCCATATGGAGAAGCTCGCCAAGCAATCGGTAATGGCATTGTCGGCGTTACCTGCAAAGACTCACGGCATGTAGCAATGGGACTGGCTGATGCTGGTGCCGATTATGTTGCTTTCGGGGCATTTTTTCCGACCACTACTAAAGTTGATACCGCGCATCCCAGTCCAGAAGTCCTATCAATATGGTCAGAAACAACCACAGTACCGTGCGTTGCCATCGGTGGAATAACTGTCGAAAATTGCGAGATTTTAGTGCGCAGTGGCGCTGATTTTTTAGCGGTATGCAGCGGTGTCTGGAGCTTTACCGATGGACCCGCTGATGCCGTCCGCGCCTTCAACACTGTTTTTGAAAGATGTGCAATCCTAAAGCGGCGTGAAAAGAAAAACTGAATCATCCAATTCGTGGATTGAACAATTAATCTTGAGGCCATCCATATATTCGGTAACTTCCTCGGCTGTCGCCGTAAACTTATCACGGTCCACCTGGGCCCGCTCCATCTTGGCCCACGGGAATGGCCCTGCAAGTGGGTTCGCATTTTTAAGGTTAGTAAAAATCTCGCGAGCGGCATTAAGTGCGCCATTCTTTGGAAAATCTAAGCTTCTCTTCGCCTTTTCAGCAATGGGGCCTGTCCTATTTTTTAGAAAAGCATCAAGAGCTTCTTGGGCAGCAGTCAAATTTTTAACCGTATGATTAATCTTAGGCACAATGTATTGCTTTCCCCAGTCAGGCATGGGATCCAAATTAATAACTGGTGTTCTCAAAAGCGCAGCCTCCAGACCTGTTGTAGAATTGGAATGAACTACCAACTGTGCGTTTTTTATCCAAGGTAATGATGCAGAACCCTCCACGATTTCAACCTCCGGCAAAATATTTCGCCAAGTTTGGGCATTCTCGGAAGGATGAGGGCGCAATACTATACGATGATTTGGAATCAACCATCGAATCAACAGAATCATTAGATCCAAGGCCGCCTTCTCAGAATCAATGATGGATTGTGCATCTTGTATAGACAGTGGTGTAGCGCTCCGCATCATTCCCAACGCTGTTTCTGGACTACCCCACACACTATTGATCACACCAAACCCTGTATTAAATAGAATGTAGGGGTTTGAAGGAATTGCGCGGATATCAGTAGTACTTATGTGTTCAAACCGCGATGAGCCAGTAACATGAAATTTTTCTTTTGCGCCGTACTCTTTAATGAGAATTGATTTATGTAATTCAGTATCCACGAGAAACTTATCGCAAATGTCTATTGCATCAGAAGAAACATTGCTTAGTGAATTCACTAAAGGTAATGCCTCTTCGTCAGACGCTATCACAAAATTCCCAGCCTCCTTGACCCATTTCATGGCCCTGGCCTGAAAACTATTGCTGGTAGCGAAAAGATATGTGCCTGGGATACTTTTCCTCGCCCTAGCATTGCCGACCAATGCCCATAACTGACCAACAACTACAGGTACATTGAGATTCAGTAGGTGTGAAGCAATAAGTAGTCTCGTGGAAAGGTCACGCGATTTTATTTCACAATTCAAGTAAGCAATACGGTTCATAGTAGGCATACCATATCGACTCTGGTACCAATCAGCTAGTATGGGCGAGTTCAATAAGAATTTTTTTTACGCAGCATTACTAGATCGCGAATCAAGAGAAAATATTTATTTCTATGCTCATTAAAGGATTCGATGCCGAATGTCATACCTTGATCTGGTTTACTACGAAACTTCCTCAAAGTTAAAACTTACGCAAATAACCGTCAGGCTTTAAGGGACTGGCGACCAGATCACTTCGGTAATATCTTTCGCTCCGGTAGCGAGCATCACAAGACGATCGAATCCGAGGGCAGCCCCTGCACATGGCGGCAAGAAGCTAAGAGCACACAATAATTCCTCGTCAATCGGTGGTGCGTTGCCGTATAGTTTTTCATGCAAAGTGCGGTCATGTTCAAATCTGATGCGCTGCTCGGCTGGGTCCGTCAATTCTGAATAAGCGTTGGCTAGCTCTACGCCACAAGCGTACAATTCGAACCGTTCTGCAAACCGTCCGTCATCTGATGTGCGCCTAGCAAGTGAGGCCAGATTAGATGGGTATTCGCATAAAACCGTCGCAGCACCCATGCCAAGTTTTGGCTCAATACGCTCAATCATTATGCGAAAGAATATATCCTCCCAACTATCATTTTCACCAACATGCAAACCACGTGATTGTGCTTCAGACTTTAACTTTTCAGGAGAAGGATTAGGAACTGAGAAGTCATCTATTGTCTCAAATAAATCAATTTGAGCATGACGAACAAACATATCTTTTACAGTCACACGCTGTATCGGCTTGTTTGGGTCACAGGTATTGCCCTGCCAATGAAGCATTCCGTCTGATTTTAGCGCCTGTGCGACGCCATTTGACACGGCCTGCAGTACTCTCTCGCAATCTGCTATTAAAGAGCCATAATCTGCGTCGGAACGATACCATTCCAGCATAGTGAATTCCGGGTGGTGCAGTGGGCTACGTTCACCATCACGCCAGACTCTACACAACTGCATAATTTTGCTGAGGCTTGCATTTTGACCACCAGCCAGAAGTTTCTTCATGGCAAACTCAGGGGAGGTGCGGAGATAACGCTGCTGAGACTCACTCGCGAAGGGCTCCGTCAGTTGCGTTGAGAATGGACGTATATGGCGGTCCATACCCGGTGAAATTTGCAAGGCAGGAGTATCAACCTCAACAAATCCTTCGTCTTGGAAAAACTTACGTAGGCATCTTACAGCAGCCCCACGCCCGTTGAGCATTGACAGACGCTGCTTAAGATTCTCTTCACTCCACCAAGATTTTGTCGTAGTCATTTTTGGCCTGCCCAGTTGTTTGATATAATGTCTGTTAGACTACAAGAGAATTACCACCAAGCCGTTTTAAAACTTCGAGCCCTAGAGGCTTTAGAGAGCTAGAAACGTTGCTACTTAAAGTGCAAACTGATAAAAGCGCGCGACTTTAAGGGGCCAAAAGGCCCATCCACCAATAGCAATCAGGCGATTCATGAAGATTCAAGCTAACACTATACGCCCCGGTATGGTCATCGATCACGGAGGTAAACAGTGGTCGGTTCTAAAAATCCAATTACTGCAACCAGGTAAGGGAGGCGCTTTCATCCAAGTTGAAATGCGAGACCTTATCACCGGCACCAAGAGTCAGGATCGCTGGCGCACAGCCGATACCGTTGAACGGCTAGAGGTTCGCTCCAGAGAATGCCAATTCCTATTCAAGGATGGAGATATGCACACGTTTATGGATAATAAAACGTTCGATCAGTTCTCTTTGTCTGACGAACTTATTGGTGAGAAAGCTGCTTTCTTACAAGACAATATGGAATTGGCTGTAGATTTCATTGAAGGTAAGCCGGTTTCAGTAAGCTTACCACAAAGTGTGATATTAGAAGTGGTGGAAGCAGACCCGGTTGTAAAGGGACAGACGGCTAGCTCATCCTATAAGCCAGGATTACTTGAAAATGGTATGAAGGTGATGGTGCCCCCGTTTATAGAGGCGGGTACACGCATCGTTGTGAATACTGACGACTGTAGCTATGTCGAACGGGCAAAATAAAGGGCTCCGATAGCTTACCTTTGATCTATTTGAGGAAATCACATGGCGTTGGGCTCGGCATTATGGACCGTTATGACGGGAGCAGCGAGTAAAGCTGCGCGAACAATGAAGCGTGACTTTGGCGAGATTGAGCAGCTTCAAGTCTCCAGGAAAGGCCCAAGTGATTTCGTAAGCGCTGCCGATCTTAAAGCAGAGAAAACTTTGCGTACGGAGCTTGAAAAAGGTCGGCCAAAATTTGGGTTTCTTTTGGAAGAAAGTGGAGAGATCCAAGGTGCTGATAAGCGCCACCGCTGGATTATTGATCCCATCGACGGTACCACAAATTTCCTGCATGGCATTCCTCATTTTGCAATCTCCATCGGTTTGCAGATGGATGAGGAAATCATTGCCGGATTGGTGTATAACCCGGTCACCAATGAAATGTTTTATGCTGAGAAAGGCAAAGGGGCATTCCTAAATGACCACCGCCTAAGAGTCTCGGCACGCTCAGATCTAGGCGATTCTATTATTGCAACTGGCATACCCTTCAGAGGCATTCCTGGACATTCTTCGTTCCTCAACCGATTAGAACGAGTAATGAAAGTTACTGCCGGTGTAAGACGTATGGGCACCGCATCTCTGGACCTTGCCTACGTAGCAGCTGGTCGATACGACGGCTTCTGGGAAGTGGGCCTCAAGCCATGGGATATTGCTGCTGGACTGCTACTAGTACAGGAAGCTGGCGGATTCATTTCGGATATTGAGGGCGGTAGAACAATGTTGGCAACTGGTGATGTAGTATCAGCAAACCCTAGGATTCACGGGCCTTTGCTTGGTTTGCTTAAAGATAATTAAACAATATTTCAGGCTAAATACCACAATTTCCACGCCTAGATTGCACTTATCCCAGTTGTATCGCTCGAACTGACTGTTGTAGTTTGAAGGTGGTGCAGGCAGAACGTCGCAATATAATTTAATTTCTGGATTAGCTTAAGCCCTCGCAAGGGATAATCTAGATAGTATGGATCACATAGTGACTACAGTCATGCTAATTAATTATTGGCGCAAAACTCTCGCAAGCTTTTTGTTTGTGCTATTTATTTCTTTCTCCCTGCTCGCAAATGCAGAAGACAGCATAACTGTCAACATTAGTGTTCTTGATGAAGTCATACCCAAACCGCTAGTTCCCGAAAGCCGAACAGCTCCAGTAAAACTGCGCCCACCGCCGCATAAAAAACTTGGGTTGACCAGCAAAAACCGTATTAAATTACAACCGCCGCCATCAATGATTAAGCGCGGCGTTCCTGCCGTAGATAAAAAGAATGTAGCAAATCAAAAACAGGCACTACCTATAGAACCAGCATCTAAAATAAAAGAAACTCAGGTTACAGAAACAAATGCATTTACAAAGCCGAAGACACCGCAGGCCCTGGAAACCGCAGTAACTGAGCAGCCTTCGAAGCCCACCGCAATAACACCTGCAGTCACCACTTCTACTGGCTCGGATGCAATGTCTGACGATTCTGCCAAGAAGATACAGACAGAACCTGAAAGCGCGCGAGATAAAATGAATTTTTCGTCGCCTGGAGACGCACAAACCGCTAGCTTATCGAAACCAAAAATAATGCTTGCTCAAGCGAATGAATTCACCATTCTTTACAGTGTTGGCGAAACGGCTGTTCCTAAACAAGCTAATAAAAACCTTTATATTCTTGCCAATCGAATGATGAAGGATGCCAATTTACGTGTTGAGTTTATCGCCTTCGCATCAGATGCTGAAGGTAGCGTCAGCCGGTCTCGGCGTCTGTCTCTGGAAAGAGCAGTCAACGCCAGAAAAGTCATTCTAGATGCCGGAGTAGATTCGAGCCGAGTAAATTTACGCGCACTAGGTGAGCAAGACGATGATAAAGAACCTGACCGTATCAATGTAATTGTGACTAAGCGATAGAGACTAGCGGCCACTTAGTCATAGCTTCGCCGCATTTCAGATAAACAATGCCATACTGAGAAATTTACACGACATATAAGGTTTCAATGACCGATACCAAAACATACCTAACTCGGATGATCGTATTTCTGACCGTAGTCGGTGTTGCCGCTGCTTTCATCGGCCAGGACCTCGTTTCTTTCTTTATGGCAAACCCACTACTAAATGGATTAATTCTCAGCGTCATCCTGACTGGTATACTTATAAATTTTCGTCAAGTAGGCATGCTTGGACCTGAGTCTCGATGGATCGAACGCTTTCGTAGCACCGCTCTTGAAGGCGGCACTCCATTAAGTGAGGGGCGCGTGCAGCCCGAAGAAGTAGTGCGCTTACGATTGCTCTCTCCCATGGCCCGTATGCTTGAAGAAAAACGTGGACGTGGACGTGTAACCTTGAGTGCACCGGTAATGCGCACTTTGCTTGATGGTATTGCTGCACGACTTGACGAAAGCCGTGAGCTTGCTCGTTATTTTACAGGGCTATGTATATTTCTCGGTCTTCTTGGCACGTTCTGGGGACTACTTGGGACAGTTGCATCTATAGGCGATGTAATTCGCAACCTTTCGATCACTGGAGACGACATAACAGTTACATTTAATGCATTAAAGTCTGGCCTAGAAGAACCCCTTACTAGCATGGGCACCGCATTTTCAACCTCATTATTTGGATTGGCAGGCTCATTAATTCTGGGTTTCTTCGACCTTCAGGCCGGCCAAGCACAAAACCACTTTTACAATGATTTGGAAGAGTGGCTTTCGGGGCTGACACGCTTGTCTTCAGGTAGTGGCCTAGCAGACTCTGAACAAGGCGTATCTGCTTATACCGAGGCATTGCTGGAGCAAAGTGCGGAAAGCCTGAATGAACTACAAGCCATTATGGCGCGTGGTGAAACTGTTAGAAGCGCTGGTAGTGAGCAACTGATTGATTTGAACGACAAACTCTCACTTCTCGCCGATCAGCTTCAGGCAGGCCAAACGGTTCTAATCCGCATGTCTGAAGAGCAGCGAGAGTTAGCCCCAGCCATTCGCAAGTTCAATGAGGTGGCCGAGAAAATGATGGCACCTCAAGCCGCCACCAGCATTGATGACGCTACCCGTTCACATATTCGTAGTATCGATACGGTACTAAACCGAATGTCCACAGCACTTTCCACAGGTAGAGACGACACGGTACGCGAAATACGTAATGAGATAAAACTATTAGCAAAAACTGTGGCCGGGGTCACCACACGAGACAGCACCCCATCTGACGGGAACTAACCAATCCCATGGCTACTTCTGCCCACCGCGCACGCCGAACGGTCGACATTTGGCCTGGTTGGGTCGATGCACTTTCTACACTTCTAATCATTATTATTTTTGTGCTACTTGTTTTTGTGCTTGGCCAATTTTTTCTGAGCCAAGCTCTATCAGGTCGTGACCAAGCGCTCGCAGTCCTAAATCGGCAGGTCTCACAGTTAGGGGCAATGTTATCCCTAGAACGTCAGGCTCGCTCAGAATTAGAAACCACTATCGGACGTTTATCGGGAGACCTGCAAGCTGCGAACCAGGAATTGGATATTCTTGACCAACTGAAACTTCAGAATTTTGAACTCACAACACAGTTAAATGAAAAGGGTATTGAGTCAGTAAGCCAGCGTGAAGAGATTATTAAGCTTCAAGAATCACTCACTAATGCCGCCACTCAAGCTGAAGGTCAGCGAGTTGTTATAGAAAAACAAATTCAACAATTAGCTGTACTTCAACAAAATATTAAAGCTTTAGAATCACTAAAAACTAACCTTGAAACACAAATCGCTCAAAGTGGCGAACAAATAAGTAAAGAACAACGTCTATCAGCAGAAGCGCGCGCGCAGGCCACGCTGATGAGTCAACAACTCGAAATATTACAGCAAGAATTGGGGCGTCTTGCTGCAACTTTGGATGCATCGGATGCTCTAACTATAGCTCAAAAAGCGCAGATATCAGACCTTGGCCGGCGCATGAACCGAGCTTTGGCGGGCAAAGTACAAGAGCTGCAAAAATATCGATCCGAATTCTTTGGACGCCTGCGTGAAATTCTTGGTAATCGGCCTGGGGTTACAGTCGCCGGAGATCGTTTCGTCTTTCAGTCCGAGGTATTGTTCGCTTCAGGCTCGGCTGACATCGGTATAGATGGCCAGCGTCAGCTAGCAGAGCTCGCCCGCACATTGATCAATATCTCAAGAGACATTCCTCAAGAAATAACTTGGCTCCTACGCGTAGATGGGCACACCGATACAGTACCTATCAATACTGCCCGATTTAAATCAAATTGGGAGCTATCAACTGCACGTGCCGTTTCGGTTGTGAACTTTCTTATTGAACAGGGATTGCCACCTAAACGCTTGGCTGCAGCTGGATTTGGCGAGTATCAGCCTCTCGATCCAAGCGCCCGCGATCGTAATCGCCGTATCGAGCTTAAACTAGATCAGTTTTAGTTTTTAGGAAAATGACTTTGAAAGAACTCTCAGCTGAGCACCAACTCAACCGCATGATTTTTGACGGCGTAAGTGTGTACATGGATACGGCAGACCTGCCAAAACAGGCAAGCGCCGATCAAGCAACTCCCGTGCCCTACATAGGCAAAATAGGTAACGTTACAGTTGCATTTATCGGTTTGTTCCGTCGAACTCGAACCGAAAGTGGCGTAGGCCTTGTCATTCAGTATACGGTCAAAATCGGCGATATTGTAGTTGCATCCTTAGTGCGCAATGTGGCTGACCCTCTTTACGGCATGCTGCATTTTAGGCGTGAGTTTTTGAATGAGGACACGAAACACCTCAAAAAAGTTATCAATTGGCCTATGGAGTTCAGGGAAATGACTCGCTCAGAAGCAGAAACCTTCGCAGTCGAAGACAACAATATGGCAAAAAAACAAATTCGTATCCTGCCTCCATAAACAACCTAGGGCCACATTTAGGCTTCTATATTTCTCCAAGTTGTAATAAACTATATTTTCAATTAATGAGTGTTTCTTCTCGATCAGAAGCTTAAAGAGTATCCGATAGGCAGCGTCTTGCGGGCCGAACATGAAACCTTTATACACCGCCCTATGCAGAGCAATTTAGCCTGCGAAACGTGCTGGCGAGGCTTTCTATGCGTAAAGATATTCACCCCGAATACCATGAAATCACAGTCGTGATGACGGATGGCACAGAGTTCAAGACCCGCAGCACATACGGCAAACCAGGTGATTCCTTACGTTTAGAAATTGATGCAAAGACTCATCCTGCTTGGACTGGCGTACACCGCTTAATGGATTCTGGTGGGCAATTGGCTAAGTTCAACAAACGATTCAAGGGCTTTGATCTTAAAAAGTAGACCAATACTACAGCTCTACGCCCACGGGATATGGAACGCTCAATCTCTGAAACGGCTGCTCTATGTGCAAAAATTCGAACGCTATTGTCGCAAAGCGGGTGATTTCAAGTATCTTTAATCTTTCAGGATGTGCTGCCTAATTATAATGTGAATGCGTATGCTGTGCTGAATTAATCAGTATACCAGTTAACCTCTGCTTATTGTGACCTGGGGAAATGCGTGAGTAAAAGCTAGGGAGACAAAAAGCGCTACTGCATTAACGCAGGCTGCGCTGCGAGCCATGGCGCGAGATACGTACGAAGTTTATTACCACCAAAACGGCCGTTGGCAGCTCCATGCCAGCTTTGAGACCGGCGAGAGGGAAGTCGCCGTGCAAGAAGCAAGCATGGTCTCCACCAAAGAAGGCTATGCGACACGCGTGGTCCGAGAGACTTTTTATCCAGAAACCAATACAACTGAAGACGTCGTTGCTTGGCAAAGCCCTAAAGCAAAACAAATGGGCGATTCTAACAACATGTTCGGATTTGAGCCCGATAAAAGGCCACAGAGAAAAGGGCCACAACGCAGTGCACAGTCCAAGCGTGCAACACCACAACCCGGTGGAGGATCGCACCAACAAGAAGCTACACAACGTGGCGGCACTCATAGTGCTTCGTCATTAACGAGTAAGGGAGCAAAAAAAAAGAAAGTTAAAAAAATAATTAGGAAAGGAGCCCCTCAGAGCAAAGTTAAACGTAAACGTCGCAAGAAAAAATCGAGCGGAATCTTCAGGATCATAATGACTTTGATTATCAGCGTTAGTGTGGCTGCTATTAGTGCTGCTGCCATGGCATTAATCATCACTCAACTAGTAGCTATGGATGTGCTTACACGTGCAAACCGACTGCCCCTTATCAACGGTACATTTATTTCGGTATTCTTTCTTTCCACTTTTGTGAACCTGCAGAAATATTTCAATATCCTTGGCATGTTAAGTATGGGACCCCGGCATAATATAAAAGCAGCTGGCCCCGAACGGATGATGGCTGTTGTAGCAGGACGCAAATCCAAAACTAAAGCCCCCGCCCAAGATGTCGAATTTGATAAAGTAGTAATTGAGCGTACTGATGAATCCTCTCCCAAAAAGGATGGTCCGGCGGAGTTGGATACCCACATGGACACTCAGGTAGGTGAAAAACAAAAAGAAGATACACCTGAAAAAGAAAACGCTGCAAAATCAGAAGTGAAACAAAAAAAAGAAGAAGAAAAGGGGAAAAAGAAAAAAGCGGATTCTAAGGCGACAAGGAAGTCGCCTGCCGAGACCGAGGTAAGCGAAAATCTGGGTTATTTTCTCGAGGATGCGGTTAGTAGTATCTCCACAGTCAAGCTCAACACATTCACGCGATTTGGTCTAAATCTCTACGTGGCTGGAGCTGCCTCAGTCGCTGGGCAAAGCAAGCGTTTAGGCCGCGATGAACAACTTACGATACTTAAGGACAGTTTGGTTTCTGCAGGATCAAATTCTGCAAGTGCGACATCATTCTGTGTCGAGCTTCCTTCACACGGAAAAAACCCACGTTACGCCGGTATGATTAAGTCAGGTAGCCAAGCTATGACTCAATATATGGGTGGCACCCGCAATATAGTGCCAACTCTTGATGAGCTCCTGAACGACTGGAATCTTCCCGATAAGCGGCCAGCCGTACCCTCCGTCATTACTTTTGTCTTCACAGATATTGTTGGCTCCACGGCGATGACTCAAAAACTCGGCAACGCCGGTGCACAAAAAGCTGTTCGAGCTCATAATGATGCTGTCCGCAGTGCCATCAGTGCCCAGAAGGGCCGCGAAGTGAAACATACTGGCGATGGTATTATGGCTACTTTTCCTTCCCCACCAGCTGCAGTTGCAGCTACTATCTCCATGCAAAGAGCAGTCGCTGCACACAATTCGAAAAATCCGAATATCCAAGTTCACATCAGAATTGGTATCAACGCCGGTGAAGCCGTAGAAGAAGAAAACGATTTCTTCGGAGCAGCAGTACAAATGACAGCTCGCATCTGTGACAAGGCTAGTACAGCCAATATCTGGGTTTCCCAAACAATAGTTGATTCCTGTAAAGGCCAAAAATTTGGCTTCATTCCGAGAGGTGGATTCGACATGAAGGGTATTCAGGGGCGCAAACCTCTTTACGAGGTGGGCTGGAGCGATACCCATAAGAACGAACTAGCCGATTTGTAGGCCCACTTATTATTATCAAATTATAATTTTCTACTTCGAGTAATGAAGCACAATTATTCCCCATGAAACCATCGCTGTGCTCAAGATGGGCAGATCACGACTTAAAAAATGACTCTGCGCCTTCACGAGCCTTATTTTTCTTTTCTATTGCCTGTTTTACGCGTGCAATCTCATTTTGCAACTCATCTATGTATTCGACTAAGCCTTCTATAGACATACGGCTAAGATCTTTTTGTTGTGCTTTATTCTTTATGGGCTCGAGATCATCTGTGTCCATAGTTTATATTTCCCCATCAGGTGGACGATAAGATGCAAACACCATATAAGCATAAGCGAATATCTTGAAATAGTCTGCCCGGTGAAATTTTTACCCGGTGGAGTTTGCCATTATGAACAATCCAAAACTTCCCGCCCACATGCGTTGTATCGAATTTAGCGATCCTGGCGGTCCTGAAAAGTTAGTGTTGCGCGAGCGCCCACTACCCGACCTTGGCTCTGGAGAAGTGTTAATCGCCGTGCACGCTGCAGGTGTCAATCGACCCGATATAATACAACGCATGGGGAACTATCCACCCCCACCTGGTGCCTCCGATCTTCTAGGGCTTGAAGTTTCAGGTACTATAATTGCGGTCGCCGATGGCATAACTACTTTAGCAGTTGGCGACACTGTATGCGCTCTTATTTCAGGCGGCGGATATGCGCAATATGTGACCGCACCTGCGGTAACCTGTTTACCCATCCCATCCACATTGACGATGATAGAAGCTGCAGCCATTCCTGAAACTTTCTTTACGGTCTGGCATAATGTTTTCGAACGAGGCGCACTTAAGGCAGGTGAAGTTTTTTTAGTGCATGGCGGAAGCAGCGGCATAGGTACAGCTGCGATTCAGCTAGCAAAATCTTTCGGTTCCACGGTCGTCGCTACCGCAGGCAATGACCAAAAGTGTGAAGCATGCCAAAGCCTAGGTGCTGACCTTGTCATTAACTACAAAAATTATGACTTCGCTGAGGAAATTCGCACTAAAATTCCTGATAAAGGGGTAGACGTTATTCTCGATATGGTAGGTAGACCTTATATGTCACGAAACATTCGTTGTCTCAAAACAGATGGCCGCCTCGTAAATATAGCTTTTTTAGAGGGCTCCAAAGCCGAGATCGATTTTATGCCAATAATGCTTAAGCGCCTTATCCTGACTGGTTCTACTCTTCGTCTGAGAGATCCTAGCTTCAAAGAGGCTATCGCCGAGGCGCTCAAAAGCCACGTCTGGCCACTAATCGAAGATAACCTCATTAGACCGGTGGTGGATTCCATTTTCCCACTAGAACGGGCTGCCGATGCCCACAGGCTGATGGAAAGCAACCAGCACATCGGGAAAATTGTTCTAAAAATCAGCTGAGGTATAAAGAAATTCAATTTTTTCCCATATCTTACATCTATTTAGTGGGGACGGTTTGACCCCATCGTGATAAATTCGATATATACCGACACTGATGACTATGTAGGCCCGGTTGCTTTTCTAGGCGCCGGCCTTTTACGTGGTGTTTTTTATGCCCTCGCGCTTATCCAAAAGGAAAGATTACTATGGCATTGCAGCCCCTTATGCCGAAAGCCACAGCTGTATGGCTGGTTGAGAACACTACCCTATCATTTAGCCAAATTGCAGACTTCACTGCCATGCACGAATTAGAGGTCCAAGCAATTGCAGATGGTGAAGTGGCTATCGGTATTGTTGGCGTCAACCCGATCTCAAACGGCCAACTAACACAAAAAGAATTAGATCGTTGCCAATCAGATCCCAAGGCAACACTAAAAATTAGCAAGTCCGATATGCCGATTCCTAAAGCTCGCTCCAAGGGCGCTCGATATACCCCCGTATCCAAACGTCAAGAACGCCCGGACGCCATTGCATGGTTGCTAAAAAACCTTCCGGATTTAACGGATTCACAATTATGCAGGCTTATCGGTACAACTAAACCTACAATCAATAGCGTACGCGACCGAACGCACTGGAATTCGCCTAATATAAAGCCACAAAATCCTGTTATTCTTGGTTTGTGCACCGAAACTGAGCTTGAAAAGATGGCTCTAACAGCAAGCCGTCGTGTGGAGCGCGCCAATAAAAAAGCTGCAAAGGAAGCCGCCCGCAAACAAAAAGAAAAAAAACAGTCAATGGTCAAGTCTGACATGCAAAGCGTAATAACTGAGTCTGTTGCGGAAGACACTCCACTTGGAGAAGAAACACCTTCGTGAAGAAATAGACTTGAGATCTATCGAGTAAAATAGCGCCCATCGAAATGAAGCCATTACAATAAGAAAAAAAAAAGGCCCATCCGCCGATGGGCCTTAAAAAATTATCTTGGGGATCCTACCCCGGTCCTACCCGGAAACGGCGAGCCTCCGTTTTAACCCCGGCGGATCGGAAAATGGCTGATATCTCTCGGTGATAGCTAACAGTTGTTCACAGCAGCTCAACCTTAATCTTCAGCTTCATTCTTTTTAGTTAGTGAACAGCTTAGTAATCCGAAAATGGTCGTCGTTCTCCTTCGATAGTACGGCCTCAGTTGATCATGCTTGGTTCATAACTACACACACCTCGCATCCATAACCCTGGATTTACTCTGGGCAGCAGTTCACAAACATCAATAGAATACATCCTGAAGCATGTCCTATTCCAGACCCACATTAACTATCTGTTTTTAAATTATTCTTGGTCTGAAAAGAGTATGGTATAGCCTGCACTCAAGCCCTTTGAGAGGGCCCAATACCTGTCAATATACGGAGTCGGGTACATTTATAGTACTCAATATATAGTACTTGGGTTCGACTCGAGCACGTCCAAGGGTATATATTTGAGTTTTGAGACCCAAACAGCCCCTCTTTGCTTAGAACTTGTCAAAATCTAGTCCGCAAGCAATCAGAATAAGATCGGAATAAAATTAATAGGATGCGACTAAATCAATGCCCGAAAATCAGGACCAGATAAGAGCTAAGGTCGCAGAATTGGAGACAGAACATCGCGACCTAGACAACGCGATCAACACTTTGACCAAAAAAAGTGACTTTGATCAAATTAAAGTGTCTCGACTAAAAAAGCGTAAGTTGGTTCTAAAAGATCAAATTTCCTCTCTACAAGACCATTTGATCCCCGACATTATAGCTTAGTCTCCAGCTTAACAAAAGTTAGTTTATCAGCCTGCTCGCATAAGATGGTCCACCCGTCCTAGAGCAAGAAGCGGACTTTCGCCAACCCCACAAGCTGCCGCAGCAACCTGAACTTGAAGTGCCATATCTACACCACCAACATGAAAACCTGAATCGCAGATGTGGTCGCGCACTTTGCGCGCTATAAAGGTTGTATCCAGCGAGCTGCTACTTACTGCAATTAATCCAGCTACTGAAGCACCGCCAGCATAACCTAATAAAGTCAGAGGAGCAGTTACTGGCTCATCTCCGTCAAGTGATGCATGATTACCATTCACTAGAGGCATAGAGATAGAATTCGCTGACTCATCAAGCCTGTGTATTTTTTGTGATATGTCTTCAATTCCAATCTGGGAAAACCGATGGCTTATATCCTCAAGTGCGCCATTTGCGGCAAGTAGACCTGAACTGCGATTTAAAATCTCGTACGTTTTTAAATGAACAAGGATAAGCACCCAAGTACCGTTATCCCCAGGAGAGAGAGCAATTTTCTCACCCAACGCCTCAACGAAAGAGTTGTAATCTAAGATGCTAGCCTGCAGGGCCGTCTCTTCGATAGACCCTGGGCCCTTTTGGGAATCATTCAAGTGTGATCCGCCTTCATACCGCGATAGGGCATTACGAAGATAATTGTTTTCCGACACCAGTGCCGCCAGCGCGGCATGTGCAGCTGAATTTATACGTTCAATGGGAATACCAAGAATGGTGATACTATCATCCACTGGCAGCGAACGAGCAGATTCCTCGTAGGTCTCCACCACCTTCTTAGGGAGCTGTTCGCCAGCACCTTTTCCGTCATCTCCTGGTGAGCGGCCATCAGGTCGCTCTCGCAGCATCGTAACAGCTTCAGGTCTCTTGATATCCGACATGGACAATCCAATTCCAGGCGAAACGCCATCCCAGGCTAGGTTAGTCAAATTCTGATGAGCCATTGTTTTATCACTCAAGGCTTTGCAAAACCTTACCAAGCCAGTGTTCACCTCTAGATTCCAGAAAACTGAGAAAACACTAGGAAAATGAGGGCTTTCCGTCGCTTGCTGGGCGAGCGCCCCTCGTTTAAAGTCGCTCCCTTTCTCGTGAGGCTAGGAATGGCAAGAATGGCCACTACACCGAAGGGCAAAGCCAAGAAAAAGACGGCTCAGAAAAGTGGCCATGCGCCCTTAATAGGGCTCATTATGGGCAGTAGATCAGACTGGGCTACTATGCAGCACGCCTCAGAAACTCTAGCTGAACTTAAAGTATCTTGCGAAACAAAGGTTGTATCAGCGCACCGCACACCCAAGAGACTTTATGATTATGCGAGTAGTGCTCAAGAAAAAGGTATAAAAGTTATTATTGCAGGTGCGGGAGGTGCAGCGCATTTGCCTGGAATGACTGCCTCGATTACACCTCTACCGGTGCTTGGTGTACCAGTAGAAAGCAAGACACTGAAGGGTTTAGATAGCCTGCTCTCTATCTCGCAGATGCCAGCGGGTGTTCCTGTTGGCACCTTAGCAATCGGTAAGGCCGGAGCCAAAAATGCTGCATTACTCGCAGCATCCATTTTGGCGCTATCTGATCCTATAATTGCCAAACGCCTAGAAGCTTGGCGTAAACGCCAGACTGCAAGTGTAGGTATCAGACCAAAATAACGTCCACTTTAAAATTATTAGATTGATCTTTATGACCCGCCTATCCTCCGGCGCTACCATTGGAATCCTTGGAAACGGCCAGCTAGGTCGAATGCTGTGCCTAGCTGCCGCACCATTGGGTTTTTGCACGCATGTATACGGTCCAAACAAAAATAGCCCGGCGGAGCAAGTAGCCACAACCTCAACAGTCGCAAATTATGATGATAAAACTGCCCTGGCTACCTTTGCCAAGTCTGTTGATGTGGTAACATTTGAATTTGAAAATGTACCCGCGAGTACAGCAGCATACCTGGCAGCCCATACAAAAGTACACCCGTCCTGGAAAGCCCTTGAGATAGCGCAGGACCGAACCAAGGAAAAAGTTTTCTTCTCTAAGATCAAAGCTAAAACAGCCGACTGGAGGCCAGTAAACTCCAAAGATGATTTAAAAGTAGCACTGAAAGAAATCGGTTTCCCAGCCATTTTAAAAACATCGCGCCTTGGCTATGACGGAAAAGGGCAAGTTAAAATCAAGTCGGCAGTGGATGCAGAAATGGCTTGGCAAAAGTTATCTGCAGGGAAGTCTATTCGTTCAAAAGGTGCCTTTGCTGCGCTAGAGTCCTTTATAGATTTCAGCTGCGAAATTTCCATCATAGCCGCCCGTGACGAAAAGGGCACAATCATGTGTTTTGAGCCCGCTAAAAATGTTCACGAAAATCACATGCTAGCAACATCGACTGTACCTGCGAACCTAGATCCTAAAATAATTGAAGAATCGGAAAGCATCACAAAGCGTGCCATTCAGTCTCTCGATATAGTTGGTTTATTGGCGGTGGAAATGTTTGTGACTAGGTCGGGTGAGATACTGTGTAATGAGATGGCACCACGACCCCATAACTCAGGCCACTGGACAATAGATGCCTGTGGAACAGACCAGTTTCAACAATTAGTACGTGCGATCACCGGTTTGCCACTGGTGCACCCAGCTAGGCATTCAGATGTAGAAATGATTAATCTCGTTGGGGAGGACTATGCCGACCAATTAAGTAGCTATCTAGCTAACCCCGACGCACATACGCACCTATATGGCAAAACTGAATCTAAGCCAGGCCGTAAAATGGGGCATGTAAATATACTCTTGCCCAGACCAGGTGAAAATTAGCCGCTGGGCTAATCTCTAGGAAGGAATAAGATCATGCCGGGTCCACTTCATGGCGTCCGCATTCTAGAAATTAGTAACATATTGTTGGGTCCGCTTGCTGGTCAGCTTCTCGCTGATATGGGTGCAGATGTGATTAAAATTGAACCCCCAGGAGGTGATGGACTTCGCACTATCGGTGCTAGCCGCAACACATCTAATATGGCAGCGCTCTTTCTAAACTGTAATCGCAATAAACGAAGCCTTGTCCTGGATCTGAAACAAAAAAGTGCTCGCGATGTATTATTGAAGTTAGCTAAAAGTGCTGACCTGCTAATTCATAATTACCGGCCACAGGCAATGCAAAAACTTGGCCTGGACTACGCTGCAATCAAGAAAGTTAATCCGGGTATCGTCTACGCCGGCGCACATGGTTATGGCCGTAAGGGACGTTATGGCGATAAAGGCGCTCTAGACGATGCTATTCAAGCGGCAAGTGGAATAGCTGCCCTCAGTATACCTGCACTCGACGAGCCTCGCTGCGTACCTATGGCCCTAGCGGACCAAAACTCGGCACTGACTCTGGTGTATGGTGTGCTCGGCGCCCTACTCCATCGCGAACGTACCGGGCAAGGACAGGAACTTGAAGTGCCGATGTTCGAGACAATGGTTCATTACACCATGCTTCTGAGTCTTTATGGGAAAACTTTTGAACCAGCCATCGGCACAACTGATTATCCAGCCATGACTAGTAAAAGCCGCAAACCCTGCGCTACCAAAGATGGCTTTGCCGTAGTCATCACTTACGTAGACCCACATTGGGAGATTTTTGCACGTAAGTCCGGCCACCCCGAGTTGATAGATGATCCACGCTTCAAAACTCAAAACTTACGCGTTCAGAACATGGACGCAACCTATCAGATAACAGCAAAGGTTGTTGCTGAACGCACTACGCAAGAATGGGTAGAAATTTTTAAGGAAACCAGCGTCCCGGTGACACCAGTAAATTCATTAGATGATCTTGTTAAAGACCCACATCTCAATGATGTCGGGTTCTGGAAAATGATGCAGCATCCTACCGAAGGTTTATTGCGAATGGCTGCTTTTCCTGTCAATTACGAGAAAACACCCACTGAAATCAGGCGGCTTGCCCCCAACCTTGGGGAAAATAGTGCCGAAATTTTAAAAGAATCCGGATACAGTGATGCCGAGATTGATACTTTGGTAAAATCAGGCGCCACAGTGAAGTAGAAAAATACCTGAAATCTAGCGCATACCAAAATTTTAAGTAATCATATCTTAGGTCAGTAATCTAGATCATCCATATTAGTGTGGCTTTGGTGCTCGGCGTTGAACTATACGTTCGAGAATTCCGCCCAGGTACGGTAGATTCTTAATTCGCTCAGTGATATTTTTTTTAATCTTAGGAACTTTCATCACGTCTGCAATACGCCGATCCAGAAATGCCCAGGTCTCCTTACAATCTTCGGACTTATCATCAAGCCAGTATAGCAATGTTGCACCGTAAACAGCCGCAAGGAGGCCGCGCTTGGTGTAAAAATTAAAGTCTATGGATTTATCACCTGCTGCCCTCCATATAACGTCCACGGTTTTGTACCAGCCACGCAGAACCCCACCGGTAAAAGGTGGCAGAGGTGAGAGCGCTAAAGCCCGTCGAACAGGCTCACGGTAAGGCGTCCAGCGCTGTAATCGCAAACGCACAGCGATGGATATGCGTTCGCGTATTTTCATAGAAGGCAGGTCGTAGGCTGCCAAATCTTCCACCATTTTACGATCAGCAAGATCAATGAAGTGAGTGAGCGCGTCTTTTACACCTCCCGGAAAAAACCTCTTTATTGAGCTCGGACTAATTTCAATACTTTCGGCCCCCATAATCAGCGCCTTGTCGCTCCATCCATCAAAAGGAATATGCTGCAGTGCCGCCATAATGATCGCATCCCGTTGAGAAATTTTAGCTCTACGAGATTCATCAATATCTGTGTGATTTTCTTTATCCTTGGTTTCGCTCATTCCGACATACTCTTTTGTAATTCGGAACCCGAGGGCTGCCCCACTTCGGAATTAAGAACGTCAACAAAGGCAAGCGTACTCATATCCTTCATTCGCATTGGATAAAGGATACCATCTAGGTGATCGCATTCATGCTGTACCACCCGCGCGTGGAATCCTTCGGCCTCGCATTCGATAATAGCGCCGGTTATATCCTGGTACCTATAACTGATAGCAGTATAACGCGACACCTCACCAATGAGGCCAGGTACTGATAGACACGCTTCCCAACCATCTTCCCGGGTTTTCTTTAGAGGTTTAATAACAGGATTGAACATTATTGTGAGCGGAATTTCTATTCCTTCATTGCGCGCAGCGGGAACATAAAATATCACGATACGCTTCGATACCGAAACCTGCGGTGCTGCAAGCCCTACTCCCTCTGCAGCATCCATTGTTTCAAGCATATCATCAACGAGCCCACGCAATAACGAGTCTTTAAAATCCGTCACTTCCACAGCACGGCGTTTCAAGACATTAGCACCCATGAGGGCTATGGGAAGGACAGGCATAGAAAGATCCTTACTAATTCACTTCTTATTATAGCGACTGAATCGCCCATAAGCTATCTCTCCACTAAGAAAACCAGCAGGCAGGAGACAGAAACCCACTTTACAAATAACAATACCTCTCGCTCAGTCTTGGGCAGTAAGATATTATTTTCAATTCTTGGATTTACTTTAAATGTGAGAAATCAGTAAGCTATTTCTTTGGTATTGTGGAAACTTGCCCGGTAAGGGCTAATACAAGATATCTTCAAATAGCCTCCATTAGCTATCTATGCATTTTAGGAAATAGTATGAAGACAGCTGATTACATTGCCATACAGAATCTACTGCACCGATACTGTGACTGCTTAGACCGAGGTGATATGAAAGGTGTCGGCGATCTGTTTTCTAACGCCATTGTTCATTTGCCTGCTGTAGACAAACCTTTTGACAAAGATGCTGCTGGGCTGACCAAAAGCTACAAAAATTATGTGCGTATTTACCCTGATGGTACTCCGCGTACTAGGCACATCAGCAGCAATCTAATTATCGAATCCGATGGACCAGATCGTGCCAAGGCTCAATCCTACGTAATGGTATTTCAGGCGGCTGATAATTTTCCACTGCAACCACTGATTGCCGCACGCTACATGGACACCTTTGAGCGGGTGGATGGTATTTGGAGGTTTGCAGAGCGCATTATGGAAACAGACCTTCACGGTGACCTCTCCTCGCACATGCTACTAGATTTTAGCCCTCAGGCTAAAGCCTAACTTAACTCCTTATCGCTACTTACCGTCGACACTAAACACCAAAAGCGCATTGCCAGGTTGGCCTGTGAATCCCCGACCGGAATTGACAAATAGCTTGCCGCCAGAAACCGACTGCCCAGTTAGTATGGTCGCCCCAGTTGCAATATCACTGTTAACTGAAGGAAATTTTTGGCCCGTATCGAAATCCCATATGACTTGCCCGTCATCAGTCGAATACGCACGCATGTGGCCATCTGCCGAGCCTGAAAATACAACACCTGGAATGACCACGGGTGGCGCAGTCTGACTACCACTGCAATTAGCCTCACCCCAACTGCATATAGGAGGAACTGCGGGAACGTACCAAGCCTTTTGCCCCGTCGATAAATCAATAGCGGTGAGGCCACCATTGCTGCCAGCTGCTGGCCTGTAGCCAACGCTACCAGAGGCTGGCGCATATATGCGTGATGAATCAGCACCAACAGCATACAAAATGCGGCCATCATCTCCGGCCCGCCCAACCTCAACTTGACTCTGCCACAAGAGTGCACCGGAATTCGCATCAAGCGCATGTAGTATCCCAGATTTCTGCGCTGCAACCACAATCGAGCGGCCGTCCGGTAGAGTGCGCAATACAGGTGGTGTGCCGAAGTCCATATCCGGGCCCATCGGTGTTGGACAATCCACTTGGCCCGGCTGGCATCCCGCGATCCAATTATCGTTGGATTGCGCCTGATAGGTCCATGCACGATCACCTGATTCAAAGTCAAAGGCAATCACTGCATCAGTGCTGGTCGTAGCCACATCCGTGTAGGAATTACCAACGCCCACATATACGCGGCGTGTCCTCATATCCACAGTGGGCGCTGACCAAATAGCACCTCCCGCGGGACCAAACTTTTGTACGCCCTTGGAGTTTAAGCCGCGCAGTTTGGGGGAATCTTTGAGCGTATAACTTTTCCAAATCTGCCTACCAGATGCGGCATCCAGCGCCACAACGCTACCTCTGAATGTACAGCATTCATATTTCTCATTCATTGCCGCCAATTCTTCTAGAGACGATACCGGAACAAAAAGACGGCCCCCTGCCAATGTCGGCGAGCCTGTAATACGTGCAACTGGATGATCGTCCACCCGAATACGCCACAGCTCACTACCGCTTGTGGCATCAAAGGCGTAGACTATTGCTTTCTCATCGCCAAAATAAACCGCATAGCCAGACTCGGCATTGGCATTTGGGCCCACAACCATCGCACCTTTAACCGGCGAGCCCGCATCAAAACTCCAATGAGTACAGCCAGTCTCAACGTCGAGCGCAAAAACTCGGCCTATAAACGTACTGACGAACCCCCAATCCCCACCCACGGTTGGTACGCCTGCCACTTGATCGGTAGGATATGTGAAGGCCCATTTAATTTTGAGGCGCGGCACACTAGTGACAGTCAAATCAGGGTTGGGATGGAACCGAGCATTACTCGCATCCTTACCCCATCCATTCCAGGCCCTACTATCAGGTTTCATAGCCATCGCTGGAGCGCGACACATATTGGCTTCCGGATTGGTCGTCGTCGCACCGGTCGGCTGCTCTCCTGTAAGAAATACGGCAAGATCAACAATATCCGACGGGATCAAACCAACGCCGTGAGGCTGCATGATTCCGTAGGGTGCAAAAGCGCGCATTACATCGTCTGGCCCACGGGTAGCAAGGATGTCACGAGAAGGTATTCTTTCGGTGGGATTGTCATGACAAATAGCGCAACGTTCGATGTAAATCGCCTGCGCATTACCCTGTTCAGCCGCCTGTACCAAACACGGTATCGCCAGCACTATCGTGATCGCAAAAACGGGTAATCTCACACTGCCCTCCCTTATTATTCTCACAAAACTATATCCCGCAGTTACCTACTGAAAATAGTCATATCAACAAATCATATCCTGGCGTGTCTGTAATGCATCACCACCAGAAAACCGTCCGAATAAATGAAAAACCGCAGAAAACAGCGCCTGACCAGCCTTCCCATGGGGGAATCCCTGTGATATATACCCGCCCCTATTAAAGCTCTACAACACTTTTTCAAAGGAGAACGGCCCTGGTACAGGTAGTAGTCCGCGATAATAATGTGGATCAAGCGCTAAAAGTGCTGAAGAAAAAAATGCAGCGCGAGGGTGTTTTTAGAGAAATGAAGCTGCGCAAAGCTTACGAAAAGCCATCTGAGAAGAAGGCTCGTGAGAAGTCAGAGGCTGTCCGCCGCGCCCGTAAGATGGAGCGTAAACGTCTGGAACGTGAGGGCTTCTAAGCCCGGTCTAAACCAACTAACTTCATTTTGATCAGCTGGGCGGAGCAACATTGTAGCTCCGTTCTTTTGCTGTTAACGCCCCGGAAACCTCACGTGGGTACTATCACGCGTTTCACTCATAGGACGAGGAAGCAATAGTGAACGCTATTTGTATTCGGCGGGCTAAGACTGGCGACACTCAGAATGTGGCCAACTTGGTTCAGGAATCATGGCTTGTAGCCAACCAAAATCTATTACCAAGCGACACGGCCAATGCTTTAGCTAAAAGTGCCGACATAGGCGGTTTTGTCGCTGGCGAGTGGCAAAGTATATGGATCGCTGAGATAAATAAAGAGATCGCCGGTGTGGCAGGGGTCAACCCCGCAGGAGTGATCTGGGCTCTATATGTACGCCCCGATTATCAGGGCTGCGGCATAGGCTCTGCTCTATATGAAGCAGCCATTAACATGCTCAAACTCGCCGGCAAACGCAAAGCTATACTAGAAGTAATGGCCGCCAATGAGAATGCAGTAGCATTTTACCGTTCACGCGGCTGGGTGCAAGAAGGCCGTCGTACCGAACACATTCCTGGATTTCGCTTCACGGCTGTACGTATGGGATTGGCTTTGGGTTAAATTTCTACTTGTGTGCCAACTTCTACAACGCGGTCTGGCGGCAATTTGAAAAAGTCCATAGCGCTGGTAGCCGAGCGTGACATCCACGCAAACAAGCCTTCCCGCCAAAGCGCCATACCAGGCCGGCGGCTGGGAATCAGCGTTTCACGGCCCAAAAAGTATGATGTTTCCATATTATTAAATTCAAAATTTGACGGCGCAAACGACTTTAGATCTGATGGAATATTTGTTGCATCCATATAACCATAACGCATAACCATCCTATAAAATCGCCGTCCCAGATGTTGCACTTCGATGCGCTGGTTGCCGAGTATGTGTGGGACCTCCTCCGTCACTACGGTTAAAAGGATTACGCGTTCGTGAACAACTTTATTATGTTTAAGATTGTGCAACATAGCGTGGGGTACACCATCGGTTGTTCCTGACAAAAATATAGCGGTACCTGGTACACGTGTAATGTTGGGATTCAGAGATTCTAGAAATCTATCTACAGGCATAGCTTCTTCAGCCATACGATTAAAGAGAAGTTCTCTACCCCGCTTCCATGTCATCAATAGCAAGAATATGCCAGCACCTACTAAGAGAGGCACCCAACCTCCCGATACAATCTTTGTCGCATTTGAACTCACAAACGCTGCATCAACGATCAACAAAGCAATAGTAATACTTCCAGCAATCCAGGCCTTCCATTTCCACATCATGAACATCGCAACCGCTACTAACAACGTGTCTATAAACATGGTGATGGATAGAGCAACACCGTAAGCCGATGCCAAATTATTAGACGTACGAAATCCAAGAACCAGTAGTATCACAAAAGAAAACATCATCCAGTTCACGAAGGGAATATAAATTTGTCCCGACTCTGACTCAGATGTATGCACCGTAGCCATACGTGGCAAGAATCCAAGTTGCATGGCTTGCCGGGTTACAGAAAACGAACCAGTTATGACAGCCTGTGATGCTATCACAGTTGCGATTGTAGCGAGGCCCACCATCGGTAGCGTCGCCCATTCCGGTACCATGCGGTAAAATGGACTGACGATCGATTCTGGAGATCGCAGTAATAGGGCACCTTGACCAAAATAATTCAGCGTCAAAGCTGGCAAAACAAAAGATATCCAAGACCGTTTCACTGGAGTTCGGCCGAAGTGGCCCATGTCAGCGTAAAGTGCCTCACCGCCGGTTACCACTAGAATGACAGCAGACAGTGATAGAAAAGCTGCCATAGGATGAAGGGTGAAAAATTGCACCGCATACCAAGGGTTTATTGCCACCAAAATAGCCGGTGCCTGAACGATGTTCATCACACCGATCATGGCAAGCGTAATGAACCATATGATCATTATAGGACCAAATAGGCGGCCTACTTTCTCGGTTCCGCGACTTTGAAAGAGAAATAATGCAACAAGAATACCGATGGTCAGCGGAATTACGAAACGCTCTAAGCCTGGAAGAGCAACTTCTAAACCTTCGACAGCGCTTAAAACAGAAATAGCAGGTGTAATCATGCTGTCGCCGTAAAATAATGCGCCAGCAGCAACACCTAGAATGACCAACAATGGCGCCAACCAACTGCGATGATCGCCCTTAACGGCCTGGTTCAGCCGGGCGAGCAGCGCCAGACTTCCACCTTGTCCTTTGTTATCCGCCATTGTCATCAAAATCGTATACTTTAGTGTAACCACAATGATTAGCGCCCAGAATACGAGCGAGAGGAGACCTAAAACATTAATTTCGTCCACAGGCATGGGGTGGTTACCTGTGAAGGCTTGGCGAATGGCGTACAAAGGACTTGTTCCAATATCACCATAGATCACGCCAATTGCGCCAATCATTAACGCACGCATGGAATGAGCCCGCGCGTCATTCTGATCGCCCCCGTCTGCAGGTGCGTCCCCAGGGGTGAAAGATTGAGATGTATCTCCAGGCGCCTGTGTCATATCCAATGATGCCAGCACTATTTTGGGGGATGGGGCGCTGAGAGGAGCGCCTGGTTAAAAGCGGGCCCCCTGTAGCACCCCCACACCGGAATGCAAAGGCTTGGAGAGTAGAAATTAACTATTATATAGTTAATTTTATTTTGTACGTCCGCTCCAAGAATAGACATTTAGCGTAGGCCACCTTGAATGCCAATTCGTGGTTTTTTCTTCATATTGGTCTGACAAAGGTAGGGCACGGTTTGGACGCACTACCATCTCCCATAAATCTCCTAATCCAAACGGAGCATATATATCGATAAAATCGTTCCCAGTTCGCTTGATACCAACCATCTGAGATGAAGCAGGAAATCTTAAAATGCCTTCACCAGCAGTTGTAAGTGGAGGATAGCCAATACCAAACTTTTCTGGAAACCACAGGTGAACACGGGCCTGATTGCGAACTTGAACCTTAACCGGTAGATCTTCAAATAGCTTCTTAGCATTATGAATTACCTCGTTTTCGGCATCCCAAGAAGGATCTTCAGAAAAATAGAAAATTTCATAATTCAGTATAGCGTGATCTGCCCTGCGACCAATTTTCAAATTCCATACAGTCTGAAACAAACAGTCAGACGTAAGCCACCAATCTCGAAGACCAAGCTCCGGGAATCTATCTAAAATTATCGAATTGTTACGATTCATGAGGCAAAAATTGACAACACGTGCAGCTAAGCGTTCCGCAGCAGAATCATTAGAATCGTCAGGAGGAGTGTCAAACAATGCCAGCGATGTTGGAGCCGCGCGCCTGCGGCGCAGCTTGTCTATGTTTGGGCGCGGATACAAACGTAATCTTAGTCTGCTTCCGTCGGGAGGAATTACATGGGCCATTGATAAAGCCCGCCATGCTAACGCAAATGCCAGCATACAATATTGGTGATAGAGTAGCGAGATCTCTTATTCTATTTACTGCTTTCTCCAAAGGCTATACCGCGGCATAGACTTAATTCTCCTATTTATTTCAGATGTACCTCGACAGAAAAAATTCTAATTTTTAAAAAGCTCCTACAATTTCCTCTGTCATTTTTTTAGCATCTCCAAATAGCATCATTGTGTTGTCACGAAAAAACAACTCATTGTCTACACCAGCATACCCTGCTGCCATTGAGCGTTTTACAAACAGTACCGTTTTAGCTTTTTCAACATCCAGAATAGGCATCCCATAAATGGGGCTAGCTGGGTCAGTTTTTGCAACAGGGTTCGTTACGTCATTAGCTCCTATGACGTATACCGCATCGGCAGTAGAAAATTCATGATTAATCTCCTCTAATTCAAATACTTCATCGTAGGGAACACTTGCTTCAGCTAAAAGTACATTCATATGCCCAGGCATGCGTCCAGCCACCGGATGAATAGCGTATTTCACATCAACGCCTTCGGCTTTTAAATAGTCCGCCATCTCGCGCAAGGCATGTTGCGCCTGGGCAACTGCCATACCGTAGCCTGGCACAATGATAACTTTTGACGCATTTTTCATAATGAAAGCAGCATCGTCTGCCGACCCCGCCTTAACCGGACGCTGCCCCTTAGATTCAGAGGCTCCTGTAACGTTAGATTCTCCGCCAAAGCCACCAAGAATAACATTGAAGATTGAACGGTTCATGCCTTTACACATTATATAAGACAATATTGCACCAGACGAACCCACCAATGCTCCTACAATAATCAGTAGGCTATTTTGCAAAGTAAACCCAATGCCTGCCGCGGCCCACCCGGAGTAACTATTCAGCATGGATACAACGACTGGCATGTCCGCCCCACCAATGGGCAGAATCAGCAAAAAACCCAGAATAAAACTAACCGCCATGAGTGCAAAAAATAAGTTGTAGTCTTCTGAGAGGCAGAACATGATCACGAGCGCTATCATGGAAATACCAAGTAACGCGTTAAGGAAATGCTGGCCCCTAAATATCATAGGATTGCCTGTCATAAGTCCCTGCAACTTCAAAAATGCAATTACCGAGCCAGAAAAGGTAATGGCGCCTATTGCAAGCCCCAACGACATTTCAATCAAACTACCTGGGGCAATATTGCCTGCAGTCCCAATATTGTAGCTCTCAGGTGATAATAATGCTGCTGTTGCCACTAATACCGCCGCCATGCCTACCAAGCTATGGAAAGCAGCAACAAGCTGGGGCAGCGCTGTCATTTGAATCTTGCGCGCAGTAACTGCCCCTATGATTCCACCAGTAGCGATACCCGCAAAGATTAATCCATAGCTTTGTACAATTGGCGAGGCAACCGTAGTAATGATTGCTATCGCCATACCAATCATACCCAGAATATTACCTTGACGGGAGGTTTCAGGATTAGAAAGACCGCGAAGGGTCAGGATAAAAAATATGCCCGCAATAATGTAGGCAAAAAGTGTGACACCCAATGTCATGATGATTCCCTATTGGCCTTTTTTCTTGAACATTTGAAGCATGCGCTGGGTGACAATAAACCCACCAAATATATTTACAGAGGCCAGAACCACCGCCAGGAATCCTAGTATCTTGGAAGACCCGAAAGTTTCAGGCCCTGCAGCCAAAATAGCACCTACAATAATTACACTTGAAACCGCATTTGTAACGGCCATTAGCGGCGAATGAAGTGCAGGCGTAACACTCCAAACCACATAAAAACCGATAAAAACAGCCAGCACAAAAATCGTCAGAAGATACCAAAAGTCTGCGGGACCATGCGCGGCAAAGCTGGCGGCCTGGTTGGAGATGGCCTGCATATTTTCCATAAAAAGTCTCCTTTAACCCGCTAGTGACGGATGCACAATCTTGCCGTCTTTGGTGACAAGTGTGCCTTTTACCAGTTCGTCATCCCAATCGATTTTGAGCTTACCGGTCTCCTTATCAAGCATCGGCATCACAAAATTAAGAATGTTCTTAGCAAAAAACATGCTGGAGTCGCGTCCAAGCTGAGCGGGCATATTCGTAAAACCAATGATGGTTACACCATTAGCCGTGGTGACAGTCTCATCTCTAATAGTTCCTTCAACATTGCCTCCAGCTTCCGCTGCTAAGTCAACGATAACAGAACCAACTTTCATGCCCTCCACCATATCTGAAGTAACAAGTTTAGGGGCTGGCCTACCAGGGATAAGGGCGGTCGTAATAACAATGTCTGATTTCAGAACTTCGGCTTTTACTGCTTCCGCTTGCTCCCTTTTGAAGTCATCGTCCATCTCTTTCGCATAACCAGCTGATGTCTCAGCAGCCTTCATTTTTTCTTCATCAACAACTATGAATTTCCCACCCAGAGACTCAACCTGCTCCTTCGCCGCATAACGTACGTCTGTAGCTAGCACGACTGCACCCATACGCTTAGCTGTTGCAATGGCTTGTAATCCGGCAACGCCTGCGCCAAACACTATTACTCGGGCTGGAGCAATGGTACCAGCGGCTGTCATCATCATTGGCATAACCCGGCCAAAAGCAGACGCGGCATCTACCACAGCTTTGTATCCAGCTAGATTTGATTGCGACGAGAGGATGTCCATAGCTTGTGCACGACTAATACGCGGCATAAGCTCTAACGCAAAAGTCGTGACACCTTGTTTAGCCAGAGCTTCCATCAAAGGCTTGTCTGTAGACGCCTGAAGATGAGCCATCAAGATCGATCCTGGCTTAAGAAAACTTATCTCGTCCATACCATCCGTTGCTGTCATCGGCTTTTGAACTTTAAGGATTAAGTCCGCAGACTCAGCAGCTGTCGCAGCATTCGGCGCTATCGTCGCCCCTACTTCTTCGAATACGCTGTCGGAAATTTGAGATCCAACCCCAGCACCTGTCTCAATGGTTACCTTACAACCAGCCGCGACAAATTTCTTCACGGCGTCAGGCGATGACGCCACTCGATGCTCACCGACCCGGCGCTCCTTAAAAACAGCAATTTGCATAGAAAATCCCTTAAATGTAGCGGTGGGGAGGATAGACATTCCCCAATCTCGGTTGAGAAGCCTCTTGATAAGAAGGCGCATACAAACAGATTTGTGCCCTCGTTGCCAAGCCCCACATTTACTGAAACATTTTTTTTTGTATCCTAGACAGCGCCCAGCCATATGCAAAAGCATTAGAAATCCGCTAGACTACGATTAAAATGAGGATTCAAAGAGGACTGGCGATATGTTGCAACTTCGACACCGATTGGCCCTTACAAGTGCCTCAGGTGCTCTATTGTTGTGTTTAGCAGCAGTCCCCTCAAGCCAATCAGCAGATATCAAACAAACTGAACGCCTTACTTATGCTGCTATGCTAGGTGGCTTACACTTGGCCGATCTGAAGGTCACCATTGACGAAAGCGAAGCTGGCTACACTTCCGACGTTGAGGTTGTTTCTCGAGGGGTGGTTCGATGGGTACAAGATTTCCGCGCCACCATTAGCGGAACAGGTGGCTTCATTTCCTTGCTCCTTCCAGATGGATCAAAGGCTTTGCAGCCACTTCCAGAAATATTTCAGAGCAAGTGGACAGGAGGTGAATTCGCATCCGCGATAACTATGACGTTTGATTCAAAAACCCGCGAATCTAAAGTTAGCAAGCGGTTGTATAACCCCCTCACCAACGAAGCCTTATCGCGCGACGACATGCCATGGAGCAGATATGAGCGCCGCGAAAAAAGAAAGCCCGTACCAGAAATATTTCGTCGCGATGCATTCGATCCGATGGCAGCTTTCATAGCTGCTCGGCGTCAAATTATGGCCCAGAAAGATACAAAAGAGCCGTCTAAAACCTTTCGGGTACCAATTTATGATGGCCAAAAACGCTACGATATATTTGGTAAAACTGGGCAATTGAGAAATACATCCATCAACGGCAAAGAAATGACCGTGGTGCCAGTTTCAATCACTCTAGAACCAGTATTTGGATTCAACACAAGATCCCTAGAGCGAATCAATGATGTTGATAGTCGATTATATTTTTCTGCTGATGGTCGATTCATTCCCATACAGTTAACAATGACTAGCGATATTTTTGCAGTTGTAATTAATCTACAAAACGATTGCTATATTAATGCACTGGCCTGTGTAAATTTCGGGCAAGAGCCATCACCATAGCTGGTGCACTAGGTTTTTAGCCGTGCCTCCCTTAAAGCTGTGCTTTGTTTACTTTCCAAAGCAGACACGTCAAAGCCTTCGATAGTTTCTTGGAAGAGACTATACCAATTTACTTCTGCCCTTAGATGCATGAACACAGAGCCGAGGCCGATGGCCGCGCGATCCATTAGCACAAATTCTCGAGGTGGTTTTACCCCACCTAGACGCTTCAGCTCTTTGTACACTTTAGCGACTGTCTCGCGACCATACTCCGTAGAATTGGTTTCCTCTACAAGCCTCGGTCGATCTTCCATTAAAGGCGCATAAACAAAGGATGCCCAAATGTTTAGAGTCTTGATTAGGTCGTAGCTCAAACCAACAAATCCCCACGCCTCATAGGCGGACACTGCTAAATCATGGTCTCCATTCTCTAGAGCACGGTAAAGATCGATCACTCCTTTGACGAATTTAGGACTAAACACACGGATACATCCGAAGTCCATGAGGTTAACACTACAATCATCGCGGACTGTGTAATTACCCAAGTGTGGATCGCCATGAATTACACCGAACTGATAGAACGGAACATACCACGCACGAAACATATTCACTGCAATACGGTCTCGAGTTTCTTGGTCGGAGTCTGATGCAATATCTTTTATAGGCCGGCCGTCTAGCCACGACATGGTTAATAGTCGTCGTGTGGATAACGCGCTAAATACATCTGGAACATGGACACCGCTTTCCGTTGCAAGCATATGCCTATAGAGTGTTATGTTAAGAGCTTCATTCTCATAATCCAATTCTTCTATCAGGCGTTCCGACAATTCAGAATGAATTTCAGAGGTATCAATTGCTGAATCAAATCGACGATATGCGGCAAAAAAAAACTTCAACTGACTCAAATCAGCCGCCACAACCGAGTCCATATCTGGGTATTGCAACTTGCAGGCAAGGGCTTGACCCGTCAAAGATACTGCGCAATGAACCTGTCCAAGCGATGCAGCATTAGCGGATTCACGTTCAAACGATATAAATCGGGACTTCCAATTTGGGCCGAGTTCGCTGGTCATCCGCCGTTTAACGAAAGGCCATCCCATATGCGGTGCATTGGCTTGCAACTGGGCCAGTTCTTGAGCGTATTCAGGGGGGATTACTTCAGGAATTGACGCTAGTATTTGCGCAACTTTCATAAATGGCCCCTTGAGACCACCTAGAGCCTTTTTTAATTCCTCTGCATCTTTTGCGTTATCTAAGGGGCCAGCTATTCGCGCCCCCATATTGCGGACAGCAAAACCACCAATAGCGCTACCAACCTGAGCGTACCTCTTAACCCGTCCACGAAGACTGTTTTCCCTCATTATTTTGCTCGCTGCGCCCTGCTTAAATGTTTTTATATTTTAATTATACCGGGTATTATTATATGGCAATATTTTCGAGCTCTGTTATAAAGCCCTCTAAAGTTTTCATGCCCAAGCCCCAGAATTCAGGATTACTCGCATCCAGCCCAAAAGGCGCAAGAAGTTCTTTGTGGCGCAAACTTCCCCCAGCGGAGAGCATTTTGAGATACTTGCTTTGAAAATTAGTCACTGACCCGGACTCATAGACATCATAAAGAGAGTTCACAAGGCAATCTCCAAACGCGTATGCATAGACGTAGAATGGCACCTGTACGAAATGGCTAATATATGTCCAATAGAACTGGTATTCTTCATCATACCGGAAAGCTGGTCCCAAAGCTTCATGAGTCACTTGAAGCCAAATTTCGCATAGGCGCTCTTTCGATAACTCACCATTACCACGCTCGTGATGAACTAAACGCTCAAATTCGTGCAAACTGATTTGGCGTACACTTGTATTAAGCATATCCTCGACCTTGCTCGCGAGTAACGCGCGTCGAGCGGCCGGTTGTTCTTCTTTCTTCAACATTGCCTTGAAGGTAAGCATTTCACCAAATACAGATGCGGTCTCTGCTAGAGTCAATGGCGTGCCGCAAATAAGATGCCCTTGTCTGCCCGCAAGCACTTGATGAACACCGTGACCAAGTTCATGGGCAAGTGTCATCACATCATTAGGTGTGCCCATATAATTAAGCAAAATATATGGATGAGCCGACGGCACCACGGGATGTGAAAATGCGCCAGAAGCTTTCCCGGGTCGGGCTGGTGCATCAATCCAATTCTTATTAAAAAATGAGTCTGTAATTTCTGCAATTTCAGTCGAAAATTCTGCATAAGCATCACGGACTGTTTTGCACGCGTCGGCCCATGGTATATCACGACAATCAGAGTTCGGTAGTGGGGCGTTGCGGTCCCAATAATCTAACTTCTTTTTCCCCAACCACTTCGCTTTTAAAGCATAGTAACGATGTGAAGTGGATGAATAGCTTTCTTTAACAGCGCTCACCAACGCCTCTACAACATCATCTTCAACCAAATTAGAAAGATTTCTTGAGGATATAGGCCGAGGAAAATTTCGCCACTGGTCTTCAACTGCTTTGTCTTTGGCAAGGACGTTGGTGATGAGAGTGAATAGTGAGCTTTTTTCAGATAGAGATGTACCGATGGCCTTAGCGGCTATCTTGCGGCGAGCCTCTTTGGGTTCGGACAGGCGATTAAATGCTTCTGTCAGAGTAAGCCTCTCTTCACCTACCTGACACTGAATTTGGGCTAATGTTTCATCAAATAAACGAGTCCATGCGATGCGGCCGCTGGTAGACTTGTCAAGAAATAGACGCTCAAGATCATCACTCATTTCGTGTTCACGAAGGACTCGAAGATCACGCAACCAAGGCGCATACTTGGATACACCCTCATGACACATTTTTTCTTTTAGAGCATTAGAGTCTAAGCGGTTAATTTCGAGGGTAAAAAATAGTAACCTACCCGATAAATTTGATAGGTGTTCAATAGTATTTTGATAAAAACGGCCACGTGCTGGATCAGCTATATCGACTGAATGGTATAACTGCACAAAGCTAGCTACCTTCTCAAGTAATTCATCAATAGCCTCGTAACACGCTATAGCAGACTCAAACTCTGCTCCCATTAAATCTTTTACCTTACCGCGATAAGATTCGAATGCTGTAATTCTAATCTCTAAATCGCCGAAGTCTTGGGAAAGCGCGGCACACTCTGGGCCATCGTACAGATCACTCAGATTCCATTCAGGCATATCGCCCAAACTAACGTCCTTTACGCCAATAACAGGGTCGTCTTTATAAACTATTCTCGAAGATTCGCTTTTACTCGTCATAAGACCACTCATTTCAATGTATTCTGGTGGATATTATCAGTGGGTAGAAATAGATACAAAGCATCACCACCACAATCCGTCGATCCTACTGGACAAGGACCCCGATAATCTTAAAGAATATACGTTATCAAACTAAAGGACGGAGGGAGATACTGCACGTGGCGAATACTTCCAACGCGATAGACACACAAAGCATGAGCAGTCTGCCTGGCATGTTTTTCTCCCAGGCTGCCCGACTAGGAGCCCGCCCATTCCTGTGGGCGAAAATCGATAATATCTATCGCCCTCGCACTTGGAATACGGTCCGAGAGCAGGTCATCGCCGCTGCGCATGGCCTAAAAGCCGCGGGCGTCAAGCCTGGTGACCGAGTTATGCTAGTAGCTGAAAATAGGCCTGAGTGGTTCATTGCCGATATGGCCATCATGACCACCGGCGCAATAGCTGTACCCGCTTACACTACAAATACCACTATCAATCACCTGCATATACTGAATGATTCAGGAAGTAAGGTCGCGATTACCTCGAATCCCCAACTGGCTAAGCGGATAATCGCAGCCGCATCAGAGGCCAATCAAAAAATTATCATATATGTTATGGATGATTCCGAAAAAACAATGCCGTCGGACATACCCACTCTAGCTTGGTCGGAACTGATAGCCGCCGGTGCAGGACAAAAAAACCCCCCAGAGGAATTTAAAGTGCTCAAGCGCGATGACTTATGCGCGCTAATTTATACCTCAGGAACAGGTGGACGACCGCGCGGCGTAATGCTTACCCATGGCAATATTTTATGCAACTGTATGGGAGCGACCGGCGTGATCGAAACACTGGGGATTGGCAATGAAGTGTTCCTGTCTTTCTTACCCCTGTCCCACGCATATGAGCACTGCGGAGGGCAATTTTTTCCTTTATCACTAGGAGCAGAAATTTATTATGCAGAGCGGGTTGAAACACTAACAACCAATCTAACTGAGGCCTGTCCGACGGTGATGACCGCTGTGACACGCCTTTATGAAAGTATACGCCAGCGCATTTTATCCGGTCTTAAAAATCAATCGAAAATTCGTCAAAAATTATTTTTCCTAGCACTGGAACTAGGCCGTAAAAACTACGAAACGCCAGAATCTATGACCGCGTTGGATAAGATCCAAAATAAAGTGTGTGATCTTCTCGTCCGCCGCAAGGTGAGCAAGCGCTTTGGTGGAAGACTAAAGGCTATGGTGTCAGGCGGGGCGCCCCTCAACTACGATGTTGGAATTTTCTTTATCGCGTTAGGAGTGCCAATACTTCAAGGGTATGGGCAAACCGAAGCTGGCCCAATCATCAGTGCAAACTTACCAAAAAACATCAAGTTAGAGAGTGTCGGACCACCGCTGAATGGTGTAGAGGTTGATATCGCTAAAGATGGTGAAATACTCGTTCGAGGCGAGTTAGTAATGAAGGGCTATTGGAATGACCCAGACGCAACTTTGCGCACTATCAACAAGGAAGGTTGGCTGCACACAGGCGATATAGGTCAAATTGATGCCGACGGCTATATTGAAATCACCGATCGCAAAAAGGATATAATCGTCAATTCTGGCGGCGACAATGTCTCACCCCAGCATATTCAAGGCATATTGTGTCTGGAAGAATCCATCGGCCAGGCAATGGCTTATGGTGACAAGAAACCCTACATCACAGCACTTATTGTTCCTGATCCAGAATTTGCGGCTTCTTGGGGGCAAGTACATGGAGCACCAGAAGACCTGGAAAGCCTGTCGATCAATGATGAGTTTAGGGCTGTCATCGCTAAGTCCGTTGACCATGCCAACACCCAGCTTAGTCCGATTGAAAAAGTACGTAAGTTTGTAATAGCCTCTCAACAGTTCACGATCGAGAATGAGCAAATGACACCTACTATGAAAGTGCGCCGGCACATAGTCAGCGATCAATATGGTTCATTACTTGACGCGTTATACTAAAGGAATACAGACTTGCTGCTAATCGCGAACAACCCAATCCTAGCGCTGGTGTTCTTCGGAGTCTTACTTGCAGCCATAATTTTTAGTCATAGCCAACGCACGAGAGTTATTCTAGGAGGACTTGGCGTTACAGCTGTAATTGTGGGACTGGCTCTCTTTGCTGAAGCGGTATTGTAGTAAACTTATTTGCCCACTGCGCTCAAATATATCTGTATCAAAGATTCTTGTTCTTCTCGCTCCGACTGATCCATTTGGCGAATTTTTATAACCTGGCGCATAATCTTGGAGTCAAGTCCAGTGGACCTGGCTTCAGAATAAATTTCGCGGATATCTGCTGCTAGAGCTTTTTTTTCTTCTTCCAGTCTCTCGATTCTTTGGATAAAGCTTTTAAGCCGCTGTGCCGAAACACCTGATCCGTCGGGCATAATATGCTCCCCAGTCAAAATCGATTAAGGCGGACATTAACAGCGCATATATACCAAACAAGGGCTGCCACCCTGTGAATTACGAGGATAGCGGGGATAAAGACTGAACTTATTTATTTTTAATATTAAAGCTTACTTGCCTTACTCCACGACTGTGATTTTGGCATGTAACGGCTTGGTTTTCTCAAAAGATTTTTG
The DNA here is from genome assembly GCA_002712165.1 of Fidelibacterota bacterium. Classification (GTDB taxonomy): domain Bacteria; phylum Pseudomonadota; class Alphaproteobacteria; order Rhodospirillales; family Rhodospirillaceae; genus UBA11612. The sequence continues at coordinate 105,196 of PASS01000077.1, forward strand.
CTGATCTAATGAAGCAGTTGTTTGGTAGTTTAATTTCCAATCCCTAAAGGGCATACCGTAAACTATTTCCTGCGCATGAGCATAGGTCACACTCTCGCCAAAATGCTCAGCAGCGGCAAGGTACCATTTCGCCAAACAGTTCCGGCAAAATCCCGCTGTATTCATAATATCGATGTTCTGGGCGTCGGTGCGCTTTTGTAGATGTTGAATCAAACCGCGAAATACTGCGGATTCGACTTTAAGCCGAGTTATTTCATCCATGATAGACTCCTCAATACAATATATGCTCAGAGTTAAGACTAAATATGCACTATACAATTTAGGCTGGCCTGACCAACGATAGGTCTTAAAATTCTAGCGAATAAACTTGCCCACTTTTCCTGGCCTTTCTCATCAACAACCAAGTCCTGGCGGATCTCAAGTTCAACATGCGGCAAGCCATGCGCTAAACCATGAACCTTGATGGCATAGCCATGAGTAACTCCCGAATAGGGCTCATTATCGCCTACGATAATTCCTTTCTCTGCTTTCAAAGCATTTATTAAAGGCCGCGGTAGGCGTTCATCACGGCTGTAGAGAATGCCAACATGCCAAGGCCGCAAAAGCTCACCTGCGGCATTTAGAGCTGGAGTAAAAGTGTGAACAGCAATAATCGCCGGTATCAAACCCGCACGACGTAAACGACTAATATGCTCATCGGTTGAGCGGTGATATGGCCAGTAAAATGCATTGGCCCGTTCCTCAATATTAGAGTCAGAAATATTTATATTGGCCGGAATTGGCGTACCATCACTATCGGTAGGGACACATTGGGGATCACCAAGCGGACGGTTAGGATCAATCAAGAGTCGCGAATACACTGCGAGCACTGCAGTTGCGTCCATTTTGCGCGCAAGCTTGCGAGCGATACCGGCCGCACCGATATCCCATGCTATATGTCGTTCAAGCTCAGATTCAGAAAGACCCATTCCATTCATCGCGGATGGCACAGAATTGCCCGCATGATCCCCCGTGATCAAGATAGGCGACAATGCTTTAGGATTAATTATTTCAACTGGAGCAGGATCGTGTGGCCCTAGAATTATAGATGGCATAAATAGCGCTTTAATCAATAGAACGGCGCGATAGCCGGCGCGAAGCCATGCCCGGAAAAACCAACTCAAGGGTGTTAGTACCCCGCATCACCGCGGTAAGTGGGGTATCATCCTGACCGCTAATGGAAATAGAGATGCTACCATTCGGCAGTGACTCATAAGATATCGGCGCCACATTGGTCTCGCTTTTGGCACCAGTCGGATTTATGGCCCAAAAGGATATTGTATCAGCTGTAAATTCAGTGATCATGGCAGCACCATTGGGTAGCGGGTCTACCCATTGCCCAATCAAAGGATTCTCTTCCCTTGCAGCTATGGGGTGCACAAACATCAAGGTTGCTATGATAATTGTTAGTATTTTTAACTTCTGTCTCACAATCGCTCTCCGAATAGGCAGCCCAAAAGCTGCCTACCCTGTCATAACTGGGCCACGGTTTCCATGACCAAAGGGCCACAAAATATAGCGGCATCTAGTCAAGTTCAAAATTTTTCCGAGCGGTGGTCGCTTCCGATTTTATTGGTTGGGGTATTTTGCACCGCCCTCTCACCCATTCTAGTCCGTCTGTCGGAAGTCGGACCCATTGCAACTGCAGTGAATCGAATGGCACTACCTCTACCTCTATTCTTCCTCCTACTCTGGCTTCACCCAAAAAACCGAAAGGCCGTATCTACCATCTCTCAACGCGATATTTGGATACTAGTTTTAAGCGGAGTCTTTTTCGCTGGTGACTTGGCATTTTGGAACTGGTCCATTCTTTTGACCTCGGTTGCTAATGCAACGATACTTGCGAACACAACTCCCGTGATCGTAGTTCTCGCAGGGTGGCTTTTATTTCGAGAAAAGGTTCGTTTTCAATTTATTATAGGTCTCGGTTTAGCTCTGGGCGGTGTCTCAGTCATGATGACGGAAAGTTTCGTTGCATCAGCCGGAAATTTTACCGGTGACATTTTAGGTATGGTAACGGCATGGTGGTATGCAGCTTATATTCTTGCAATAGCCCGTGTGCGTAAACGTGTCTCAACCATCGCAACAATGGCTATTGGAGGATTAATTGCAACCATCATTCTATGGGCTTTAGCCGCCCTACTTGAGGGTAATGTTTGGCCAGAAACAACAAAAGGATGGACCATTGCGCTTGCTTTAGCCTTTGGTGTTCAAGTAGGTGGACAAACCCTAATTGCTTTGTCCTTAGCCCATATTCCGGCTGGACTTGGGTCCATGCTTCTATTTCTTCAGCCGGTAATAGCCGCAGCTTTCGCGAGAGTGCTATTCGGCGAATCCCTTAGTATATGGCAGTTGATAGGTGCCATAGCCATAATTGCTGGGATTGAAACCTCCCGCCGCAGCAACCATAAGCCCGTTACAAGGATTATTGGGCCGACATAGAACCACCACTCGCCTAGCGCCCTGATACCGTGTACATTTATACCCATGACGAACACAACTTCAGGTCACCGTGGGAGGCACGCTAAAGTAATAGCAACCCTAGGGCCGTCCAGCCAAGATCCAGAAACTATCGCTGACTTGTTAGAAGCGGGTGCAGATGTTTTTCGACTGAATTTTAGCCATGGATCACATCAAGACCATGCCAAAGCTATCGCAGCGATTCGAAACTTAGAGAAAGAAACTGGTCAACCTACTACCATCTTGATGGACTTACAGGGGCCAAAACTTCGTGTCGGTAAGTTTCAGGATGGCAAAACTCTTCTAAAGCCGGGTGCCAGTTTTCGCTTAGATCTAGATGAAGAGCCCGGTGACAATAACCGTGTGCAACTTCCCCATCCTGAAATTTTCAAAGCATTGAGACCAGGCTCAACCCTACTGATTGATGACGGTCATCTGCGATTGAGAGTCAAGAATTGCGGCAAGGGCTTCGCCGAGACTGAGGTTGTAGTCGCAGGAACAATCTCTGACCGCAAAGGTGTAAATGTGCCTGACGTCGCCTTGCCTATTCCAGCAATGACCGACAAAGATAAAGCCGATTTAACATTCGGACTCGAACAAGGAATCGATTGGGTCGCCCTTAGCTTCGTACAAAGACCAGAAGATGTTGTGGAGGTACGCAAAGTAGTTGGAGAACGAGCTGGAATACTCTCAAAGCTGGAAAAGCCGGCCGCCCTTGATCAATTAGATACTATTGTCGAGTTGTCGGATTCTATCATGGTAGCCCGCGGCGACTTGGGCGTTGAGATGCCCTTGGAACAAGTGCCGGTGCTACAAAAGCGCATAATTAGAACCTGCCGCGCCAAAGGAAAACCAGTGGTTGTTGCTACTCAAATGCTTGACAGCATGATTAAATCGCCAGTACCGACGCGAGCCGAGGCTTCAGACGTGGCCACAGCCATTTATGATGGAGCAGATGCGGTTATGCTTTCGGCTGAAACAGCAGTGGGCTCGTTCCCAGTACGTGCTGTAGCTACGATGCATAGGATTATCTGTCAGGTAGAAGGAGACGAGCACTACCTGAGTCTAATGGACGCAGGACGCCTGGAGACCCAACACTCCTCTCCAGCCGCGATCACCGCAGCTGCTAGACAAATTTCACAAACTTTGGGTGCAGCCGCAATTATAACATTCACTTCATCTGGCTCTACAACTTTACGCGCTGCACAGGAACGGCCTGACGCGCCTATTTTATGTGTTACACCAAATCTAGAGGCTGGTAGAAGAATGGGCTTAGTATGGGGAGTTCATGCCCTGGTTGGCAACTTCATACACAAAGTAGATGACATTGGGGATGTCGCAGTAAAAAGCGCAAAAAAATGTGGTATTGGCCAGGATGGCCAGGCCTTGGTAATTACAGCGGGCATGCCTTTTGGTAAAGTTGGTTCAACAAATATGGTGCGCGTTGTTTGGCTAGGTGATGAAGCAAACAAAGTCTAAAATAGACTGATCCCAAAAAGATGAATGTAAATTTTAAATTTGAAAGCAACTGAGTGATCAGTCAAAAAAAACGCGGGATTATTATCCCGCGATAGTAGTTCTCCCCCCATGAGACGAGGCGATAAACGCTCTCAGCCTTGCCGCGCCTTAAAGCGCGGGTTTTTCTTATTTATCAGGAAAACCCTCCCCCTGCGGCGTACTATCTTGCAGTTTTTGTCGCGCGTCCTTGCAGACTTAAGAGAATTACGAACTTTCATAACACACACCTATTGATCGCACTAACCGACGATAAAACCCGTGGGACTGCGCCAAACGGGATGAGGTTATAACCAACGGATCTAAACTATGCAAGTCAAGTCAATCACATCTAGAGTACTATCGTAGTGGGTTGGCGTACAATAGGGCGTCATCCAGTGCCACAAACAACACTAATCACACATTCTAAAAGCAGCTCATAATAAGAATTTTTATTTATAAACAAGTATGTGAATGGTATTCAACTCAAGTTGTCTCCGTTAAAACCCTTACCATAAGTACATGATAAGTTATCAATATAGCAGATCAGACCTATATAAATTTAGCACAAGCCGTTCAAACCTTCGATGGGCTTCCAGAGGCAAGTGGGCGTGATTTAAATTCTAAACTAAGGACAAGTTGAGGGGATAGCATAATGATGTCTGGGGCAAAATTGTTGGCATTGAAAAGCAGCCGTCGCTACCTGCTGTCGAGCGCATTAAAATCCGGAGTAGCCGTGATTATCGGATTGACAACGAGTGGTTCCCGATCCTCGGCTAAAACTAATGACGAACAACAACCGGCTAGTATGCTTCATACGGCTATCAACGTCGCTGATATTGAAAGAACTACTAGATTCTACACTGGTGCATTTGGATTTAAAGCATCACCACCTATTAAACCCGATGCACAGGCAGCTCGCATATATGAATTGCCAAGTCCGTTGGAAGTTAAAGCGCGCATCCTTAGCCTCGGCCATGCCCGCCTTCTGGTTCGCCAGTTCGATAAACCCAAATACAACGGTCCGGCGAGGCAACTACCCGTAATTTACCCTGGATGGGGTGATATTGCGCTCCGAGTGCGTGACCTCGATCAAGTTTTATCTAATGTACGACGTCTTGGAGGCAGCGTCCTTGAGAAATCACGTACCGTTGAAGGCACACCGGAAAAACCGGGCCCAGAGGTCGTTTTTGTTCTTGACCCAGACGGCGCACGCATTGAACTTGTGAGTTTCTAGTGTACCATTGGTAAAGTATCAGAATATCAGCTCTTAATTCGAGGGATTTAATTAAAATGAAATTCAGTCTGGGCGTTGGCGTACTGGTGACCGTAGTCCTCATAGCAGCCGTAGTACTATATCTCAGTCAGCAAGCGAAAGAGAAATCTCCGTCCGCGACAGAAGAGTCACAATCGATGACGAACGCTGACACGGGACAACAACCTACTGACAGCACACTAGAATCAGGTCCCCCGCCGCGTATCGTGTGGCGTGCTGCACAAGATGCCTTTTTAAACGAAAACGTAAAACGGCAAGGCTGGAGTCAGACCCCAGAGGGTTTACAATATTTTATTGAGAAAAATTCTGAGGGCGAATCACCTAAGCCCGAACCGGGCAGCCGGGTTACAGTCCACTATGAAGGAAGACTTATAAACGGGACTGTATTCGATAGTTCCTACTCAAGAGGGCAACCAGCTACATTCCCGCTAAGCGGTGTAATCCAAGGCTGGCAAATCGGGGTCCCCATGATGAGTCTCGGAGAAATATGGCAATTTGCTATTCCTGCTGATCTTGGTTACGGAGAAAGAGACTCTGGCCCAATCCCAGCAGGCTCCACTCTTCTATTTAAAGTTGAGCTTCTGGATATCGAGAAACCCCAAGAATAGTCACACTACCGGTCTTCAACAATATCCTAACCACTCTCTAAGCTCAGCAAGTACTTCGTCTGGTTGCTCAAGAGGTGAAAGGTGTCCACAGTGATCTATAATAACGAGCTTCACTTTCTCTATGAGCTCGGCCATTTCCTCTTGTACCTTGGGTGGACACAATAAGTCATCGCGTCCAGAGAGGATTAGAGTTGGAACACTGATAGCTCTCAGGTCCTCGCGACCATCCTTCCGACCCAAAATAGCCTTCTGCTGACGCTTGAACACTTCTTGCCCCATCCGCTCGGCCATTTCCAACACCACGCCAGCAACCGCAGGGTCCTCCATTCGCGACGGATGTATCAAGCTGGGCAACAGACGAGGCGTTACGCCCTTGAACTTGCCAATGATAGCTAAATCAATTAATCCGGCTCTTATTCTTCGCTGCTCATCACTATCAGCCCGCGCATTAGTGTTTAGGAAAGCTAAGCGTTCCACTCGTTGAGGGGCTCGCCGCATGATCTCTTGGGCAACATAGCCACCCATAGACAATCCAGCCAAAGCAAATGTAGGCGGCGCTTCAGATAAAATTTGCTGAGCCATCTCCTCCATTGTCTCGGATCTTGTTAGATCACCAACAATTATATCAATCACATCACGGAAGGCGTTAATTTGATTCCGCCACAATGATGCGTCACAGAGGAGTCCAGGCAATAGAATGAGGTGTTTAGAACGTTTCATAGGTTTACTGACACATAGTGCTACTAAGGCCTTCTGAATTTCCTAAGTTTCCAGCGTTGACACTGAAAATCTAGCACCTATTATGCGGCACCGTGAACATGTCGCAAAGCGCTGCCTGGCTATACGCTAAATAAGACAGCCTCGAAATAGATAGCGACGAAGAATTTCCGAGACGATGGATTTTATAGACCTCGGCCTTACGCCAGATACCCTAAAAGCCGTTTCAGACGCCGGATACCTGACACCGACACCAATTCAGGAACAAGCGATCCCCGTAGTGCTAATGGGGCGTGATGTGCTTGGCGTTGCGCAGACGGGAACGGGCAAAACCGCAGCATTTACTATGCCAATGATTGATGTCCTCTCGGATGGGCGTGCTAAAGCACGCATGCCACGGTCACTAATCATTGCACCAACACGGGAACTAGCAGCCCAAATCTCTGACAACTTCACCAAATACGGTAAATATCATACGCTTTCCATGGCACTCCTAATCGGAGGGAGCTCCTTCACCGACCAGGAAAAAGCACTGGAGCGTGGCGTTGATGTTCTCATTGCTACACCAGGACGACTATTAGACCTTTACGAACGGGGCCGGATTCTACTCAATGATGTCAAAATTTTGGTAATCGACGAAGCCGACCGTATGCTCGATATGGGATTTATACCGGACGTAGAACGTATTGTTGGACTCTTACCAAAAATTCGCCAAACGCTATTCTTTTCCGCGACAATGGATAAGGAAATTAAAAAGCTCGCGGATAAATTCCTTCAGAACCCCAAAGAAATAGCTGTAACACTCCCTTCCACTGCAGCGACCACTGTTGAGCAGGGTGTTCTTACGATTAGAAATGACGATAAGCGCGAAGCTTTGCGACGCATACTGCGATTCAAAGACATTTTTAACGCATTTATTTTTTGCAACCGTAAAAAAGATGTAGATGTACTTTATAAGTCTTTAATTAGTCACGGTTTCAATGCCATAGCCTTACATGGCGATATGCCTCAATCTAAGCGTAACGAAACTTTGGCCAAATTTAAAAACGGAGAAGCTAAATTATTGGTCTGTTCCGACGTCGCAGCGCGTGGGCTTGATATTTCCGACGTTAGTCACGTTATTAATTTCGACGTGCCAGTAAATGCCGAAGATTATATCCATCGTATCGGACGCACCGGACGGGCTGGCAAAACTGGGCATGCCTATACATTGTCGTCTCCTGCGGATATAAAGCTTTTAGCCGCTGTTGAGAAAATGTTGAAGCGATCTATTCCACCATTAGCCATAGCCGAACTAGAAGAACTATCCATATCGGCCAAAGATACCAGTGGTGATAAAAAGTTCAACAAACGAGATCAAGTTAAGGGCCGTGGGGGCCGTTATAACAACCGTGAAATTAAAAAAAGGAATGTAACAAAGCCTGCCATAACAGAGCTGCCGGTTGTTCAACCAATGCCCACAACTCAAGCAATCTATACCCCTTCATTGAAAACTATACCCGCGAATAACTCTACCAACATATCTGACTCAATTAGGACAGCAAAACCACCACCCAAGGAACAGGACTCTAAAAACAGTTCTGCAGATCAATCATTTAAGAAAAAGGATAAAGACAGGCGGAGTCCTGATGAAAGTACACGCAAGACGCGCCGTAATCCGCACGGTATTGCGGAAATGAATATTGAAGATGATGTCTTAGCATTCGGCGGATTTACACCTGCCTTCTTGCAAGAGGCTCCCCAATCTTCTGATTCTCAACAAGACAGATCTAAAGACGAACCAGATTCCGAAATTTGAGCCGCCGTCATAAGTTTTCAGTTAATCGCTTGCGGTTGGTCCTCGTCATCATCCTCAAAAACGTTAGGATCCACATGAACTGGCCCTGCCTGATGGTGAACCATGGTCCACACCCTACCAGATCGCACGAACACATTTGTTGCAGCTAAGAATTCATGCTCATTACTTTGGGTGCTAATTTCTTCGACGCAGGTAACAATAGCCATATCACCGTAGATCGCTGCACGGCGCGCTCTGCAAACAATTAATGGCGATTCCGGATTCGACAATATAGCAGTCCAGCTTTCCATAACTTCTTCGTGCCCCTCTAGCGTTTGCCATCCTGGATGCGTGCAACTTATTGGATTATTCTGAGACCAGACGCGAGCCATAGCCTCTATATCGCGCTCAGCGAACGCCGCGTAGAATGCGTCATTAGCAAATAAGACAGCCTCTTGGTTAGACATTTGGCTTTTTCGCCGATTGCTTGCAGGAGTGGCTGGTCACCGCATCAAATTCCTTGTATCCAAATATTTATCCAACTTATGCACCGCGGCCATTAAAGAAAAGCCATAGGTAGTTTAGACTTTTACCTTTAACAAACAAATAGCACTGTGTGACCATGACCGAAATAAATGCCCTCTCCGGCCCTCAATTGCAGCCTGCATCCGGTAAACCCGCCACTGCCGCAGTGGTCCTGCTGCACGGTTATGGGTCAAGTGGCAATGATTTGATTGGTCTTGCTCCTTTCTTCGCACAAATTGTGCCGGAATCAGTTTTTTATTCCCCAAATGCACCAGAAAGTTGGGAAGGTGGTATGAGTGGTGCCTACCAGTGGTTTGGTTTATCAGACTTTGATCCAGATTTGGTTCGTCGAGATCCAAAGCGTATGGGGGCAACTTTTAATGGGATGATTGAGGGCGCTAGAAAAGCAGCTCCGGCTCTAAATGATTACTTGGACCAAATACTTGATCACCATAACCTAGAGGCTAGGCGCATGGTACTACTTGGATTTTCTCAAGGCACCATGATGGCCCTTCACGTAGGTTTACGCAGGAAGGAACAGCTAGCAGGAATACTTGGTTTCTCAGGTGCACTAGTGGGTACAAACTTACTTAATAAAGAGCTAAAAACCAAGCCACCGGTCACACTCATACACGGTGAAGACGATCCCGTAGTTCCGGTTCAGGCGATGACAGAGGTGAAGATAGCTCTGGAAGCAGTCGACATATCGGTTGAAGCTTATGCCATTCCCGGTCTGCAACACGGTATCGATGGTAACGGCGCACAAATTGGCGGGGCCTTTCTCAAGGCCCACTTAGGCTAAATCAGATGCCCACAGTAATTGGCGCCGTAAGGCAATGACATTTTCATTACATCGCTTGGTCGGACTTTATTTAGTTGCATTAGCCATATTATTGACTGCCTGTGACACAGTGCCTCCTGAAGGAGAACTGAGTAATGATTTACAAACGTTAATTGAAAGAGAATTTGCCAACGACCTATTTGACGTTGATAGCATCGAACATCGAGAAACATATGCCGTATTATTATCATCCGAAACAGAGCTCGTACCTTTCACCGCCGAATTAAGACTCTTAAGGAATTACGATTTCGGGAATTGGCAACAAGCAAATGTCGCCGCTTTATTACATGTACTAGGTGCACAGCCCGAGAAAACAATAGGCATAAAGCCAAACGGAAATAAAGTAGGGGATATTATCAAGATAAGTGGAGAGGTGATTTATGCTCGCGATAATGGTAAGTGGAAAATTCTATCCGGTGCACCCCAAATTTCGACAGCGGATACTGAGGCCCCACAGAGCAGTATCAGTTCTTTTGAACAAGCCTGGACTGCTATCCGTGAAGCGGTTATTTCACTTGCAAACCCATTAAGACGTTCCATCTATGAACAACAGGCCACGATGAATGATGGCCCTACTCCTGAGCAGATAGGCTTTTGGCAACGGACGTGGAATGCTACTCGTGGGCTGATTGTTTCGCTTGGGAACCCATTAAGGCGTTCCATCTATGACGAAATTGAACCAGAAAAAGGTGATAGCCCTATTCGCCCTTATCGCCCAAGCCAAGGGCTCACGCTAGCAAGTGGACCGGAACACAGTACTTACTGGAAGTTCGCCGAAGCGGTGCGATCAGGAACCGCAGGTGACTTCATAAATATTTCAACCACTAGTAGCAGTGAAAGTATTGGTATGTTGCGTGATGGAAAGGCCAGAGCAGTTATAATCCAGAGCAATGAGGCTGCTTTTGCTGCCTCAGGCACGGGGCCATTTGAACTCATTGGAGCTAGTCCAAATCTGAGAGCCTTGGCGAGTCTTTTTCCTAAACCAATACATGTGCTCGTATTAGTGGATAGCACAGTCGCATCCGTTAGCGATTTAGTCGACAAGGTTGTTGCTATTGGTGCAACAGGTTTGTTGAGCCAAACGGAAGCCAGAGATGTTCTTCGTGCTCATCGCGTACCATTTTCTAATCTAGCTAAGAACTCTCTCACTCTACCACTAGAAGATGCCCTTGCCGCACTAGCTTCTAAAGAGGTCGAAGCTGTGATTTTGACGGCTGATAAACCTTCAAGCTCCGTGCGTAACTTTATGGCCAAGAACAATGCGCGCATAATCTCACTTGATGGCGACGCAATAGCACTAATGACATCAGGAGAGTCAAACTATGTAGCTCTAACAATCCCCGCGCGTACTTATCCTGGTCAACGACAGCCTGTTTCTACTATAGGCATAACAGCAATGCTTGTATCTTCAACTACAGTTTCTTCACAAGAAATTCTCTACATTCTAGATAAAATTATGAATGGCCTGGAATATACTCGTCTTGGTAGCGCGGCTGGCGCCATGGTCAGCACCAAGACTGCTCTGATAGGAGTCACGCTCCCCCTTCATTCAGGTGCACAATATTTCCTGAACACACCTGTAATTAAATCAGATGATTAAAAAAAATGCCTAGCCACCAAAGTGGCTAGGCATAATTATATTTAATTTTGTACCAGATTAAAGAGTTTTAGCGAAGCCCTTGTCCGAATTCAGGATATGCCTCTAGGCCCAGTTCTGATTTATCAACTCCAAGTTCTTCCTCTTCATCACCGATACGAAGACCAATCGTAAACTTCAGTGCACTCCATACAATCGCACTAGTCACAATCATGAAAATTGCGACGACCGCGACGCCAGTCAGTTGAATTAGAAAACTGCCGCCACCAAAAATACCGACCGCAAGTGTGCCCCATATTCCAGCCACAAGATGGACAGGTATTGCACCTACAACATCATCAATCTTCAACTTATCCAGTAATGGCACCGTGAAAATTGCCAACATAGCGCCAATAGAACCAACAATGATTGCAATAAGATGGTTTTGAAGATCTGGACCAGCTGTAATGGCAACAAGTCCCGCTAATGCACCGTTAAGACACATAGTAAGATCTATCTTCCCGTAAAGTAACTGAGTCAGAATCATCGCAGTCACCACACCGGCTGCTGCCGCAAGATTAGTGTTCACGTAAACAATCGCAATTGCCGCAGCATCTAAGGCACTACCCAAAGCCAGCTGAGATCCGCCATTAAAACCGAACCAGCCAAACCACAGGACAAAGGTTCCTAAAGTCGCCAATGGAAGATTAGCACCAGGCATTGGATGCACATTACCGCCCTCATATTTGCCCTTACGAGCACCTAGAATGATGGCCCCGACAAGCGCTGCCCAACCTCCACAAGAGTGCACAAGTGTTGAGCCAGCAAAATCAGAAAAACCCATTTCTGACAAAAATCCGCCACCCCAAGTCCAAGACGCCTGGATCGGATACAGAAAGGCCGCAAGAATAACTACGAAAATCATAAACGGCCATATTTTCATACGCTCAGCAATTGTGCCCGAAACGATCGATGCAGTAGTAGCAACAAAAACCATTTGAAAAAACCAGTCAGACATAACTGAATAACCATTGCCAACGACTGCCTCGACCATTCCATCAGTAGGTTCATCTGCATTGATTAAATCTAACTCAGCGCCCGATGAGTTATAAAGAAAGCTAAATGTGCCCATGTAGCTTCCAACATCGACGTACATTATGTTGTAACCGATGAGGTAGAACATGATCCCTGCCATTGAATATAAAGTTATATTCTTTAAGCAAATAGCTGCGGTATTCTTCGAACGAACTAGCCCTGATTCTAACATGGAAAATCCCGCAGCCATGAACATCACGAGGACACCATGAATTAGAAAAGAGAATGTATTAAATACAAATGCAGACTCTCCCGAAACTTCAGCTGCAGCAGGTGAGCTCTGCATTACTGCAGAAATGCAGATAATTACTAACGCAATAGTTTGGTATTTTAAATTTTTCATTATTTATCTCTTGTTACCATTTCTAAAATTGTTACCACTTCTAAAATTATAGTCCATCGACACCGGTTTCGCCGGTGCGAATTCGTACAGCATGTTCAACAGGAAGGACAAAAACCTTACCGTCGCCGATAGCGCCAACATTCGCTGCTTGGGTTATAGCCTCAACAGCTTTTGTTGAATCGCTATCGTCTACGACAAGTTCTATTTTGACTTTGGGCAGGTATTCCACCGCATATTCCGCTCCTCTATAAAGTTCGGTATGACCCTTCTGGCGACCAAACCCTCTAACTTCGGTTACAGTCATTCCCTGCGCTCCGGTACTAATTAGCGCAGCTCTAACTTCTTCGAGCTTGCCTGGTTTAATAACAGCAATAATTAGTTTCATGTTCTGCCTTCTAATTTTTATGAATTACTACAGTCTTCTCGTTATATTCCTACAACCGAACAGCACTCAGTTAGAAACTGCGAGAAATACTAAATACAACTCGCGATTCACAGGAGCTTACACAACCTGCAGAAACGTCCGTATCGTAATATCGGAGGTCGGCATCAAACACATCATATACGTTGAGCGTGGTGCCAATGTTCCAGTCTGCGAAGTTTCCGCCACCGGTAAAATCATAGTATCCAATGTTGGCATCAAAACTGAGGACATCCGCAACTGGCACGCTGATACCAGCGCTGTAGTAAAGCGCATCATTAGTGCCGCCGAAATTATCAGGGGTCCAAGCTAAACCTGCAGAAACAGCTGCCGGACCAAAATCATAGCCAACAGATCCGTACAGTTCCCAAAAGTCATACTTGAGAGTATTCGAGGCGCCGGGGTACATGTAATAAAGAAACCCAACATCGTAAGAGAACGCGTCAACCTCACCGGCGTAGCCTGCATAGAAGTCCATTTCAACGTGCGCGTTATCCGCGTCGCCAAAATTGACATTTGACCCCCACATACCAGCATAAATGCCAAAGCCGCTATCCCAATCTAGACCGCCCTGCAGTGTTGGCTCCGCAAGTGTTTGACTGTAGCCGCGGAATACATAATCCGTTCCGACGGACACATTTCCTGAAAATTCGCCGGGCAATATCATATCTTGAGATGCAGCAATGCTGGGCATACCAAAGACGATCGCTGCTGCGAAGTAACTGAGTAGATTTGTTTTCACGTGAATACTCCCATGAGTGCTTGTTAAAAGATCCGAACTAGTGCCCATACATAATGGCAAGAAATGTGCCACAATTTTTGCGGTGCAATAATTGTGGCTTGAAATCCACTTATTATTATTTTATAACAATGGATTATATGTTTTTTGGCAACACGCAGATAATATGACTATATTGCGCCGCATTCAAAACATGCACATATTTTAAACAATAAAAATATAGGTGTGCAATAAGTGTGCATAATAAAGGCTGTGGATATCTGCAATAACACTGCTGGAAAAAGGCATTATTAGATAAAGGTGACACAAGATCGGGCGGCCCTTTATGATCGTATAAATTTAATTCAAAGGGCTATAGCTTGTTGCCCCATACCAAATCTACGGACTCTACTGCGGTGAGGCGCTCTCCGCATTTAAGGGAGATAAAATAATGCAAAAAATAGAAGCGATAATACGTCCATTCAAACTTGATGAAGTGAAGAAAGCACTCAATGAACTCGGTATACAAGGTCTTACAGTTCATGAAGTAAAGGGATTTGGCCGCCAAAAAGGCCATACAGAATTATACAGGGGTGCTGAATACGTCGTCGACTTGCTGCCAAAAGTAAAAATAGACGTTGTGCTTGAAGATAACCAAGTTGAGGCCGCCATAGAAAGAATTTCTCAAGCCGCACAAAGTGGTAAGATCGGCGATGGCAAAATATTTGTTTCACCTGTGAGCGAGGTAGTGCGTATACGCACCGGAGAACGGGGTGGCACTGCCCTCTAGGCTAGATCTGTTTTCCTTAACTTTTCAGGAATACTGCTGATTGAGACATAGCAACGGCTAATACCCTATTTCATAGAGAATAAGTGCTGTGGATAACCGTGTGCGACGCAACAATATGTCCGACCTAGGGAATATGAATCAGAAAATTGAGAAGCACATACCGACTTAGTAGCAGCAACTTTTATCGACTCTAAATCCTTGCTTGCACCGTCTCTCTCGTAGTGCGAAAGACATGCGCTCAAGGGTCTGCGGGGCAACCTGCAACTGTAGAAAATTGTGATAGGCCAAACTCTGGCCTCCGCACGGGATTAAAACCAAAGATGCTCAAGACCAACGTACACATACAAAATACAAGCAATACTCGACTGAATTCTCTAGTAGATGAAATGGTCGCCTTATGCCAGCCGGATCAAGTCCATTGGTGCGATGGAAGCAAGGAAGAATATGATCTCCTTTGTGAAGAAATGGTTCACGCCGGTACCTTCATAAAGCTGAATGAAAAGAAACGCCCTGGTTCTTATTTATGCCGCTCTCACCCAGGAGACGTAGCCCGTGTTGAGCACCGAACATTCATATGCAGCAAATCCAAAGAAGATGCCGGACCAACAAACAATTGGTCCGATCCTGTTGAAATGAAAGAGACCCTGCAGCAGATATTTAAAGGATGTATGCGTGGGCGTACAATGTATATTGTTCCGTTCAGTATGGGGCCCTTGGGGTCCGACATCGCTCATATCGGCGTACAGATAACCGATTCTGCATATGCAGCCGTGAACATGCGGATCATGACGCGAATGGGTAGCCAAGTACTAGACATCCTCGGCGATAGTAGCGACTTTGTACCGTGTATTCATTCTGTAGGGGCACCCTTAGAGCCCGGTCAAAAAGACGTAGCGTGGCCCTGTAATCCAGATAAAAAGTATATCGTTCAATTCCCGGAAGATCGAGAAATATGGTCTTACGGTAGTGGCTATGGCGGCAACGCACTCCTTGGCAAGAAGTGCTTTGCGCTGCGCATTGCATCCGTCATGGCCCGCGAGGAAGGATGGTTAGCCGAGCATATGCTGCTACTCGGTCTCGAATCCCCACAAGGTGAAAAAACATACATCGGCGCAGCATTCCCGAGCGCGTGTGGTAAAACAAATTTAGCAATGATCATACCACCAGAAGGTTTTGAGGGCTGGAAAGCTTGGACAGTAGGCGACGATATAGCATGGATTAAGCCCACAGCTGATGGTCAATTACGCGCCATCAATCCAGAGTTCGGCTACTTTGGTGTTGCACCCGGCACATCGGATAAAACAAATCCTAACGCCATGAAATTGGTCAAAAGCAATACTATTTTCACCAATGTAGCACTGACCGATGATGGTGACATTTGGTGGGAGGGTATGACCGATGAAGCGCCCGCGCATCTGATAGATTGGCAAGGCAACGAATGGACGCCGGATTGTAACCGACCGGCTGCCCACCCAAATGCTCGATTCACAGCTCCGGCCAGCAGTTGCCCTACATTGGACCCGGCCTGGGATGACCCTAAGGGCGTGCCTATCAGTGCCTTCATATTTGGCGGCAGAATGAGTCATACTTTTCCGCTAGTTTTCCAGTCCTACAGTTGGAATCACGGCGTCTATCTTGCTGCTACCATGGGTTCAGAAGCGACAGCTGCTGCAGAAAATCAAGCCGCTGTGCGACGTGATCCAATGGCGATGCTGCCTTTCTGTGGCTACAACATGGCCGACTACTGGGGTCATTGGTTAAGCATAGAGAATAAAGTGAAAGAGCCTCCTTTAATTTTCAGAGTCAACTGGTTTCGCAAGGATAAGAATGGAAAATTCATCTGGCCAGGTTTTGGTCAAAACATACGCCCACTCGCGTGGATTATCGAACGCATTCGTGGCCGTGCAAACGCAATAGAGAGTCCGTTTGGATATATGCCTAAGTATTCAGATTTAAACTGGAGTGGTTTAGGCTTTCATGCGGAAGAATTTAGTGAACTGATGAAAGTTGATCGAGAATCGGCACTCCGTGAAATTGACGATCAGAAGAATTTATTTGATGGCTTTGGCTCTCGTGTTCCACTTGCTTTACTAGATCAGCAAAAAAATGTGCGCGATCGTGTGGAGAAAGCTTCAGGAATCTGGGATCCCGAGGCGTAGTATTGCATCACCATACCCTCCCGCTGTGCGTATTCCTGTCGCATTTACTTGGAATGGAGCAATATAGAGTAAATCGATTTTTGGCAATCAGCTAACGGTAATACAAAGAGAGCATAACGCTCTTAATTTTATGTCTAGGAGTATTAGCTATGACTGCGTGTTTGATAGGTTGGTATCATTCCAAATTTGGAAAGCTCCACGACAAAAGTCTTGAGCAGTTGATCATCACGGCAGCCCGTAGAGCTTTAGAAGATGCAGGTATCGAGGCAGCTGATGTAGATGATATGTTTATTGGCCACTTTAACTCGGGTTTTTCCGAACAAGACTTCGCAGCCTCTTTAATCCTATCGGCAGATTCAGATCTTCGTTTTAAACGTTCAACACGTGTTGAAAATGCCTGCGCTACTGGTAGTGCAGCAGTCCATGCTGCTGTAAATTCGATCAAGTCACGCAATAGCAAAGTTTCATTGGTTGTCGGCGTCGAGAAAATGACGCATCTCGATTCAGTGCAAGCGGGCAACAACTTACTGCACGCATGTTATGTCGAAGAAGAATCTGGTATTAAAGGAGGCTTTACAGGTGTGTTTGGCCAAATCGCTAATTCCTATTTCCAGAAGTATGGTAATCGATCTGAGACTCTCGCTAAAATTGCCGTAAAGAATCATGACAACGCTATGGGTAACCCTCTGGCACAGATGCAAAAAACTCTCACCTTGGAGTTCTGCCGCGATGTTTCTGAAAAAAACCCCTTAGTAGCCGGGCCTCTTCGCCGCACTGATTGTTCGCTAATTTCTGATGGTGTGGTGGCAGCTGTAATCGCTGATAGCGATATAGCTTTAACCACAAAAAAAGCGGTTGCAGTGCGCGGCATGGCTCAAGTGAACGATTATTTACCTATGAGCCGTCGTGATATGACAAGCCTTGAAGGTGCGCAACAAGCATGGTCGAAAGGTCTAGATAATGCCAATCTTAAGTTGTCCGACTTAGATGTTGTGGAGACACACGACTGCTTTACTTTAGCAGAATTGATGGAATACGAAGCTATGGGCCTAACAAAGAGTGGCGAAGGCTATAAAGCTATAGAAGAAGGCTGGGTTTACAAGGATGGTAAGTTACCGATAAATGCATCCGGTGGTTTGAAGGCGAAAGGCCACCCAATTGGTGCGACCGGAGTATCAATGCATGTATTGCAAGCCATGCAAGTACGAGGCGAAGCTGGTGATATTCAGATAAAAGACGCCGAGCTAGCCGGAATCTTCAATATGGGAGGCGCAGGTGTTGCCAACTACGTTAGTATTTTGCAGGCACTGCGCTAAAAAACTACTCATTTTCCAATAAGCTGGTTTTAGAATTATAGGGCTGACTATGAGGACAGTGAAAATTTTGTTGCTTGCCGCTAGTTTTCTTGGCGGCTGTGCTGGCGAAAAAAACGTTGTCTACCTTTTGAATGAGGCCAATGATCGCGTCAAATGTGGTCCTTTTTCAGCTAAGGCTCCAATAGGACTGTTTTTGGAAGAACGCTTCGGAGCGTCTAATGCAGAATCCCGAATGGGTCCATCCGCTGAGACTAGACTGCTCAAGTGCATTGAGAACTATCAGCTTCAGGGTTACAAATCCGAAGGTACGTTAAAGACGCAAGTTCTTAATACGGAATCTACTCAACCTAATTATCAAGCCGTGAGTATTGCAGAGCGAGATGTAAAAACTGAAGCCTTCAGAAACACGCGCCGGCTAGCCGAACAAGGAGATGTCAACGCACAGACCCTTCTTGGAAAAGCTTACAAAGATGGTCGTAACGTTCCACAAGACTATGTTCTGGCACATATGTGGTTCAATTTAGCCGCAGCAGGCCCAGTAACATCCGTTTCCGAAAAAGAACTCAGAGCTATCGCCCTTCAAGCTCGGCAGGATGTTGCAGGGCTCATGTCCCGAGATCAAATTGCAGAGGCGCAAAAAATGGCTCGTGATTGGAAACCGCTGAGCCAATAATGAGAGTGCCAACTAAATTCGTTTCTTGACCTGACAGGACATTAAGAGTGCACCTACCGCGCTCATTCAATGTGTATCCGATTCATGCCACCAATAATTTCTATTACCAATCTGACCAAGACCTATGCATCGGGACTTCGAGCGCTAAAAGGCGTAACCCTTGATATTGAAAAGGGGGAAATTTTTGCTCTCCTTGGCCCTAATGGTGCAGGTAAAACCACTCTGATTGCTATTGTCTGCGGACTAGTGAACCCATCAAGCGGCTTAGTTACCGCAAGTGGGTACGATATTATACGGGACTACCGTAAAACCCGCTTCAAGATTGGCTTGGTACCCCAAGAGCTGACCACCGATGCTTTCGAAACGGTATGGAATACAGTTACTTTTAGCCGAGGTTTATTCGGCCGTCCAAAAAATCCAGGCTATGTGGAAAAAGTGCTGCGGGATCTCTCTTTATGGGATAAACGCAACAGTCTACTCATTCAGCTGTCTGGTGGCATGAAGCGCCGGGTGATGATAGCCAAAGCCCTGTCTCATGAGCCTGAAATCTTGTTCCTCGATGAGCCCACGGCAGGTGTAGATGTGGAATTACGCCGTGACATGTGGGAGATGCTGCAGGGTCTCAAAAACAGCGGCGTAACCATCATTCTTACTACCCACTACATCGAAGAGGCTGAGGAAATGGCTGACCGTGTGGGAGTAATCTCTAAAGGCGAATTGATAGCCGTAAATGAAACAAAAGCGCTAATGAAAAAGCTGGGTAAAAAGCAACTCACCTTGAGTATGCAGGAGGCTATGATCTCCGTACCCCCAGAGCTAAGCGACTGGAATTTAGAATTAAAAGATGGTGGACATGAGTTGCAATACACTTTCGATATCAATGCTGAACGCACAGGTATCTCATCCTTGTTGCAAACCATGTCAAAATTAGGAATTAACTTCCGTGATCTCCACACAACACAAAGTTCTTTGGAAGAGGTTTTCGTGAGCCTGGTACATGAAAATAGACATGAAAAAAAGAACAACGGCGTGGGAGAAATATCATGACACCGGGTAATTTTAATCACCACGGTGTGTGGGCCGTATATAAATTTGAGATGGGGCGCTTCAAGAGAACTGCATGGCAGAGCGTGGTGGCACCTGTTTTAACGACTACCCTGTACTTTGTGGTGTTCGGCGCGGCCATCGGATCACGCATCCAAGAGATGGATGGTATCAATTACGGCGCATTCATAGTGCCTGGTTTAATTATGATGACATTACTGATTCAGAGCATATTCAATGGCTCGTTCGGTATCTATTTTCCCAAATTTAATGGCACTGTGTACGAACTTCTCTCGGCACCGATTTCTTATGCCGAGGCAGTGCTTGCCTATGTAGGTGCGGCAGCGACAAAATCTGTTATTTTAGGGCTGATAATGCTAGCCACAGCCTCTTTCTTCGTCGAACTTAAAATTCAACATCCCATTTGGATGATGATTTTTATGATATTGATTGCCACCACTTTCTGCTTGTTCGGATTTATTCTAGGTATTTGGGCTAGTAATTTCGAACAGCTTTCTATGGTACCAACACTGATAATAACGCCACTTACTTTTTTAGGCGGCGCGTTTTATTCTATCGACCTACTACCTGGTATTTGGCGTACAATTTCACTATTTAACCCGGTCGTTTATTTGGTAAATGGGTTTCGCTGGAGTTTTTATGACTCGGCCGACATAAGCGTGTGGGTAAGTCTTTTTGTAACTCTGGCTTTTCTAGCCCTTTGTATGGCAATTATCGCCTTTATTTTTAAAACGGGCTATAAGCTGAAACCATAGCCTTCTTAGCTATTCGTCTTGTTCTAGGCTACAACGTTAAAAAACTTTAGAGCAAAAACCAATAATTTGAGAACTACCTATTTAATCCCCTACGATCAACTCTCCATAAGACCATTTATATTCATCACAGATATACGTATGGCGGCCAGGCTCATTGAAGGTTAATGTTGCAGACTTACCTGGTGCAATGGGGCCAGTGGTCCAAGATCCATCGAGCGCACTGATCGTGTGGATTTTCTTTCCGTTATTTGTCCAAGTTACTGGTAATCCCTTTTTTACACCTGCACGCACTGGAGCAAAGGCGTATTCATCAAATCGTTCACGTACGCGTTCAATCCAGCCGCTATCTTTTACAATAGAAGAGATTGAAATATCATTAGTCGATACAACACGACCCCGCATACCAAAAATGCCTTCTGGCGGTATTGGAGGCGCAGGATGTTCTACAAGAGAACCGTTTAGCTTGAAGGCCCAAACGCCTTTGGTGGATATAACGGATACATACTGAGCTCCGTCGGCTTCATAGATTGCAGGTGGCTGGTTCACACTTGCGCCAGTTTGAAACTGCCACAGCACCTCTCCAGTTTCCGCTTCGTAAGCCTCAAATATTCCATCAGTATTGCCATTAAATAAGAGGCCTCCAGCGGTAGCAGTAAAACCACTGCCATTATGCTGGGTACGGAACGGTACATTTTTTTCCCAGACAATTGAGTTTGTTTGAGGGTCAACAGACGCAAGAATTCCTGAAAATTTCATACCAGGCACACTTGGTACTGCCACAAAAAACCAAGGATCTTCACCTCGCACCACCCAAGACGGCCATACAGCGCCGGTACCATAAAAACGTTTTGATTTTGGGCTGTAAGCCATAGGTGCTGCACGCATAGTCATCATAGGATACATCGCATTCGGCATATCGTAATCAATTGGGTCGTAGTGACAGAGGCGCAAAAAACCCTCAGGTACGCTGCCTTCTGGTACACAGTCCGGTCCAATTCGGTCAGCACCCAATGGAAATGGCTGTGTTGCAGCAGTGTGCAGCCGTGCATTCTGAGGGACTGGACGTTCCTCAATCGGCCAAATAGGTTCGCCGGTAATACGATCGAATAGAAATAAGTAGCCGTAGGTAGTCATTGCTGCAACGGCTGCTCGCTTTTTACCATCAACAATTGCTTCGTAGAGAATGAGGGGCGTACCCAGATCGGCTTCCCAGATATCATGACGGGTAACTTGATAGTGCCAGCGGTATTCCCCGGTTTTGATATCAAGTGCAACAATCGAGTTACTAAATAAATTGTCGCCCTCTCGCGCTTCGCCACCCCATTGAGGAATTGGATTACCGATACCGATATATAACACTCCTAATTCTGGATCCGCTGCTGCGCTCATCCAGACTCCAGCGCCACCGGGCTTCCAGTCGTCATGATCCTGAGGCCAAGTTTCATACCCCGCCTCACCTTCATCAGGCACAGCATTAAAGCGCCAGACTTTTTCACCGGTTTTCGCATCTAATGCGAGCAAACGGCCTTGAATACCGTAGTCGCCTATAGCAAGACCAGCGATGACTAACCCGCTAATGTAAGTTGGTGCAGCTGAAACCATTTGGCCATCCTTGGGATAGATACGGTCGCGCACATCGGCATCTTCATCACCTACCAGACTTGTCCAAACTAGCTTTCCAGTATCTTGCCTCAAG
Source organism: Fidelibacterota bacterium (assembly GCA_002712165.1). Classification (GTDB taxonomy): domain Bacteria; phylum Pseudomonadota; class Alphaproteobacteria; order Rhodospirillales; family Rhodospirillaceae; genus UBA11612. Next base: position 127,540 of record PASS01000077.1, read on the forward strand.
GCTACAACCGTTGAGTCTGCTAATCCGACAAATACTAGTCCCTCCCCAACAGCTACTCCTTTATAAAGGCCATGCGTTCCAACCTGGAGCCGGTGAACCCATAATGTATCACCAGTCATAGGATTAAGCGCGTAGACTTCCTGAGCAGCAGTAACAAACATGCGCCCATCATAAACTACTGGAGTACCGCGAGGAGATGCGCGATCAAATTCACGAAACCATGCGCCGCCCAATTTACTCACATTGCCAATATTGACTTCATCAAGAGTAGAAAACCGAGTACTACCCCAGTCGCCGGCGATCATAGGCCAATCTCGACCGGCGGGTTCGCTCCAGTCCTGAGGAGCATATTCGGAGCACGCAGCTAGAAAGGTTATAGAAGTTCCAACAACAGCTGCTAACAAAAATAAAGTCCTGAGCATACGGTTTATCTCCCCAACAGAAACAAGGCGTCGCCTCGCTAACAATTATCA
>PASS01000078.1 GCA_002712165.1 Fidelibacterota bacterium
GACGTTTCGGAGGCTGCCCGGAACCATGATCGGTTTCAACGGACGGAGTACCCTTACTATTTGTCTCTTGGGCCATAAACGCTGCGTCTCCCTAATCGCCCAGTTATTTGGGCGTTATATTGTTTTTCCGGAACATGTTAACGCACCACTCACGCAAAAGCACGAGCAGCCGGAATCCCAGATACCTCGAAGCTACAGTTTATGTAGGGATTATTAAAAATGTGTTCCAAATCTAGCCCACATTCAAAATATGAATATAAATTGCCTAAATACAATTTTTAATTGATTAATACATTGTATTTGGTGCTTGAAAACACTTTTATTTGTTTATTAACAATTATTTTTGTTAAATATCTAAGCTCGGGTATGGTGTCCAATAATTCAGCAAGCAACGAAAACTAATAGGTAGTGACAACCATGACACTGGGTTCACGCGTCCGCCAACACCGTTTGTCTCTGCGCTGGAGCCAAGCTGAACTAGCTAGACGACTCAATATCAAACAGCAATCTATCGACCAACTAGAGTCAGGTAAGGTTAAGACACCTCGCTATATAGTTGAATTAGCTGAAACCCTGGGCGTCCCTCTTGATTGGCTGAGACTCGGAGTTGGTAACGCTCGTTTCCCCAAAACCACTCAAGGTAAGAATAATTTTGGCAAAGCTTTGCCCTCCGATACACAAAACATTCAAGACGAGAATGCATCTAAATTCAAAGTGCACGGCACTTATTTTTGTCTTAATGGCGAAACCTATTGCTTTGTTCCGGTCTACGAAGCACGGAGCTTGGTCGACCTAGGAGCACTAAAAGCCGAAAGCATCGAACCAGTTTCTCATAACATCTTTCGTAAGGACTGGGTCAAGAGCATTTCCAATGCTGAGCCACCCTCTAACCTTGTGATTTTAAGTATGGCAGGTGATTCGATGCGAGACACTTTGCATGACGGCGATCATGTCCTAGTTGACCTTTCAGTGCGCCGCTGGGTGCGAGATGGCATGTACGTAATCCGTTATTCGACCAATGATGAATTAATGATCAAACGTCTTGTACGCCAACCTAGCTCGAATTTTCTAATCGTCAGAAGCGATAATAGAAATTATGGATCAGAATTTACACTATCAGATAATGAGATAATTATCGAAGGTCGCGTGATCTGGTTCAGCAGTGTTCTTGGTTAACGTTGGTTGCCGGATCAAAACTCACGCAGCTATTGACTTTATAGCTAAACGCGCCAGCGGAGCATAAAGACTTAATAAACGCTTCTTTACGATTTCAGCGTGGGCGGCACTTGAAGTTTTCGGAGGTAGTGGTGGCACATCAAGCCAAACACGTGCAATCTCCGGACCCATATCGACTTTTTCAACCATCTTATGCGCTGTGATTGCTGTTCGCGTTGCCCCAGCTTCAATAGCTCGACGCACCGGTTCCGATCCTGCGAACTCTGGCAATGCACCTCGGTGTAAATTTATGCTCGCGACCTTCGGACGTCGAAGGGATTCGGGACTGAGGATGAATCTCCAGGAAAGAACAATCAAGAGGTCCAAGTTTTCAGGCAAAATTTTTTCCAACTGTTTAGCATCCGGCCCATCAAGAACAGTCAGCGTTATATTTCTAGCAGCGCAAATAGATTCATACTCTGGCAACTCGGGACGTGCCCCCCCTCCCTCTGCCTTGGGAAGCCTTCCGTGGGTAAAAACGCTCACAAGATCAATGAGATCATTATTCATCAACCCATCCCTTAGCAGAGCCAAACCCCAATCACGGCCGACCAGTGCAACTGTTCGTAGCGGCACAGTGCGGCTCATTTTAAAGCATCCAAAGAAAGCGGGTCACCAGCAGAGATAGCACGACGCGCGGCTCGCCCAAGAACATCTGGAAAATGCCTAGGATGAAGTCCGAAACCTGGACGAACACACCTCACATTTTCTTTAGTAATTTTTTCCCCAACAGCAATGTCTCGGCACGCATACAAAGAGCGCCGAAAACTTAAGGAATCCTTTTCCTTCTTAGATGGACCATAGGTCACTTCACCCCTTGCAATAGCAGCATCACGGCACATCAATACAAGTTGCTCCAATTGTTCGGGAGTTATTGAAAAACTGCTGTCAGCTGTAGCTGGTTCAGAAGCATCAATAACATGCTTTTCGATCATACTAGCTCCTAGAGCACAGGCCGCCACAGAAGCCGATAATCCCAAAGTATGATCCGAGTAACCAATGGGCAATTCGAAAGTTTGTATCATGTCTGTCAGTGCAATAAGATTAGCTTCGTCAAGCTCAGCAGGGTAGCCGCTATTACACCGAAAAATTCCTACTTCGCTTGCACCGGAGCTTTGCAAGGTATGCAATGCCTCGGCAATTTCTGTTTTATCACACATGCCTGTAGACATCAGAATTGGCTTTCCTGTCTCCGCGCACGCCCTCATCAATTCATGATCAACGGCCTCAAAAGAAGCGATTTTATAGGCCGGCGTATCCAAAGCTTCGAGCATTTCAATTGCTCCAGCCCCAAACGGTGTAGTGAAGGGAATGATGCCTCGTTCCCGCGCACGGGAATAAAGTTTAGGAAACCAATCATAAGGTGTTGCTGCGTCAGCATAGAGCTCGTACAAACGTCGACCCTTCCAGGGGTTATTGCCTTCGATAATAAACCCCGGTTTTTCAGTATCCAAAGTCAGATCATCGGGTGTGTAGGCTTGGAACTTGATAGCATCCACACCGGCCTCAGCAGCACCATCGATAATGCGAAGAGCCCGCTCAATACTGCCACCATGATTGGCTGACAGCTCTGCAATTATAAAAGGCGATTCGCCAGCACCAATCACTCGTCCGTCAACTACGATTTTGGGAGCAAAGTCAAAATCAGACACAGAAATATTTTCTCACCTCTATTTCCATTACTACAGACCAATTTACCGAATTTTTTATGCTTTACCATTGATTAATCAGCAATTTAATAAGTGATGAATTTGTCTTCAGATGCCTGCTTGTTTTGTGACATAGACTTTTGCTGCTTAATCCAAGCGGAGGCATATAAGCCTCCCCGTTCAAGCAAAGCATCGTGAGTACCTCGTTCCAAAATCTCTCCTCGGCCCAGAACCAAGATTTCATCTGCATTAACAATTGTTGAGAGGCGGTGAGCAATCACCAGTGTTGTGCGCCCGGTACTTATTTCACGTAAGTTGTCCTGAATCTCTTTTTCAGTATGGGTATCTAGAGCCGATGTGGCCTCATCAAAAAGAAGAATCGGCGCACCTTTAAGAATAACTCGGGCAATAGCGACCCGTTGCTTTTCACCACCTGATAATTTCAGACCTCGCTCACCAACAATAGTTTGATATCCATCAGGCAGTGATTTGATAAATTCATTTATATGCGCGAGCTGTGCAGCATGTATGACCTGCTCACTAGATGCATCGGGCTGGGCATAAGAAATATTATAGCCGATAGTATCGTTAAAGAGCACTGTATCTTGCGGTACTATGCCTATAGACGCGCGAACGCTATGCTGGCTAACGTCGCGGATATCTTGTCCGTCAATAATAATACGCCCACGATCAACATCGTAGTAACGAAAAATCAACCGCCCGATAGTTGACTTACCTGAGCCAGTTTCCCCAACTAGTGCTACCATTTTTCCCGCAGGAACATTAAACGATACATTCTTCAATATAGGCCGACGTTGATCATATGCGAAGCTCACTTTCTCGAATGATACTTCACCCCTAACAACACTTAGTGCCTGAGCGCCCTGTTTGTCGCTGATTTCGGGACGCTCTTCCATGAGATCAAACATCTTCTCAATATCTACTAATGCCTGCTTGATATTACGATAAACAAACCCAAAGAAATTAAGCGGCTGGGAAAGCTGTATCATGTAAAGATTAATCAGTGTGAAATCTCCGACAGTCATTTCTCCCGCAACTCGCCCCGATGCAGCCATCGCCATGAGAATAGTAAGTCCGATTGCAATAATTAAGGCTTGCCCAACATTCATCAAAGCAAGCGAAGACCGGTTACGGACATCCGCTGTCTCGCATTGACCCATGACACGGTCATATTCACGGATCTCAAGATCTTCATTACAAAACGTCTTTACCGTTTCATAGTTTAGAAGACTGTCAACTGCTCTGGTACTAGCTTTATTGTCGAGCAAATTAGCCTCGCGTCTAAACCTCAATCTCCACTCAGTTGTATAGCTTGTGAACATCACATAGGTCACAACAATCGCCAGAGCGACAACACCAAACCAAATATTGAATGCCTGCCAAAGAATCACAAAGACCAGGGCAACTTCTAAGATTGTTGGAAAGACATTAAAAAGAGATATAGATAACAAGCTTTCGATGGCGGTACGGCCGCGCTCAATAGAGCGCGATAACGCCCCAGTTCGTCGATCTAGATGAAACCTCAGCGATAAAGTATGTAAATGTGCTAGCACCGCAGAGGATGATCGGCGAACGGCACGGACTCCAACTTTAGCGAATATAGCATCTCGGAATTGTCCAAACGCTTGCCCAAAAAACCGAGCGCCTCCATAAGCGAGGATTAGGGCAAAGGGGATTGCTAGGGGCAGAGAAGTACCTACTGCCGGCGCCAAGGCATCAACCGCCTGCTGTAGGTATAAAGGTGCGATTACAAGTGCAACCTTGGCCAAAATGATAAATGCTAAGGCTAAAACAACCCGGACCTTTATCTCTAAAGAATCTCGAATGCCCGCCTGCGGCCATAAAAATGGTAACAGTGTAGCAAGAACGTGCCAATCGCTGTGACGACGGGGCGTTTCATCGGGTTCAGGAGGAAGTGCGGATCTAACCATAACGCTGTGCTTACAGGGCAAAGAACGGTGGGTCCAGGTAAACAAAGGGGATCAGATAACCGACCCCTCATTTGTTTTACTCTAGTTAGTGTATTGATGAATTAAACTGTAACGTCAGTAGCACCCAGACTGGGCGTTTGCCTGCCGTCAGCGACCTCGCCGGATGATGAGTAAGAGGTAAACTCAGTTTGTACGATCTTCTTCTGCTCAGTTCCTCCACCATCACTCTGCAAGGGCGGTGAAAACTGCTTGGCTTTCTCGTAGGGCCCGCCCGAGTCTTCTTCCCTCGCATCTCCAAAAGATTGCTGAGTGTCCGACTGTGAAGCTTTATCGTAGTACTTTATCTCACCACTTCCATCCTCAGAAACCGCGCCCTCAGAGCGTGCATCAGAGGGCGCTTTATCAGAATACTTGGTGGCCACATCGTTAGGCGCAACAAATTGCCCGATGATGACTTCTGCACCCTGCCCGTAGAATTTAACGGGAACATCCTCAGCGCCGGTTGGCCCAACCGTCTCTTGGAGTTCCGGAGCCGACGAATAGCCCTGAGACCTAATAGGGGCAACCGCCAAACCTTCGAAAGTGGTGGTATCTTTACGCACCACTTGGGCTTGCTGAGATTCCATCAAATTGACGCGGCCATCGCCGTTGTCATCTAAACGTTGCAAAACATCAATAGTTCCTACAACCTCGGCAGGTGTAAGACCAAAATCGATACGCTTTAATTCTACACGGGGTTTGGAAGGTCCAGTGGCAATAGTACCCTCAAATTTATCTTGCTGACGGCGCTCACCAGGCTTCCTTTCCTGTGACGCGCTGTCGTTAAAGGTATTTGCAGTAGACGCACTTTCTTTCTTGCCGTCAGCGACAGTCTGCAGATTTAAATTTATAGAGGACTCACGCTCATCGGCAGCTGCCTGCTGCCTTTGGGCTAACAGATCAAACTGCGGCGTAACAAGAGTTATGACCACTTCGGTCATTTCATCGCCCCTTCTGGCCGACAAAAAATACGCGAACTTTCTTCACGCAACGCCTATATTTAGGCTAAATGCTTATAAAACGCAATCCTGAAATCCCCCACTTACGATGCAAATATTTGCTCAATAGACTGTTTTAAATCACTTTTTTGAAAAAATATTAGGAACAGATCAATACTTACCTTCTAATCATGCGAGTAGCCCCTCCTCAGTCCAAACAATAATTGGGCATTGCTTTAGACTTTTGATTAAGCAATCCAATGGCTTTTGACGGGTTGAGGATTCTTTTAAACAGGCGCCCATGTTTCTTAGCCAAAAGCCCCAAGGAACTAATTCATGATCACCCGTGCTCAACGCATATCCGCGCTTCAAGACGCACTTAACGAACGAATTCTCGTGTTTGATGGTGCTATGGGGACAATGATTCAGAGCCTTGAGCCTGATGAAAAGGTTTACCGTGGCAAACGCTTTTCCTCATTTGGCAAAGACGTAAAGGGAAATAACGATCTTCTAAGCCTCACCCAACCGAAGATTATTACTGATATTCATACTGCGTATCTAGAAGCTGGCGCCGATATTATTGGAACCAACACTTTTTCATCTACCTCTATTGCCCAAGCCGACTACGGTATGCAGGACTTAGCAAATGAGTTGAATGTGGCCGGCGCCAAGCTCGCACGCGAGGCCGCCGATCTCATGAATACTAAAACGCCAGAAAAACCTAGACTTGTTGCTGGTTCTATCGGACCAACAAATAAAACTGCATCTATTTCACCAGACGTGAACGATCCAGGATTTCGTAATGTGACCTTTGACGAGCTGAAGGTCGCTTTTCGAGAGCAAGTGGAAGGACTAATCGCTGGAGGTGTGGATATCCTGCTGCTCGAAACTATAATAGATACGTTGAATGCCAAAGCCGCTCTTTTCGCTATTGATGAAATCTTTAAAGACAGTGATGAGAGACTTCCAGTCATGATATCAGGTACTATTACGGATCAATCTGGACGGTTGCTCTCGGGCCAAACACCAGAGGCATTTTGGAATTCTCTTAGGCACGCCAATCCACTCACGATTGGTTTTAATTGTGCACTAGGGGCTGCCCAACTAAGGCCGCATGTGGCAGACCTAGCTAGGTCGGCAGATACATTTATATTAGCTTACCCAAACGCCGGTCTGCCTAATGAATTCGGAGAATATGATGAGCATCCCCACGTTACAGCAGAACAATTGGGAGAATGGGCCAAGAGCGGCCTAGTGAATATTGTTGGCGGATGCTGTGGCACAACACCAGACCATATTAAGGCCATCGTGGCTGCGGTCGACGGAATAAAGCCCCGCACAGTCCCTAGTAGAGAAATTGCCATGCGCCTGTCTGGCCTCGAACCATTCCAGTTGACATCATGAAGAAAGATGCCGAGGACCAAGCCTTGGGTCAAAGCCCCTCAGTCGCCGCATTTATTAATATTGGCGAACGCACAAATGTCACGGGTTCCGCGAAATTTAAGAAGCTGATTCTCGCGGATGATTACGAGGCCGCACTGAAGGTCGCTCGACAGCAAGTAGAAAACGGCGCACAGATCATTGACGTAAATATGGATGAAGCCATGCTGGACTCCGAAGCAGCCATGGTAAAGTTTCTTAATCTAATTGCTGCGGAACCCGATATCAGCCGCGTTCCAGTGATGATCGATAGTTCCAAATGGTCGGTAATTGAAGCCGGCCTAAAGTGCGTTCAGGGTAAATCAGTTGTCAATTCAATAAGCCTGAAGGAGGGCGAAAGCACCTTCGTAGAACAAGCCCTGCAAGTCAAACGCTATGGCGCGGCTGTTGTAGTCATGGCTTTCGATGAAAAAGGGCAGGCAGACACTGTTGAGCGCAAAATTCAAATTTGTGTGAGATCATACAAAATTCTCACAGATGAAGTGGGTTTTCCACCGGAAGATATAATCTTCGATCCTAATATATTTGCTATAGCCACCGGCATTGAAGAGCACAACAACTATGCTGTCGATTTCTTTGAGGCAACAAGATACATCAAACAAAACCTTCCATATGCACATGTGTCAGGAGGGGTTTCGAATGTTTCTTTCTCATTCCGTGGTAATGAATCGTTACGCCAAGCTATGCATTCTGTATTTCTGTATCACGCAATCAACGCGGGTATGGATATGGGCATTGTCAATGCGGGCCAGCTTGCCGTTTACGAAGATATACCAGAGAAACTGAAGGAGCGGGTTGAGGACGTCATACTAAATCGAAGTACTGAAGCTACTGACCGTCTTCTAGAAATTGCTGAGAAATATAAGAAAGGCGTAAACACAGAGCGCACAGCCGATATGAGCTGGCGTGAAAAAGACGTAAATGCACGATTAGCTCATGCGCTTATCAATGGTATTACAGACTTCATAGATGAGGATACGGAAGAGGCACGAAACGCAGCTATTGACAAAAAAGGGCGCACCCTAGATGTGATCGAAGGCCCGCTTATGGATGGAATGAACGTGGTCGGCGATCTGTTTGGCGCGGGAAAAATGTTTTTGCCACAAGTAGTCAAAAGTGCGCGGGTCATGAAGAAAGCTGTAGCTTATCTCATTCCTTTTATCGAGGAGGAAAAGTCTAGAGACCCAACAACAGCCGTCCAAACTAACGGTAAAATTGTCATGGCTACGGTAAAAGGCGATGTACATGACATAGGTAAAAATATTGTTGGGGTTGTTTTACAGTGTAATAATTATGAGGTCGTCGACCTCGGAGTAATGGTCTCCTGCGCAAAAATTCTTGAGACTGCAAGAAAAGAAAATGCAGATATTATTGGTCTATCGGGCCTCATTACACCGAGTCTAGAAGAAATGTCTTACGTCGCTAAAGAGATGGAGCGTGAAGGATTTGAAATTCCACTTTTAATTGGTGGTGCAACCACTTCAAAAGTACACACCGCTGTAAAAATCGCTCCCGGTTACAGTAACAGTACCATATATGTGCCGGATGCTTCGCGAGCAGTTGGCGTCGCCAGTAATTTGATATCTCAGAAACTACGGTACGACTACGGTGCTGAGATAAAAACCGAATACGAAAAAATGCGGGAGGTTCATGAACGTCAACAACAAACCAAGATACGGCAGTCGATCACAGCTGCACGTTCAAACCGGACCATAATAGACTGGACTGCCTATACCCCGGAAAAACCGCCTACGATCGGTCTTAAGGTTTTTAATAACTATGATTTGAATTTACTAACTCGCACTATCGACTGGACGCCATTTTTCAAAACTTGGGAGCTAGCAGGCCGATATCCGACGATCATGGATGACCCAATCATTGGGGTGGAGGCCCAAAAACTTTTTAACGACGCCCAAGAAATGCTAAAGCAAATTATTCGCGAAAAGTGGCTTACTGCAAGAGCTGTGATCGGATTTTGGCCTGCCAATGCCGTTGGCGACGACATCGAGCTGTACGAAGATGATAGCCGACAAAAGGTAACGCTCACACTGCATACCCTACGTCAGCAAATGCAGCGTGACAGAAGCCGTAAAGATATACGGCCCAATGCTGCATTGGCCGACTTCGTTGCACCTAAAGACACTGGCGTTCCAGATTACCTAGGGGGCTTTGCAGTAACTGCAGGTTTACAAATCGAAGAAAAGCTAGCGGATTTTCAACGAGATCACGACGACTACAGCTCTATACTTCTGAAAGCGCTCGCGGACCGCTTATCTGAATCCTTTGCTGAACATATGCACGAGCGTGTCCGCAAAGAATTCTGGGCTTACAACCCAAATGAAAAATTCACAAATGACGAATTAGTAGAAGAAAAATACAGAGGAATTAGGCCAGCACCAGGATATCCCGCCTGCCCCGATCACACTGAAAAAGAGTCACTGTGGAAAATACTCGATGTAGAGAAAAATACAGGTATCAAGCTCACGGACAGCTTTGCGATGTTACCAACAGCATCGGTCAGCGGATTTTATTTTGCTCACCCACTGGCTACATACTTCGGGGTCGGCAAAATAGGAAAAGATCAAGTTAAGGACTATGCTCACCGCAAGGACATGACTATTGAAGAAGTTGAGCGCTGGCTATCCCCAAACCTGAACTACGACCCTGCAGCTATAGATTAGTTCAGGAGCCCTAGAATAGATTAAACAAAATACCCGCAGCTATCACCGATCCGAAGATTGCTGAAAGCGTGATAACTATTAAGCGAGTCCAGGGGCCGTTGACTTTACTTTCCGGACAGCAATCCAATATAAACTTCAAGACAGGACCAGACCCAGCACCGATCAATCCTCCAACAACCATCATTGGCCAACCCATGAGACCAGAGGACTCAGCGACAAATGAAACTAAAAATCCTATTAGGGTGCCAAGAAAAAAACCAGCCGCAATAATTGGCAGTTGATTCCATATCATTTTAGACAACCGTGCAATGCGCCAAAGCCATATATTTTCACGCTGTCCCGACGCAATCCAACCAGCAACCGCGGCTTTCACCTCAGCAGTTCCGCTGGAACTGACTGGTGAAGTCGTTAGTGGGGTAGCAGCTATCACTTTATAATTCACAGCTGGAGGATAGCGAACCAAGCCGATCAAATACCCAGCTATCTTATCCTCAGCAATGAAAAAATCGCGCTTTCTGCCTGCAGGTTCTTGTGCACGCGCTAACCACCATTGGTGACTGCTTGGGTCTTTATCTTCCCAAGATAAAACTACTTTTTCGAGTGCTGATGACATTGATTCCTTCGCTGTCATAGGAAGATGCGCGCGCTCTGGCTTACATTGAATTTAAATTAAATTGAGCTCTAAATCACGTTGAGGTTACGTGACATCCGGTGTACCGCCCACGCATTTGAATTTCCAGTAGCAACATAGCTTTTTGAGAGCGGTCAGAAGTCTAACCGGCACTCTGCAGTCCGCAGAATACTTCAGTTTTTAGCTGGACCGTTACCCTTGCACGTGGGTGTAAGTCCTGTTACAACCCCGCCCTCGTAACCGAGGTCGCCACATAATTGGCACGGTTTACCGCCATGCGGGGGCGTAGTTCAGTTGGTTAGAACGTCGGCCTGTCACGCCGAAGGTCGCGGGTTCGAGTCCCGTCGCTCCCGCCACTTCTTTTTTCGCTCAATTCGAGTATATCAAACAACATCAAGCCCTCTGGGAGATACAATGAACCCACCAAGCGATGTAGTTTTTACTTCAGCCGTTCGCACACCCATTGGTACTTTTGGTGGTTCGTTGCAGGATATACCACCGACTAAACTGGGAGCAGTTTGTGTTTCCGAGGCTATAAATCGTAGTGCGATTGATCCAAAAGATGTTGGTAGCTGTGTCTTTGGCAACATCATTCACACTGAATCTCGTGATATGTATATGGCGCGGGTTGCTGCAGTCGAAGGGGGTTTGCCCATAGAAACCCCAGCTTTGACACTTAATAGACTCTGTGGCTCTGGCCTCCAGGCTGTTATCTCTGCAGCACAGCAAATCCTTCTAGGTGACGTTGAAATCGCCATTGCTGGTGGAGCTGAAAGCATGAGTAGGTCGCCCTATATGCTTCCATCCGGGCGCTGGGGTCAGAAAATGGGTAATGCTAAAGTTATCGATATACTACTAGGCACACTTACCGACCCCTTCGGCAATGGACACATGGGCGTAACAGCCGAAAACATTGCAAGTAAGTGGCACATAAGTCGTGAAGAGCAAGACGAATACGCTGTCGAAAGTCACAGGCGAGCATCAATGGCGCGTCGTGAGGGGCTTTTCAAGAAGCAGATCTTACCTATTGAAGTCAAAACACGTAAAGGCATAGTCAAGTTCGATCAAGATGAACATATCCGCGATGATGCCTCATTAGAAAATCTCGCATCACTTGAACCTATCTTTAAGAAAGGAGGTACTGTAACGCCAGGTTCAGCATCGGGCATTAATGATGGTGCAGCCGCTCTTGTTCTCATGGAAGCCAGCACCGCCAGACAAAAAGCGGTCACGCCACTCGCGCGACTTGTGGGATATGCGCATTCAGCTGTTGAACCTTCCGAAATGGGTATTGGACCAGTACCTGCGGTGCAAAATGTTCTGAAAAAAACAGGGCTAACTCTAGCTGATATTGATATTATTGAGTCTAACGAGGCCTTTGCAGCCCAGGCCTTGGCCGTTTCAAAAAGTCTCGGCTTTGATCCGGACAAAACAAACCCCAACGGCGGAGCAATTGCCATGGGCCATCCGGTTGGTGCTACTGGTGCAATTCTTACCGTAAAAGCCATATATGAGTTGAAGCGTACCAATAAGCATTATGGTCTTATCACCTTGTGCATCGGTGGAGGCCAAGGCATTGCGGCAATAGTCGAAAATCTAAGTTAGTTGCCCTTAAAGTAGACTCACCTCTTAACGAAAGACTGAAAAAATACTGGTGAGTTCGGCATCAAATGCTGTCAGCGCCTTGTTATAGGTCGCCTCGTCTTTGATACTACTGACAATCAATCGACCAAGATCAGCTCGAGTTATCCAACTAAACGCTTCAGGAGCATCACTCAACTTTGCCGTACCGGTCGGCTCACCATTTAGCAACCAGCCCGGGCGAACAATGGTATAGTCCAAACCTGATTTTTGCAGCGTTATTTCGGCTGCAGTTTTTGCCTGAAAATATTCTTTCATAAAATACTTGATGTACCAGGGGGCCGCCGGCCCTCCATGCCCTGCGCCTATGGCGGTCACTAAAACAAGTCTTGGAATACCTAATTGGCGGGTTGCATCAATCACGTTTTTATTGCCACCAATGTCAACCCGGTAATCGCCTCGTCGTCCTCCCAGTGCCGAAATTACTGCTCTCAGTGGGCTAGTACTTAAAGCGCGGGTCACATCATCGAGACTTAGGGCATCGCCCTCAATTAATGTTACACCCATATCTACCAGTGCAGATGCATCGGACGTCGGCCGCACCATAGCTGTTACTTTAGTACCCTGCTCTACTAAGGCACGAGCAACTTCTATACCAAGGCCACCGGTTGCCCCAAAAATCATAATTCCACCTGGAGCCGGCAAAGACATACCAGTGACTGCAACACGAGGCGCAGCTTTTGGAGGTGGTGGATGCTCCATTTCTTGTGCTTCAGTTGGTAAAGCTAGCACTGTGAAAAAGAATAGAACTAGACGATGCACCATTTTAGCCATTTAAGGAATTCCCAACAGCAACGTTAACAAGATAGGCGCCTAGAGTACGAGTCTAAGTGCGATTAAAAGTAAGGTAATAGCCAGAATAAGCCGCAATAGGTTTTCAGGAATACGGCCCGCAATGTAGCTGCCAATAAATATACCAGGAATTGAACCGAGAAGTAATGACCCTAAAAGAGTCAAATCTACAGATCCAAGAAGCCAGTGGCCTATTCCCGCTAGCAATGTTAACGGCACCGCATGGGCAATATCCGAGCCAACAATGCGCACCAACGGAAGATGGGGATACAAGGCAAGCAACGCGGTTACCCCAAGAGCGCCTGCGCCTACAGACGAAATCGAAACAAGTACTCCAAGAACAGCCCCAACAATTATTGTCACCTTAATCGTTCGCTCAGGCGCTAATATACCGATCCAATTGCTGTATACCTTTAGAATTCTTTTATGAAAAATAAGAACCAGGGCAGTTGCAAACAGTGCAGCGCTCAGAACACCTGTTATCAATCCTTGCGCCGCTGTTCCCCTAATATCTAAGAGGTAAAGTGCCAGCAATGTTATTATAGTTGCAGGCACACTACCCATTGCCAGTCGTAAAACTACGCGCCAATCAATAGTCCGAGCAAATCCATGAAAGAGCGTTCCACCAGCCTTCGCTGCCGCTGCAAAGAAGAGATCGGTACCCACAGCTGTTGCGGGGTGGATGCCAAACATCAGAATCAAAAGCGGGGTCATGAGCGACCCACCACCAACACCAGTCATTCCGACTAGGATGCCGACAGCTAGCCCAGACAGCGAATACGCCGTACTTATAAAGTCCAAGGAAATCATCTGTACAAATTAGAAAAGAATGCTGGAAATTTTCGCCAAGATCATAGCCCTGGTCTCAAGCCCCATGTCTACCCACCACCTGGCCAATATTTAGCGAAGAACAACCAAGCTGCCGTTTAGCCTTGTGGCAAGAAAAGAGATTCATCCTGCACTCCTATTTCACCGTTCTTATTGGTACGGGCTTTTAGCCATACCAAAAGCCAACATAAGTATTGCCTAGGAGCGTTGATTGTGCCGACCCGGCCTCTTCATGTCACGCCCAGGAAAATGGCACCAATAGTCGCATTTGTGGGGCCTGACCTCGGAATACACCAGATATAGAGAAAATCCTGATCTCACACACCTAAAGTAATTAAAATTATAAATACGAAAGTTAAAAAATCAGCGTGTCCACAAACCTACCTGACCCAATCCCCTCAAAGGCAATGCTTAAAACCTTACCCTTTAAAAGTTCAAATTATGCCGCGACGTTGTCCAAATAGATATACGTCGCAATCATCTTTCAGTCACTATCAATGGTCTCGCTTGTTTACTAGGTAGTAAAATTTAAAAATAAATTTTCTGGGTTGTCCCAGAGAAAGAGAGATTCTCTATTTTTTGAACATGTGTGCAAGAATTACTTCTTACCGAATTCAGCCAGTAGTTCGGTAATGTTTTCTCTCTGCTAGATATTTTCCCAGACTGACGCTATCCGCTCACGCTGCTTTACATCCGGCATTGGTCCAAACCCCGCCTTAAGGTTATCCAACATATGACGAGGATTTGACGTGCGCGGAATAGCAGCTGTGACCGCGGGATGAGACACAACAAACTTGAGCAGCATCTGCGCATGACTAGTACAACCTAGTTCTTCCCGAGCCCATGCGGGAACATCCTTTCCGGCCATGGCATGAATCAATCCTCCACTACCAAATGGCATGGCAACTAACACACCGATTCCTCTATCTGCTGCCATCGGTAAAAGTCTTTGTTCCGGCCCACGCTCATTTACCGAGTAATTAAATTCTACAAAATCTAATTTATCCGTTGACATCCAGTCTATTAGGCCATTTTGAACACCCGGCGTTGAATGAGACATACCAATATATCGAAAACGTTCTTGTGCTTTATAGTCCTCAAGAATGGGTAACTGAACAGCCGCACCAATCATATTGTGTACGTGCATCAGATCAATGACCTTAACGCGCAATGCTTTAAAAGCGTTTTCTATAGCAGCGTATCCGCCATCCTCTTCCTCTTGCCATATTTTAGTGGAGATAAAAGCTTTGGATCTTGCACCAATCACTTCCAAAATTTCCCCGCAAAGAGATTCAGACTCACCATAAGTCTCCGCGGTATCAATAACTTTACCGCCGCTTTCTATTAATTCACGAACCACTTGTATTTTTTTATCCATATCGCGGTCTTCTCCCCTGGCCATGAACGCACCGTAGGTCCCCAGGCCTATAACAGGTAACCGCTCACCTTCCCGGCTTTTAGGAATGACTCGGCTCAAGATTTTTTCTGTCTGGGCTCGAGCAGGGATAGCTGCTGTGACTGCCGCAAACCCAAGTAATTTAAGAAATTCACTACGCTCAAAAACCTGGTCAAAAAACTTCATAGCTACAACTCCAATTCCACATTAGCTTAGCTCTTCGTTAATCCCAGAGCGCCGCAATCCGCTTAATTTGCTTAGCATCGGCTATTGGGGCTCGTCCGGCGCTAAGGTTTTCAATCATGTGCTTCGGATTATTGGTCCCAGGAATAACAGCAGTGACATTAGGGTGAGATACCACAAACTTAAGTAAAAGCTGTGCATAAGTATGGCATTTTAGTTCCTCCTTAGCCCACTCGGGAACTTTTTTACCTTTCATAGCTTTAAGCGGCCGCCCTCGCCCAAGAGGCAAAGCAACTAGAACGGCTACACCTTTGTCCGCCGCCATGGGGAGTAGTCGGTTTTCGGCGCTACGGTAATCAACTGCATACGCGAATTCCACAAAATCGAGCTGGTCCATCCAGCGCGAAAGTTCGTCCTGACTGCGGCCGGTACTAGTAACTCCGAAATAGCGGATAAGTCCCTGGTCTTTGTATTCGCGTAATGACGGAAGATGCGTGTCAACATCAACCATGTTATGAACAAACATCAAATCAATAACATCTGTACGTAATCTGGAAAAAGATCTATCCATCGATTTAATGCCATTCTCCCGACCGCGTTCGCCAAACTTCGTAGCGATAAATGCTTCCGAGCGAAGGTTATGCTCTTCCAATAACTCACCGATAAGTTCTTCTGAACTTCCCCTTGCATAATTAGCAGCTGTATCTACAACCGCACCACCACCAGAAAATAAATTTTTGAGTACTAGCGTCTTGTCAGAAATATCGCGTCGCACACCAAAGTCTTGGGCTGTCCCCAATCCCATTACTGGCAGGAGCTCTCCATCCTTACTTTTAGGGACTGGCCTCATGATCATTGTTTGCTCAGAACCATAGGAAGGTAAAGTAGGCGCGATTGAAGCTGCACTTGCAGCGCCTGCTAGTTTTAGAAATTGTGCACGGGTAAGCCCCTGATTAGGGCACATTGATATACTGCGCATCAAAATATCTCCCTCAGATTAGTCTAAGTGCATATGCTCAAGTCCGCATCTTCAAGTGTCAAGAATAAGCCCGCTTAGCCCCGCCATACTATCAAGTAGAGATCCGTCAATTTTTAGCATTACACACATACAACCATAGCTTTGAACTGCCTCATAGCTCCCTTTTGCCGCATCATGTACTGACAAAATTACTAAAGTTATACATTAAATACCTGTTACCTCGATTGATATAGAAAGCCTTAAGGCTAACATCTGAATACATCTCTACGGAAATATTTGCTAAGTGAGATTTTACTGCCCCTGGTTCTCAGAATATAATAATGAAAGGCCCACGACTCATGATCAAACAGTTATATCACACTAGATCAGCTATCACCGCAGTTCTGGTAGTGAGCCTTGTGGTACCCCTGGCGATTAACCACACAAACGCTGCTCAATCTCCGCTGCTTACCAGCCGGGATGGTATTCCCACTTTAGCACCACTAGTAGAAAGAGTTGCCCCCGCAGTTGTTAATGTTGGCGTCAAAACAAAAGTGGACATGTCCAACAATCCACTCTTCAACGATCCAATGTTTCGCTTTTTTGGCGGCCCCAGGGAAAATGTGCCTCAAGAACGCGCGTCAAGTGGGTCTGGAGTAATTGTTAATGCAAAACTCGGTTATGTTATTACCAATTCACACGTTGTAGAAAATGCAACGGAAATTACAGTACGGTTAAAAGATCGACGTGAAGTGTCGGCAAAAATCATCGGTAGCGACGAAGGCACAGACATCGCACTTTTACAAATTGAAGCTGACAAGTTAACCGATATACCTATTGGGGATACTCGGTCCATGAGTGTTGGTGACTACGTCATTGCCGTTGGTAATCCTTTTGGGCTTTCTGACACCGTAACTACCGGAATCATTTCTGCTCTTGGCCGATCAAGTTTGAACATTGAGGGTTGGGAAGATTTCATCCAGACCGACGCTGCAATCAATCCTGGTAATTCTGGTGGCGCGTTGGTCAATCTGCGAGGTGAGCTCATTGGCATCAACACCGCCATTCTTGGGCCCAATGGCGGCAATATTGGTATCGGTTTCGCAGTCCCGACCACAATGGTTAAAGCTGTTATGGCGCAGCTGATCGAATACGGCGAAGTGCGCCGTGGTCAGATCGGTATTGTGATCGGCGATCTTACGCCCGAACTTGCCGAAAGCCTCTGCGTAGATGATATTCGAGGTGCTGTAATCAGCCGTGTTCAGCCCGATTCCCCGGCAGAGCAAGCTGGCCTTAAGACGGGTGATATTGTTACCCAGTTCAATGGCACTGATTTACAAGGTTCGAATGATCTTCGAAACCGCGTTGGCCTATTAACTATTGGCACAACCGTGAAGTTGACAGTTGTTCGCGACGGAAAACTACAAAATTTCAATGTCACGATTGGTAAGCCGCCGAGTGAAACCGTCGAGCGCATGCAAGACCGTCCAAGCCTCGCCGGAGCTAGTTTCTCAAACACTAATAGCGGAGCTCGGGTTAAGGGTGTGATAGTCACAAGCGTGGAGCGCGGTAGCCCAGCATATCAAGTCGGCTTACGAACCGGAGACATTATAGTTTCGGTTAATCGTAATGATATTACCAATGTCGAGGAATTTACCGAAGCGATGAGCGGAAACAAACAAGCAGCCCTT
Source organism: Fidelibacterota bacterium (assembly GCA_002712165.1). Lineage (GTDB taxonomy): Bacteria > Pseudomonadota > Alphaproteobacteria > Rhodospirillales > Rhodospirillaceae > UBA11612. The sequence continues at coordinate 18,035 of PASS01000078.1, forward strand.
TTCATTAATCGTAATGGCGAAGATATATTAATAATTGTGCAATAAGTCTTGATCCGGAACAGATGTGGCGCTGCTGTTATAAGCGGCCGCCATGTCTGTTCTAAAAGGGATCTGAAATCATTACTCCACCATCAGCAACAATACCTTGGCCAGTAACAAACTTACTCGCCTCAGAAGCAAGAAATAGCGCAACACCGGCAATATCGTTTGCCTCGCCCAAACGTCCGAGGGGAGTTTGCTCTATAAACCGTTTCCCGCGTTCACCCTCCCAAAGAACCTCTGAAAAATCGGTACGAATTAGCCCGGGCAAAATCGCATTCACACGAATATTTTGCCGTCCCAAATCAACTGCATAATTACGTGCTAGTTGAATGTCAGCAGCTTTTGAAATTGCATAAGCACCTATAGTTTTTGATCCCATTATTCCGGCGATACTAGACAGCAAAATAATCGATCCGCCACCTATCTCGGACATGATTGGCGCTACCAGATTGATAAGGTGAATATTAGCCACTACATTCGTCTCCATAATCTTATTAAACGCATTCTTATCCAGGCCAGACATTGGTCCATAGGCCGGGTTAGTCGCCGCATTGCAGACAAGAATGGATATATTGCCCAGTTTTTGCTGGGATTCTTGAACCAAAGCCTCTACCTGCTCCTGGCTCGAGACATTGCAAGCAACCGCTAGGGCCTGCCCACCTTCTGTCTCTATTTCTGCAACCACTGCCTCACATGCCTCTAAATTGCGGCTAGTAACCACCACCTTAGCTCCTGCTGCAGCAAGGGTCAGGGCAGTGGCTTTGCCGATGCCACGGCTGGAACCCGTGACTAGCGCGGTATGGCCGGACAAATCACAAGGATTACTCAGTGTCATGCTCAAAATTCTCCTAATATCGATAGATTTCGGTTATGGGACTATAGCTAAAAATTCGGCATACTACATAAAATGGAATACTTCGGGGTTGCACTAAAAATGGCCATAATTACTAAGTCCTGGCGGCAATTTTTGATTTCAATGGCTCTTATAGGAGTCCTAACGTTCCCGTTAGAACAAGCTGCAGCAGACCTTGAGCGTATTGAAGTGCTAGACCGAAAGTTAGTTGGAAATGGAAAATCCTTCGGCAAGGTCGGTCCTTACGAGCAGTTGCGTGGGCGTCTTTATTTTGCAGTAGAACCGAATGCCCAAAAAAATCAAAATATCGTCGATATAACTCTAGTTGCGCGTGATGCTCGCGGTCACGTCCATTTCGCTGCGGACTTTCTACTCTTACGTCCTATTGATCCCACCCGAGGCAACAACCGAATGCTTTACGAACCCGCCAATCTTGGCGAAGCAAGCATACTCACCCTGTTTAATGACGCTGCTAAAACAAACTCACTATCTAAGAGTATTGAATACGGCAACGGCTTTTTGATGGAACAAGGTTATACACTTTTATGGACGGGCTGGAGCTGGGATCTCACACACAGTGACGAACGATTGCGTGCTGACCTTCCCATTGCCACAACAGACGGAAAAACAATCTATGGCCGAGTTACTAACGAAATAATTGTGAGGAAAAAGGTCAAGTCAGCGCGCCAATTTCCACGGCTATCCGTAGGATACGCACCCCTTCGTACCAACGATCTTGACGCCCGTCTTTTAGTGCGTGATTCAGCATTTGGTGAGAATAGAATTATATCAAGGGATCAATGGCGCTTTGGGCACATGGTCAACGGACGGCTTATCTACGACCCTGCTTTCATCACTCTAGATACAGGGTTTGATCCCGGTTCTATTTATACAGTGACGTATTTTGCGCGCTCTCCACACGTATCCGGGTTAGGGCTTGCAGGCATCCGCGATGCCCTATTGTTTTTCCGTAGTCGCCGCACAGATGATCATAACACCCCCAATCCCATCCTTGTATCAGGTGGCACTTTTCCAAGAGCCATAATTGCAGTGGGCAATGGACAATCGGCACACGCCTTACAAACTATGATTCATTATGGCCTTACCTCCGACGAACGAGGAAGACTCGCCTTCGATGGCGCCCTTCTCAATAGTATCGGCAGTGGGCGTGGAAACATAAATACACGATTTTCACAACCAGCCCGTGCACCGAGCGGGGACTTGGATATAGATTCTCCATCGTTCCTATTTCCCTTCGCTGCAACAACTCAAACAGACCCAGTTACAGGCGAAAACGGCAGCTCTTTTGATAATATGGGAAAACCCTTGCCCAAATTATTTTACGTAAACACTACAACGGACTATTGGACGCGCGGTGCCTCACTGATTCATACGGACGTTGATGGAAGCAAGGATCTCAAGACACAGCCATCCACAAGACTCTTCATGATTCCCGGTGGAAGGTTAGAATATACTCATGACGAGAGACAACAAGATCTCTCTAACTGCAGCACTACTCTGAATAATCGGCCCATCTTGCGTGCCCTTCTCATCCAGCTAGATGCTTGGGTTACATTGGACTCAGAGCCTGCACCTTCAGTAATTCCATCTCATGCAACCACGACACTGGGAAACCTCCAAGTATATCTTAAAAAATTCCCCAATGTGCCCAGAACACGGACACCTGCTCAGTTTTTTAAACCCCGTCGATTGAATTTTGGTAAACGCTTCACAATGCAAGGCGTCGCTGATGTAAAACCCCCTCAATTAGGCCGTGCTTACACATCCCTTGTACCGATTCCTGATGTTGATGGAACGGATACCGGTGGTATACCACTGCCAGGTATTGCCGTCCCATTAGGCACATACACCGGCTGGAATCTAGCAAATGCCTCCACTGGTGCGCCGGACCGCCTTGACGGTAGTGGTGGTAGTTTCATCCCCTTTCCTCGCAATGAGGACGAAAGACTGACAGATAAAGATCCTAGGATTTCAATTAAAGAAAGGTATCCATCCCGCAAAATATACCGTGAATCTTATGCAACTGCAGCACATGCTCTCGCCGAAAAAGGTTTTTTACTTAACATGGATATCAATCCTATGATCGATCGTGCGGAAAGGCTTTACGACCAAATCATGACTCATAACCCTGCCAATGAAACCTGCTTTTAATTGCCGCGGGTATAGTCCATTCTCAATTAATAAATAGGCTGCAATATAGATGATCTCTGGAAAGTACCGCTAAGCATAAATAGCCTGAGATTTGGAGATTGGAATCATGAAGCTTTTACGCATCTTAACCATATCGCTTCTTTTTATATTACTATCGCATGCGCCAATACTTGCTGAGAGCGCTTCCATGCAGTCAGCAGCTGTTAATATGACTCAAGCCGTAAACAATTTTATCGCGGCTCTTTCGCCTGAACAGCGCGCTATAGCGATACTCCCTTTCACTGATAAACGCACCGATTGGCATTTTCTTCCAACTGATATGTACGCACGCCCAGGCATTCGCCTCAAAGACCTCACTGCAACACAATCACTTCTTGCTCATGCCGTCATAAGCAGTGGTCTCAGTCAAGAGGGCTACATCAAAGCCACTACCATTATGAGTCTAGAAGAAATTCTCCACGATCTAGAAGAAAAAATGGATGATGAGATTCCAGTACGTGATCCCAGCCTATACTTTGTCGCTATCTTCGGTGAACCCAAGTCAAATTCTACATGGGGCTGGAACGTACAGGGTCATCATATCTCCCTACACTTTACCGTTGTCAAAGGTAAGATGGTAGCAACCACGCCTACATTTCTTGGAACAAACCCGGCAGAAGTAAAAAGTGGGCCTCGCAAGGGCCTGCGAGTACTTGCTCGTGAAGAGGACATGGCCCGCACTTTGTTGAACTCGCTCGATGATGTGCAAAAAGCCAAAGCTAAAATTATAGCTGAAGTTCCACGCGATATATTCACCAGCGCCCAACCCCGCGTAAAACCTCTCGAGGGCAAAGGTCTATCTGCCTCGGAAATGAACACAAGCCAGCGCCAAATCTTGGTCGCGCTGCTTGAAGAATATGCCAACACTATGCCATCATCCCTTTCGGCCGCACGCATGAAAAAGATTCACAAGGCTGGTCTTGAAAACATTGTAATATCTTGGATCGGCAGTACCGTGCGCGAAGAGCCCCACTACTATAGATTACAAGGCCCAACATTTCTTATAGAGTACGACAACATTCAAAATAGTGCCAATCACATCCATACAGTTTGGCGCGACTTCGATGGCGACTTCGGCGCAGACCTACTAGCCGATCATTACAAGACCGCACCTCATCACCAAGATTAAGGTTCAGTTGGATTTAATAGCGGAAGTTTGTGTCAGACAAGTGCCCCAACTATGAAAGCCAGCAGCGTGCAAACTGCCTGTTCCGCCACAGGTCAATACGAACACATCCTTGGGCGCACTGGCCAAGTGCACCCTGCCGTTTACATCCACACGATTCAAATGCTCTAGCTGCTCTTTATGCTTGGGCGTAATGTAGCCTGCATCAAAGCTGGCATTTTTCCAGATTATTTCCTGAACGTCTTCCATTCTTGGCACATCGCGCTGGATAATCTCGGCCCACACTGGGTTCACTGCAACCATAATCTCTGCATATGGAACTGCTGGCGAAAAACCATTAGCACCTGGGTATGCAAGTGATTTACCGATCATTTCTAAAAATTCGGGGCCGGTCTGGGAGGTTGTATCGATGATGTTCATAGTGCCGTTAGTACCGTATACTGTCACCGCATCGCCTGCTACACCACGCCTCTCGGCAAAGGGTGTCCAGGGAGAACGCTCTTCCCACTCTCCAAAAACAATGCCTGCAACACGACCCGGCGACCCAAAGGTACTCTGGGAAGTAACCCCTATGAGCTGCCCAGCAATATTCCGAATTATCAGCCGGATCGCTCTACCAATGGGTGCAGCTGGTCCTGCAACACCACCCAGGCAACCATGCTTATAGGGAATATCCAAAACATTACGTATCGGCCCGTTCACAAGAACTAAAGGCACAACGGAAGCTGTGGTTGCATTCATGCCAAAAAGTTCAAAATCCGGATTTGCCATGGACTCCAGAGTCGCAATCAGTAGCGGCATGGACTCTGGTGGGGCACCAGCCATTACGGCGTTGATTGCAATCTTCTCTATTGTACATTCTGCATCTAAGGGCGGTAATGTGCAGACAACCTCGTCAGGATAGCGGTTGCCTGCGGCAAGGAAAGCTCTTACTCGAGCTTCAGTCGGAGGTATCATGGGAAGGCCATCTCCCCAGCCCTGTTCTATTGAAAATTGAGTGAAATCGACAATATCTAACTCTACCTCATGCCGCTTGCTAGATAGCCAGTCAATTTCACAGCCTTCAGGCCCGCAATCACGGACTACCGGAGCGTTAGGCTTGGCTATCACGCTCATTCTGCAGCTTCGCGAGCAGGCAGCGCTGAGCCCATAGTCTTTATCATTTTGGGGAAATGGTCATGAGCTACAGGATCCACATCACCTTTAAATTTTTCATTCAATGGATAAGGTAAAACATGAATGCGTAGACCCGAACGCCCCCCGCGCCGGGCAAGGTTTTGCCCTAGGTCCTTAAAATTATCCGTCACAATAGCTGTCGTTGGCAAGCCCTTGGCTGCAGCAGTCAAGGCGTCACGGATCGTCCAACCAGTGCATGAACCACAATTACCGAGACCAACAATAGCGACATCGATAGATTCTAAAAAATCATCCAAAGACTTTGCAAGACGATCGCCCTCACTCCCCGTGCGTCCAGCAGACCTCCAAAATTTTACCTCTGCGCCAGCCTTTAGGAGTTCCTTGGCCCAAATTTCTGAAATCCAATCCCAGGCTCGCCACATCTCATCGAGTCTAAAGCCAACAACCTTTCCCTTAAGCAGTCCAGCATCAGGGCCAGCCGAGGTTATATCATCTGCCCGGAGCACGGTCGGGTCTAGTACATTACCTTTAGCCATTTTGCGCCCTCTCATTTTCACGCTAGGCGTTACGCTTACTTAGGCTAAGCCTAAAAATTGAAAGATATGCCCATAACATTGAGGTGCATTATAGAATAGAGATTCTAGAACTTTTACTCAGTCTCCACATCCACCTACCCTATATTAACATCAAGAGGCGGTTGTGACGGCTTATCACCATCCACTGCAATAGGTATACCGGGCAGTGACTTCGCGCTACGTATTGCCAACGCGGATTTCACATTTGCCACCTTAGGCATGGCCGTCAACTTTTCTGTTACAAATTTCTGGTAAGCATCCCAGTCTCTGGCAACAATCTTCAATAAAAAATCTATCTCGCCGGCAAGCATGTGACATTCTCGAACCTCGGGCCATTCCCCCACCAATTCTTCGAACGTCAGCAAATCAGCCTCTGCCTGACTATTCAAACCAACCTGTGCAAAAACGGTCACGGTAAAACCTAGAAGACTTGAATCTAATTTTGCGTGATATCCCTTAATATACCCGGCCCCTTCTAGCGCTCGAACCCGACGCAAACAAGGTGGCGCCGAAATCCCCGCTCGGCTAGAAAGATCAACATTTGTCATACGGCCATCGTCTTGCAGATCACTCAGAATCTGCCTATCGATGCGATCAAGTTTCACGCGTTGCATAGACGGGCTCCCCAAAACTTGGCGACTAAAGAGCTGCAGGAAACGGCCTGAAGCGTAATTATATTACAAAATAGTCTACTGCAGGGCACGACTGCAAACCTAATAAGACTGCCAATTTGCCATAAAATGGTTCTAATCAGGCAAAAATAGACTTATATGCAATCGCCTTTATGTACCCGCCTTGCGCCAGACGCATAGCAAACGTATGTTAGCAGCTATTATTGCACAGCAGCCCATATCCCGAATTTTGATACTTAGACCATGGCTAACATTCATACCAAAGTTCTCATTTTGGGGTCAGGCCCTGCCGGCTTGACAGCTGCTATATATGCGGCGCGGGCCAATTTATCACCGGTCATCGTAGCTGGCATGCAGCCTGGCGGACAGATGACGATTACCACCGATGTTGAAAATTACCCTGGCTTTCCAGATGTGATTCAAGGGCCTTGGCTGATGGAGCAAATGCAAAAACAGGCTGAGAACGTTGGAACACGTGTGATTAATGACCTTGTTGTTAAGGTCGACTTTTCGAACCGGCCGTTTAATTGTGTTGGCGATTCTGGCGACGTTTATACGGGTGACACTCTCATCATTACTACGGGTGCTTCAGCACGTTGGCTAGGCTTACCATCGGAACAAAAGTTCCAAGGTTTTGGGGTGTCAGCGTGTGCTACGTGCGACGGCTTCTTTTTCCGTGAAAAAGAAGTCGCTGTCGTAGGTGGTGGCAATACGGCAGTCGAGGAAGCACTCTATCTTACAAACCATGCGACGAAAGTATCTTTGATACACCGGCGTGATTCACTGCGCGCAGAAAAAATTCTTCAGCAACGCTTGTTCGACCATCCAAAGGTCGAGGTGGTTTGGGATACGATTATCGAAGAGGTTTTGGGTCAATCCGATCCGCTGGGAGTTACTGGAGTCCGACTAAAAAATATCAAATCTGGTGCTAAAAAAGACCTAAAGGTAGACGGGGTTTTTGTAGCTATTGGTCACACGCCTAATACGGACTTATTTAAGGGATTCTTAGATATGGATGATAATGCTTATCTGGTCACGGCTGCAGATTCAACACGAACAAATATTCCCGGTGTTTTCGCGGCAGGGGATTCACAGGATCATGTCTACCGGCAGGCCGTGACTGCAGCCGGCACTGGATGTATGGCAGCACTGGAAGCAGACCGTTTTCTAGCTACGAGTAGTTAAGGACATAGAGAACCTTGTGAGTTGATATAGATTCTGAGCGACGAAGTAGTGCTTCGTGAAAAGGATCAGCATGCCTTTACGCAGTCACGGACGGCTTGATTGGAATAAGCTAAGGGTTTTCCATGCCGTTGCAGAAGCCGGAAGCTTTACCCATGCCAGCGAAAGCTTATATCTCAGCCAGTCAGCAGTGAGCCGACAGATCGGCTCCCTTGAGGAATCACTTGGCGTCAGACTTTTCTACCGGCATGCCCGTGGGCTAATTCCTACAGAACAGGGAGATCTTCTATACAGAACAGTTGACGATGTCTTTTCTAAACTAAACAGCGTAGAAGGATTGCTTACGGAAACAAAAAAAAAGCCGGGTGGAACCTTGCGGGTAACCACGACAGTTGCCTTCGGATCAGTTTGGCTCACTAGCCGCCTAAAGGATTTCGCACTCGCTTATCCTAGTGTTGAGGTCACACTGCGCCTTGACGACCGTGAGCTAGACCTTGCAATGCGTGAGGCTGACATCGCCATTAGATTTAACGAACCAAAACAGCAAGGCCTAATTCAACGGCACATTGGGTCGATGGCATCTAATATTTATGCCTCTCCTGAATACTTAGCAGCGCGAGGAACTCCTGAAAGCCTTGAGGACCTGGCTACTCACGATGTCATATTATTCGGCGAAGGCGCTACGCCAGTCTCCACGGTACATTGGTTTACTGAGCTTCTGGATTCCAGAGCAATTGAAAGCAACGTAGCACTTCGGGTTAATAATCTTTACGGCATATATAGGGCAGTTAGGGCAGGTCTGGGAATTGCGTCGCTGCCAGAGTATTTCGTGGAGGAAGGCAATGGAATTACTAAAATTTTAAGAGAGGTAAATGGCCCAGATATTGAAGGCTACTTTGTCTACCCTCAAGAACTTCGCAATTCGACTCGAGTCAGCATTTTTCTCAACTTTCTTTTGCATGAGGCAGCTCGGAGCAAGAAGCAGCGAACTAAGTGGACTGCTTAGCTAGCTCTCAGCCTAGAGCAATCAATGCCCTCCGAAGCTAAAGCACAAATAAAACCACAAAAACATTCGGACACAGAGCTATGCGTTTTGGGAAGACTGGATATTCGCATTTTGAGTAA
>PASS01000079.1 GCA_002712165.1 Fidelibacterota bacterium
GCAAGGTGGACCGCCGCCAGGTGGACCGCCGCCAGGGGGGCCAGGTGATCATGGTGGACCACCTCCAGGTGGACCGGGTGATCATGGGCCACCCCCAGGACAGCAAGGTGGACCGCCGCCAGGTGGACCGCCGCCAGGGGGGCCAGGTGATCATGGTGGACCACCTCCAGGTAGTGGACCGTTTGGAACTGGAACGAACCGGGGATAGAGCAACGTTTAGGATAGGCTCTGACTTATAAGATTTCTGGCTCATCAATCATCCCTGTAAGGTGACTATGAGCCAGAAATCGCTCTTTTTATCATTTTATAAACTGATGGCGGACCAGGGCTGTTTACCCCGTTCTTTTTTGTTTCGACAGGTACGTGGGATAATTCAATGATTCTCCCCTGCAAAGCCCAGCTGTATGCTTTAGTCGAAGAATCCTTGAATCTGCTTAACAGCAGTAGCAACTTTGAGATCGAATAAACGCTTACCTATCTCGGGGCTAGAGCGCCGAGCGTCACCCGTTATGCCATTGTTCACCGATTTGTAGTCTGCCGGAAGCTGTTCGCCACGTGGTAGAACGGGATCCCCCACTGCTGTGGGCAGTAGATCGCGACGCACGTACTTATCTTCTTTATCAAGGTAGTACATTAAAGACGTATCCAGCAAAGCACCGTGACCGCTCCGAGGATAGCCTTCAGCCACCAGCGTTTCTCCCAACTCAGAATTAGCCTTAGTGTAAACCTCGTTTGCATAGAAGATGCGGATACCCTTCTCCCTGTACTTGTCATCCAATTTCTGCGCCACCGCGCCATAAACAGTCGGTTGGCCGCCACCGCTATCACCCATTAGAATAATATTTTTAAATCCAATCGTTATGGCGGCCTCGGCAAGTTGCTCCAATACTGGAGTCAAGAGCTCGGCAGGAAGGTCTAAACTACCGGGTAGATCCGACGACATACTAGTTGGCGAGAATGGCAAAATGGGCATCGCAATAGCATTGCCAAGTCTCTCAGCTATAGCCTTGACGATGGCACGACCCATCATGTTGTGACCACCATTAGCATTCTGGGGACCACGCTGTTCGGTTCCGCCCGTATAAAAAAGCGCAGTAGTCTTCCCCGCCTCCTGTGCCATCTTCACCTCAGCCCAGGTCATCAACTCGAATTCCACTAACTCCGAATTGTCAGCAGCCAGTGCATGAAGCTGAGTCGAAGCTACGCTGCAGAGCAAAGCTAAGGCGGTGGCAACGATTTGGAAATGGCGCATCTTAGACTCCCTTGAACGTATCACCAGTATTTGATTGAAAGGCATATCACATAGGTAAGCTCGGCGACAACGAGGAGCAGTTTTAGGTCCTAAAAAACCTATTTAACTGAAGCTATACGCCTTGAGCTTTTTTCTTCTATCGATACTAATTCTTTCGCCGGATGCAAAATAAACACCTGAGCAAACTTAACATCAAGAGCTGTAGATATGGCAGTGTTTGCCCCAGTATTCGAATCGGGATAAGCATCCGCGAGACGTCGCAACGCCCTATACATAGATGGGGATGATTCTTGACCGTAGCTTTGGTGATGCGTCGACCAACCTACAACTGCATGATAGTACCAGTCGTAGACATCAGCATAGGCGCCTATCAAACCCTCTCCACCATCTGGGGTTAGCTTCACATTAAAACGAACATCTTTAAGATACATGATCGTATTAGTATCGAATGTAACCGACCACGGAATCTGCAAGTCTTTAGCCTCTGTGATTAAAACACCGTCAACAATCTTCCCATTAAATTCTTGTATAAAATCTTTACCCCAGCGCATGTCCACTCGCTGAGTACCACCAGGGATAAAGTCTTTGCCCGTGGCATCTGTTAGGAGACCATCGAGGCCACGGTAAGTGGTAACTATCACGTCATCGTCGTTTGTAAGATTGTCGACACCGCTCAGCTCAATCAACAACCTATTATAGTTGTACCTCTGCATGTAATTATTTTCAAAGTGATAGGCAGTACCATCCGGCCCCCTAAAGTTCGCGATACAACCAATTGCGCGGTATAACTGGTTATCTATTCCTTCTTCACCTTCGGGACTGATAAAATCATTTAGATCAGTTTTTCCATCAAGGTTTAAACCTCTAGAAGTCTTACCGACCACTTCCAAAAAGGGGTAGGGCTCGGCAGAAGTCCCCGGGTGCCAAACTTCACTCTCCCGCGACAATTGAGTTTCTATCAGGGTCCGTTTTGTTCCGTCGTCAGGAAAGAGGATTTTGAATTGCTCGCGCGGCCCATCATTAAAGCCTTGTGGGCATTCGGCCTTACCCTCGGGGGTCTGGTAAATTGCCCAATGCCGCATGGTTAAAGCGTAACCAATTTTGCCGTCTTTTAGAACTGTTGCTCTTAAATCATCTTCGGCAATTGCACTACCTGCATCAAAGATAGCTACACTCATTGCTATAGTCAGAACACACTGGGAATTTAGAAGCCAACTCCTCCTTTTAAGGGCATCTTGCTTCATCAGTTTTTCTCCTTGAGCTATAATAGCCAAAATCAGCCAGCATTATCGAGAAAATCATCTCTTAACCAAAACGCTTTGAACCCGTTTCGGTATCCGTAGAACTCACCCCATCCATCGCCCCGAGTCTCGCCAGGTCGCTTGTCATCTGCGAAATTATAAACAGGCCGGTCACGGTATGCCCATACTAGCAAAGCACCAGCCTGATTAGGTGTGGCAAAATGACCCGTTCTAGGATCTATATAGACCTTACTCCAAAGACTACTTTCGCCTTTGGCGGCTTTGGACGCCAAAACATAGGGCCAGGTCTCAAGACATTTTTGGATATCACCGCCACCACAGATAGCCATACGATAGGCTTGAGGAGTAGTTGGATGGTCACATGCCAACTGATCAAAAGCGTCGTCCCCACAGTTGTAAACATAAATTGACCTGCCACGCGAATCAGCGAGGACGTGCCCAATACGTGCAACCTGAATAGTGAACTCCGGTGGCACGGCCGGTACACGCTGTGTAAAAACATTATGCCAACCCGGCACATCGCTTCCGAGAAAGCTACGATAGCGCGTATCTGCAATATAGGTGTAAAGCGGCTCTCCCCGAAAAGCCCACTGACGAATTCCGGGAGATCGCTCGTTGATTGTCCAGACACCCCTTGGCTGCGCTGTCTCAGGAGCTAACATAGGCCTCCACTCTTTCAAACAATCCCCAAAGCACTTCGATTTGTTGGGCTCATCCTTTTTCCAGGCGTAGACCGCATAACCTTCGTAATTTACAAGCATGCGCCCTGTTGTCATTTGGGCAACCTTAAAGGCCGGTGGAACATTTGGTTCCGGTCCGACCGGCACGCGCACTGCGGGACCGTCACTCGCAGGATCGAACTTTGTGCCGCCATTAACATCACCGGGCTTACGATCTAAAATCGATGTATACAAAGGATTTCCATCAAAAGCCCATTGAAGCAAGCCGTCATCCCGTTTTGAGATGGACCACTTCCCTATCGCTTCAGCATCCTCAGCTACAAGAACTGGAGGCCAGACTTCTGCGCAGCTCGGTCGCTTATCAAGATCGGGGAGTTCAAAGCCACCAGGGTAGGGACTCATCAAACCAGTATTTGTAGTCGCGATTTTATCTGTGCATGTAGAGGCTTGACCACGGCGATCACCAAGATCGCCATTACGCAAATCTTTAAGAGGCCAGCGGTAAAGTGTCTTACCTTGGAAATCTGCAAAAACCGGACCCTCCAGCGGAGTAGCCTGTATGCTGAACCCTCGCGGCATCGGCACCCGCATATAGTCTTCCGTCGCAGGATCATTCACTGGCTGCCAATATTCCTGGGCGTAAACAAAAATGCCAGCGCTAGGTCCCACAAGTAGCGCCGCAATAGTCAAACCGCTAACTGTGATTCGCTGCAACCACATGTCTTAGTCCTTATAAAAGACAGCCTTGATAGCTATCACCCAGGGTCTGTCAAGCTAACTACAATATTAAGCCTTAACATCAGCAATATTCTTGCAATCTAAAGAGAATCAAGAAATTTCTTACCAAAAATATAGAAATCGGAACTGGTTCTCAGCATTTTGTAACCCCTCAAAATAGTTGCAGCCTTCCCCGTTAAGAGAAGGCTGCAACCTAAGCTAAGCACAAGAATATTTTAATGAGCCAGCGGGTCTGGTCGAACTTGGAAATGCGTCATTATTTCTGTCGAACCTTCACCACCTTCCTGGTGCCAGGTGGTTAGAATCGCGTTAGTTGACCACAAGCCACGACCCTTCCAACCTGTTTTTGGATTGTCGATGCGACCATCCAATCCACGGGGATAAAAACCCATCGGGTAAGGAATACGCAAGTGAATGAATTCCTCAGTCTCTTTGTCGAAAGCAAGTAACTCATCGGACTCGCTATTCGGGAACACAGGTGTTCCAGCTCCCAATCCAGACGTATTAAAGTGATCCACAAAGGTTTGATAGAAATAGTCACTTCCAATATTAGTCCCAGCCATATAAGGCCCCGGCGTATCATAGATCGTCCAGCCTTCGGGGCACTGTTGACCATGAGCGGTCGGACCGTTGACAGTTTTGCATTGGGCACGATCGAAACGTCCGATCTTACCCGTACCATAGCCAACCCAAACAATGTTATCTGAGTCCACATCTACACCGCGAGCATTATAGGCGAGATACTCTCCGTCCACTAAGGGTGCCTCATAATATTCGGTGAGACAGTCTTCAGGTTTCTGTGGGTCCGGCGCCAAGCGAAGTATACCACTGGGCACTGCCGGCGTGTACTTAGCCACCCAATAGGAGTCATCCACCGGGCTAACGCCGTTAGCATAGTTAAAGCCAACTACACGCGTGTCCTGCGTGGGATCGAACGAATCACGATTATCTCTGCGTGCCGTATCACCTTCTTCGCTCTGCACACCTTCAGCACTTTGAGAACCACCTTCTTGCAATAGATTCCACTTAGTGCGGTCTGGCGTGATTTTACCATCACCGTTGGTATCAAGCACCAGTGGGCACCAGCCAACAGCCTTAGTCGGATCATGGGTCTCGTCCCACACATCAACATCAATCCAACCAACTACTTCGGTATCACCGCTGTAGTATAGACGGCTGCCCTTCCAAGAAAAGTTTAGGTGGTGCGTACCAAAGCATACAGGGATAGCTTCGTTAGTATTTGTTTCAGGGTCGAAAACCTGAATCAATTGACCCCCACGCGCATTCTTGGGCCAAAGAGCCGCCCAGGGACTTAGTGAGCCATTTGTGCAGTAGTCATGGTTCTTACCTTCTATAGCTCCGGTATTCGACATCCAATACCGACCTTTTTCGTCGATCGTTGATGTATGATCATTAGCGTTTGGGTTATAGTCCCCCGCCAAGCCATCCAATTGAAATTCGTCAATCTCGGAAGTATTTGGATTAAGCGTCGCAACCATTCCGGAAAGCTGCTGCACACCATATACTTCACCGCCAGCATGAACCGTCGGGTTACGCTTATCAGTGGTGCTAGCATCGTGAATAAAGCGGCCACCACCCCAATCCCAGATACTAAGCACTAGGTTGCGCTCAATTCCAGTAGGCCTCGGTGGTGCTTCAGGAACTTCACCGGCGGCAATACGATCAGTCCAATCAGCAAACATGCCAAGACCGCGCGCACGACCAAAACGGGTCATGTTATTGTTCATCACTGAACCCAGTCCCGGTCCGCGCATCGCGTACTGAGCGTTACCTTCGTGAAAAATATCATCTGGACTGCGGCCTTTACGGACACGCTGATCCCAAACCTCAATCGTGCTTCCGGCATCCGGCGCCGTACGTGTGATTTTCGTACCCATCTGGTGACAGAAGTGGCACTGCTCTTTCACATGCCCAAGCCAATCTTGTTGGGTAACGAAAGCCGGTGAAATACCATTGCCGTCTGGCCCAGTTCCTGGGAATTCACTTTTATCTGGTGTTTTGATTAGAGAAAACCAATGGTTAGCAGGATAGTATTCTGCAGCAGCTTGTGGCGTCGGCGCCGTCTTAGCCGTTAAATTAATGATATTGCCTGGTGATGATTCAACCGGATCAGAGTCCACCAATCCATAGCCGCGCACCCAAACCTGATAGTTTGCTTCTTGCATGTCAGGGATGACATAACGACCTTTATCATCAGTAACTACGATCTTGATATGCCGTGTCGGGAGATCGTAGGTCTCTGCAATCACCCATACGCCCGCCTCAGGGCCTTTGTCTCCAGTAACAACGCCACCAATGTCATCAGAATCAATTTTAACGGCCTGGGCCATTGCAACCGATGCACCACTAACAGCGAAAAGAAATGTTGAGCTGAGCAATGTGCTCAGAATTCGGGCCTTCATGCTTGTCCTCCCTGAGAAATACAGACCCGGCCTAAGGGCTGGCCAGGATTCTTCCCTAACCCTAAGAAGCTGCGGGTTCTCCTGCAAGCACGCAATTTGTATCTACAAGTAACACAAAAGTGTGTATTTTCACCTAAGTTATTGATAAAATTATATTATTAAGATTCTAAGGTGCTGGCTGAGATAGTGGTTTACCCTTCTCTACAACCCATGTGGCCATAGCTTTAGCTATGGAATTGCCTGTATTCTTAGCATCATGGATTGTACCAGCCGGAATGGTGTACGAGTCTCCAGCCCTTAAAATGTAAGTTTCCTGCCCTTCAACCTTTAGCTCCAGAATACCGGCCGCCACGTAACCGACCTCAACTCCGTTATGAGTATGCCGCCCAATAGAAGCACCTGGCGCCAACTCCGCTAAACCGAAGACGCATTCGTATATGGTGTTTGGCACGTCTGTTCTCTGCAACACCATACGCTTAATATCTGGGTCCTGAGCAAACACATCCCCCGTAACACTTATGAAACCAAGCATAATGGTTAACACGCAGCACAATTGCCGAGGAGTCATAGGGCCTTACCTTTCATTCAGTTTGCGCAACCTATAGAGGCCAGGCAAATAATCCTGTGTGAACAGCACTACAACATCCATCAGATGCGCCCGCAAGCTAAACAACTCTCATAACCTTTTCGAGTGGTGTAGAAGGCATGCAAATACTAGGTTTTAAGGTAAACCCACTTTACAAAAGCTGGTAGTGACCGCACCTATTATGCGGAAACAATGGAACTGAAAATTAATGGCCCGTGATCCCTATGAAATCCTAGGCGTTAGGAAAGACTCCAGTAACGAGGAAATCCAAAAAGCCTTTCGCCGTATGGCAAAAAAGTCGCACCCTGACCTTTATCCAGGCGATAAAAAAGCCGAGGATAGATTCAAGGACCTGAACTCTGCCTACGACATTATTGGGGACCCAGCCAAACGTACTCGCTTCGATCGTGGTGAGATTAACGCTGAGGGTGCTGAGATTCGTAAAAACCCTTTCGCCCGTGGCAGCAGCTATAGACCGGGTGGTAGTGGGGCACAAAGCGGCTTTGCTTTTGAAGACTTAAGTGATCTTTTTGGGGGGATGTTCCGCGGTGCTCGCAGCCCAGGCAACGGAACTCCCTTTGGGGGCGGTGAATCTGCACAAAACCAAGACACGCGTTTTAGCCTAAACGTCGAATTTATAGATGCAGCAATAGGAGCAAAAAAGCGTCTTACCTTGCCTGGGGGACGATCATTAGATGTAAATATTCCTGCCGGACTATTAGATGGTCAGACCATTCGTCTCAAGGGGCAAGGCGGACATAAGTCAGGGGGACGAACTGGGGATGCGCTGATTGAGGTAACAGTCAAACCACATTCGACGTTTCGGCGGGAAGGAAACGATATTCACATTGAACTACCCATATCGCTTAAAGAGGCCGCCCTAGGCGCCAAAGTTGAAGTACCGACAATCGAAGGCTCATTAACAGTGACCATACCCCAAGGTTCAAATAGCGGAGCTCGTTTGCGTCTCAAGGGCAAAGGTATCGTGAGTTCAAAGGGCAAGGCTGCAGGCGATCAATATGTCACGCTCAAAATTCTGCTACCAAAAGTAATGGATGCTGATTTGGAAGAATTTTTGAACGGCTGGAATAATGACTATAATCCCCGCAATGACACTTAACGAGCACGAGCTCAGATTAAGAACTATAGCACTAATACCAACATCATCAGAAATTGCCATTAAGTTGGAACTGCTTTGTAGCACTTGCCAACTAAATAATAAACACTATGGTCTTCAAACCTGAAGCAATCATATGAGCGGCTATGAAATATCTCCACACTATGGTTCGAGTCTCCGATCTCAAAGAGTCCCTTGCTTTCTACTGCGAGAATTTAGGCCTCAGAGTGATTCGGCAAACCGAAAACGCAAAAGGCCGTTTCACCCTTGTTTTCCTGGCGGCACCTGGTGACGATTTAGCGCAAGTCGAACTCACCTACAACTGGGACTCAGAAACTTATACCGGTGGGCGTAACTTTGGTCATCTTGCCTACCAGGTGGAAAATATTTATGAGATCTGCGAGCGGCTTCAGGAATCCGGTGTAATTATAAATCGGCCACCCCGCGACGGGCGAATGGCATTTGTTCGGTCGCCAGACAATATCTCTATAGAATTGCTTCAGTCTGGAAACGCTTTGCCACCACAAGAACCCTGGTTATCAATGCCAAACAATGGAGAATGGTAAGTTGTCTCAGTAAACTAGCTCTACTGATGGAAATTCATTAAGCTTACTGGCATAAAATCAAGAAATCTTCCAGAAACTCAACGCCGTCACACAATCCTGCGCCAACGCATAGGACCCGTTTATGGATTTAAAGCAGCATATTCGCCAAGTACCAGACTTTCCTAAAGCCGGAATCAATTTTTTCGACATTTCCACGCTCATTGGTCATGCCAAGGCATGGCGTACCACAATAGAACGTATGACGGATATGGTTAAGCCATGGCAACCTGACGTATTAGCCGCAGTGGATGCACGTGGGTTTTTGGTTGCATCACCACTAGCCTTATCCCTCAACTGCGGAATGCTCATGGTTCGTAAATCAGGTAAACTACCGGGAAAAGTTAAATCACACTCTTACAGGCTTGAGTATGCTACGGATACTCTCGAAATTCAGCATGACGCTGTAAAGTCAGGTCAGCGAGTGATAGTACTTGATGACCTTCTCGCAACCGGGGGAACGCTATCGGCAGCGACAACTCTTTTGCAAGATTCTGGCGCAAATGTAGTAGGTGCCGCCTGCTTGATTGAACTTGCCTTCCTCAAAGGCCGGGACAGACTTGAAGTTCCATTCGCTGCCTTACTCAGTTACGACAACGAATAATCACCTCTTACGCAACTTAGTGCGCTCCTTTATCAATTGCATATCCTGCAGCGCGCACAGTCCTTATCACATCCGGACTACCTTGGCCGTTTAAAGCCTTACGCAGGCGCCGGATATGGACATCAACAGTGCGTGGCTCCACATAGATATCAGCTCCCCAAACGCCATTTAGTAGTTCCTCGCGCGAAAATACAAAGCCAGGGCGCGCCATAAGATACCGTAGTAATCTAAATTCGGTTGGACCAAGATGGATATATTCCCCACCTCGGCTGACTCGGTAGGTATCCATATCGAGCTCAATATCATCAAAAGTGAGTCGTCCCTTCGACTGAGATCGATTAGACCGGCGAAGCAGCGCTTGCAAACGCGCAACCAATTCCGGCATAGAAAAAGGTTTTACCATATAGTCGTCGGCACCGACGTTAAGACCTCGTACTTTATCCCTTTCCTCGCTACGTGCCGTTAGGATAATAATTGGCACACTTCTTGTCGCCTCTTTCCGACGCAACTGTCTACATACCTCAAGGCCGGAAATGCGTGGCAGCATCCAGTCGAGAATGATTGCGTCAGGCGGGCTTTCATCGGAAGCAATCAATGCCTCTTCGCCGTCTCTAGCCTCAGCCACAACAAAGCCTTCTTTTTCAAGATTATATCGCAGCATAGTCATTAATGAGACTTCATCTTCGACAATCAAAACGTTTGGCTTCATAGTGTGATTATTCCCACAATCAAAAAACGTTTGGTATACTTTATTCTGAGATTTTATTTTGGATTTCTTATCTACCCAAAACGTCCCGTTACATAATCCTGAGTCCTGGTAGAAAGAGGTGCCTGAAAAATTGCTTCAGTGTCGCCATATTCTATGAGTCGTCCCAAATACATAAACGCTGTGTTATCAGAAACTCTGGCAGCTTGCTGCATGTTGTGCGTAACCATAACAATGGTATAACGACCCGAAAGTTCATTGATGAGATCTTCTATTTTCGCCGTAGCAATGGGATCCAAAGCAGAGCACGGCTCATCCATAAGCAGAACCTCAGGGTCAGCAGCAATAGCCCGAGCAATACACAACCGCTGCTGCTGGCCGCCGGATAGACCTAGTGCATTTTCGTTGAGCCGATCCTTTACCTCATTCCACAACGCAGCACTTTTCAACGCTTTCTCGCAGGTCTCTTGCAAGAGTGTTTTATTGCGCACTCCATCAACTTTTAACGGGTAAATAACGTTTTCAAAAATTGACATAGGAAATGGATTTGGCTTTTGGAAAACCATACCCATACGCTTGCGCAACGCGATAACATCAGAGGCATAATGATATATATCATCGCCATGGAGCTTTATACGACCGGTGATCTTCAACCCATCCACCAGATCATTCATGCGATTAATCGACCTTAATAACGTGGATTTACCGCAACCTGACGGACCAATAAGCGCAGTCACCATGCCACTCTCAATAGACATATCGATATTGAATAGTGCTTGTGTAGCCGAATACCATAGAGACAAATTCGAAATCTCCAGAATGGGCCTACCATTGGTCTTAGTATGAAATACAGTATTTTCAAAATCTTCATCAATTTGGGCAGCCGTACTTTCGAAGGTCATCGTACTACTCCTTAAAATGGGCTGCTTGTAAATTTACGCTTTAAGCGGTTACGTATAACAATTGCAGTAGCATTCATCGCTGCGATCAAACTTATCAGCAGTACTGTTGTGACAAATACCATGGGCTTGCCGGCTTCAGCATTGCGAGATTGAAAACCAACGTCATAGATATGGAATCCCAAGTGCATAAAGCTGCGCTCAAAGTGAATATAAGGATAAAAACTGTCAATCGGCAGCTCGGGTGCCAGCTTGACGACACCAACCAACATCAGAGGCGCTACTTCACCTGCCCCTCGCGCCATAGCAAGAATAATTCCAGTCATAATGCCAGGCATAGCGCGCGGCAGAACAACATACCTTATGGTTTGCCACTTAGATGCACCACACGCTAGTGACCCCTCGCGTACAGATCTCGGTACAGCCGCTAGGGCCTCTTCGGTTGCTACAATAACGACCGGAACCGTTAGGAGGGCAAGTGTTAAAGATGCCCATAGTAAACCACCGGTTCCAAATGTAGGATTGGGAAAACGTTCAGGATAGAATAAAGCGTCTATAGAGCCACCCAGCAGATAGGCAAAGAAGCCGAGTCCAAATACCCCATAAACAATGGACGGCACGCCTGCCAAGTTATTTACGGATATGCGTACGAAAGAAACAAGCCGTCCTTGAGTAGCATACTCGCGTAAATATAAAGCCGTAATCACTCCAAATGGCGTTACAAACACCACCATCAATAATGTCATCACAGCAGTACCGAAAATGGCAGGAAAAACGCCACCTTCAGTATTAGCTTCACGCGGCTCCTCTGAAAAAAATTCCCACCACCGTGAAAAATAGATGATTGAACTCTGTAAAAGACTTAGATCGTTCGCCGCATATACTCTTACAAAATCAGAAAATTCAATCGTTTTCTCAAGACCGCCAATTTCGATCAAAGTCAGTGTGTAAAAAGAGTTCCGAGTCCGCAGCTCCTGAACTTTCTCCGCATACCTATCGTAGTCTCTTTTCAAATCTATGCTGCGCGCTTCCAGTTCTTTCTGTGCTGAAATATACTCGGGGCTACTTTGACCGCTTTCTATCTCAATCTTGCGCAAGTCGCGCCGTCCCTGCTCGAGCCTATAATTGATTTCACCAATATCGTGTTGCTCAATATCAGTAATTTCACTCCACAGACCCCTTGATGCCTGTTGGGCTGATTTAAAAATAGGATCGTTGAGCGATGTAAATACGTACTCCACCCCATCAGCAGTGAAGTTTTTAATGTTGCCGACAAATGGTCCCCACTCAAGGCGCTCCATAAAAACCATATCCTCAGGGTAATCAGTGTTTCTTACGTTAAAGTCTTCTACCCACCGAAAGTCTTCCCCGTACAAATCAAAGTTACCAATTCGGTACAGAACTCTGCGCGCGTAACCATTATCGCTTCTAATTTTTTTTTGCCATTCAGGGGAAAGCTTCGCCAAAATATCTGGAGCCGGCTTGAACACTTCCGAACGGAACTGCTCTCCGGCAGTGACAGTTCCGTCCAACTCTGCCACTACAGCGATAGACTTAGGCACAAACGTCACAATACCATTCCAGAGTACTAGCACTAGAAATCCAATGATCATAATAATGCCAATAGAGAGAGCACCACCCAGACCCCACAATGCCGGCTCCCCCTGTGAGCGGATATCTGTTACACGCGGCACCGCCTCAAGCTCGATCGGCGTTAGACCTTTTATTTGTGTGACTTCGCTCACAACATGATCCTCACATTTGCGCCGCGCGTTTACGGAACCGCTGGCGCACCACTTCAGCAAGCGTATTCACGGTGAAGGTCATGATAAAAAGCGTTAGCGCCGCTAAAAATAACATTCGGTAGAGGGTGGAATCACGAACCGCCTCAGGTAATTCCACGGCAATGTTTGCTGACAGCGCACGCAGACCATTGAAGATGTTCCATTCAGTGAGGGGCGTATTACCAGCGGCCATAACGACTATCATCGTCTCTCCCACAGCCCGACCCATTCCAACCATTATAGCCGAAAATACGCCACTCATTGCAGTGGGAATAATAATACCAATCGACGTCTGCCAGGTTGTAGCGCCACAACCAAGACTGGCTGAACGCAAATGCTCCGGGACAGCGTTTAATGCATCCTCAGCAATGGTATAGATGATAGGTATAACGGCAAAACCCATAGCAAATCCGACAATCAACGTATTACGCTGTACGTAGGTATCAAAAAGACCGCCCCGAGGATCAAGGCCCACTATCATTAAAAAATTCGCTAGGACATAACTCAGAACACCAGAAATCACTAATGTTACGAACCAACGGCCCAGGTCGGCCAGCCCAGCTAGCATACGATTAGAACCGCGTAGAACGGCCCCCAGCTTTTCTGTCACATAACCGTCTGATGAGATGAACAGAAACAAGAAGACAAAAGGAAAAACTAAAAATACCGTCACTGGAAAGCTGGAGCCAACATCGCCAGTAGTCCAAGCTTTGAGGTCTCCAGCGAAAAATAGAGCTTCAAAGGCTGGACCAGCGAGGTATGTCGCATATCCAAACAAGAATACGGACACAAACATCAATAAAAATTTCGGTATTCCACCCAGTCCCGCTACTACCGTAGTTGGTAATAACTGCCAAAGATAAGCGCTGAAAAATAACCCCGTAGGAACAACTACGAATGCGAGCAAGACAGCTGCTATCCAAGTTTCAACAATAGGTGCAAGAACCAAAGCCGCAATGAATCCCAAAACAACAGATGGTAACGAGGCCATAAGTTCCATTGTCGGCTTAATAACAGAGCGGACCCTGTAGTGTACAAATTCCGAAGTATAGATAGCGGCGCCAAGTGCGATAGGAATCGCAAAAAGTAGAGAGTAGACAGTAGCTTTAACTGTACCAAATATTAGCGGGAGAAGAGAAAACTTTGGCTCGAATGCATCCGTTCCGGACGACGATTGCCATGTATAGCTGGGCTCAGGATAGCCTTCGTACCACACTTTACCGAAAATTGTCTTGAAAGTCGTTTCAGGATGCGGCGCATCAATGTCCCATGCATAAGCATTTCCATCATCTGTTATAGCTAATACACCATCCCCTCGGGGAGCAAATGACAATGACGAGTAACGCAAAGATAAATTAGGTGGCTCAAGCCTCAATAATACCTGCTCACTTGTAGAATGACGCAGCCATATTTGGCCCTCCGCATCCGCTGTAACAAACATTTTTCCGCGCTGGCTAGCATCTATCGCAACGACAGAGGTCTCATGCGGTTCAAGGGCGTGTGCTCGAATCAACTCAAAGCCATCTGAAGAGGAAGAATCCGGGACTTGAAGGCGAAAGTAGACATTCACAGACCCGTCTGAACCCGCAAGAACCAGAGACTGCTCACCAATTAGAAACTGAATAGCACCCACCACTACGCCATCAGGAAGAAGATGGGCCGTTTCAGCCAGCACAGGCTTATTGAAGTTGCGCGTATCATACCGATAAACAACACCACCATAGTCGACGACGTAAACTTGATCCGCATTATTAGTCATAAGAACGCTATAGACATGGACCCCATTAGGCAGTCCCGGCAAAACGGAGGAGGTCAAAGTCGTTGTAACTTTTCCGGTAATCATATTTGTTCTGGATTCAGCGCGGCTTAGACGTGCCACACCGCTAGCATCCACCGTCACAAAAGATTTTGTCGGCCGCTCTAACGTACCACCCAAACGGTAATCGATTGCGGTGATCGCTGTTCCTTCCGGGGCGACTTGTTGAGCTCGCTCGATTTCAATATCCACTGATACACGCCGAATCTGTTCTCCTGCCACTTTTGAGTATATGTTTCGACCGTCTGTGAAGTCGCCAGCGCCGAGTTTGGTTAAACGCGGGGGCATCTCATCTGCATCAGAAACAACACCACCAATCTTCAAAGCCCCAAGTTGCAAAGTGCCATCAGAAAATCCAAAAGCTACATTGCGGCTATCAAGCGTTCGAGCAAAAGCTGTTAGTATTTTTTCTTCAAAATCGAAAGGCGGAACGGCTAGCTGGGTACCTGTCTTAAGGTGAAATGCGTGAACTTCGCCGTCCTTATCTATGGAGACTGCAAGCACCTTATAGTCATCAATAGCAGTCATAAGTGAGGAATTATCGCGCGCAACCAAAGTGGTCGTCATCGCATCGCCCGTCGTCGCTCCGGTAAAAAGTGGAATCACCACCTGTATCAGAAATGCCATTATACCGAATACAGCTATAATGACTCCAATACCGCCAATACGAATGCCCCAGTCTGCCACTTTATCCGCCAAAAGAACGGACCGTGACGTCGTCATACGACGACGTGTCAACTGAGCGCCTTCAAGGAGCAAGCGTTTAAATCAGTCGTAATAGACTTAGAACGCAACTTCCGCCCCCAACTACCGCCTAGCATTGCACTGATCGCATTGCATAGAACTTAAATATATCTGCTCTGAAAACTTTACGTGGCCCCTTACCCCATATGGGCAGAAAAGGCCACGCACAGCATATTTTAAAACGTTTTTATTCCAAACCAGCAGCCGCCAGGTCTT
This sequence comes from Fidelibacterota bacterium, assembly GCA_002712165.1. Classification (GTDB taxonomy): domain Bacteria; phylum Pseudomonadota; class Alphaproteobacteria; order Rhodospirillales; family Rhodospirillaceae; genus UBA11612. Next base: position 15,430 of record PASS01000079.1, read on the forward strand.
GGCTTGCAATCGCTGATGGAATTGGAAAATAGCCATCTTTCACTACTGCCTGCTGACCTTGTTGAGACAGAACATACTTCACAAATTCTCCTCGTAGCGGGTCAAGCGGGCTACCAGGCCTCTTATTAAAGTAGATATAAAGAAAACGGGCAATGGGATATTTCCCCTCGTAAGCATTTTGAGCACTAGCATCGAAACATTCACCGCCAGCATTACTAGAAATCGGGACAGTTCGAACATCAGCAGTCTTATAACCAACACCCGAATAACCGATTGAATATTTGTCAGTAGCAACACTCTGCACAACCGCCGATGATCCAGGCTGTTCCTTTACGCTATCCTTGTAGTCACCATCAGCCAGTGCAACTTCTTTAAAATATCCATAAGTGCCAGAAGCTGAATTGCGGCCATAAACCGAGATGGGCTTAGACGACCATTCGCCTCCAAGACCAAGATCTCCCCAAGTTACAGCATCTTTATCCAGGCCTCCTTTGCGAGTCTTAGAAAAAACAGCATCAACCTGAGGTAATGAAAGGCACTGGATGGGATTATCTTTATGGACAAATACCGCCAAGGCATCCACGGCACCGCGCATAGCCAGCGGCTTATAGCCATACTTTTCTTCGAACTCATCCTCTTCTACGGACTTCATAGGCCTAGACATTGGGCCAAAATGAGCTGTACCTGAGATCAGCGCTGGTGGCGCGGTACCTGAACCTTTTCCTTCAATTTCGATTTTCACGCTCAAGTACTCTTTTCTAAACCCCTCAGTCCACAGCGTCATTAGGTTATTTAGAGTATCTGAACCAATGGATTTGAGGCTACCCTCAATTCCTGATGATTTAATGTAATTGGGTAATCCCTTATCTACTTCAGCTGCAGATACTGGACTGATTACTAGGCAGATCGTTGAAATAATTGGAACAATAAATTGCCTGAACACTTTAAAAACCTTTACGTAATTACTCATGAAAACACGCAATCAGTATCCACGGAGTGATAAGGCTTTTATGTCAGTAAAATGATGTTTTTGTTACAGTATGTTTGTGGTTATTTATTCATAAAAATCAGGTGACTAGACCAACACTATCCCTAATCCTAGAAATATTGCCGGCATAATCACCAGTTCCAAAAATGGCCGAACCAGCAACCAGGACGTTAGCTCCTGCAGAGGCACAGGGGCCGGCGGTTTCAGGATTTATACCCCCATCCACCTCCAACTCTATTGGACGGTCACCAATCAGTGTACGAAGCTTGCGAATCTTTTCGAGTTGGGAGGGAATAAAGGATTGACCGCCAAAACCCGGATTAACCGTCATGACTAAGATTAAATCAAGCTTATCGAGGACGTACTCCACCAAATCCACCGGGGTCGAGGGATTCAACGACACACCTGCTTTCTTACCCAAAGATTTAATGACTTGAAGGGAGCGATCAAGATGTGGGACGGCCTCAGCATGCACAGTGATAATATCAGCACCAGCATCTGCAAAGGCACTAATATATGGATCCACAGGCTTGATCATGAGGTGGACATCAAAAGTTTTCTTTGAATGAGGCCGCAAAGCCTCCACTACAGATGGGCCGATAGTTAAATTGGGCACGAAATGGCCATCCATCACATCAACATGAATGTAGTCAGCTCCAGCGGCATCCACAGCCTTGACCTCCTCGCCTAGCCTAGCAAAGTCAGCTGATAAAATACTTGGAGCAATTTTGACTGACATCTGAACGCCCCCCCCTAAAGCCTTGCTCTGACAGCAGCAATAGCGGCGTCAGAAGTTATTCCAAAATAGTTATATAAATCAGATGCAGGTGCTGACGCTCCAAAACCTTTCATGCCTATAACAGTACCCTCATCACCTACATAACGTTCCCAGCCAAACACACCCGCCGCCTCAATCGCCACACGAACAGAACCCTTACCCAGCACCTGATTCCTATAATCTTCTTTTTGATCATCAAATAGCTCCCAGCAGGGGAGCGAAACAACTGCGGTTGGAATTCCATCAGCCTCGAGCTTGGCGCGCGCCTCAATCGCTAATTGCACCTCGGATCCCGTTGCAATTAAAGTTGCCTGACGTTCCCGGCTCGCCGCCTTAATAACGTAGCCACCCTTTTGACTAAGGTTCTCATGAGTGTGCGTCGTGCGCAAGGTTGGTAACCCTTGTCGTGTTAAGGCTAAGATTGACGGGCGCGAGCTTTCATTCACCGCAATTCCCCAGCACTCAGCTGTTTCAACCGAATCGCAAGGGCGCATCACCAACAAATTGGGAATAGCACGCAAGGCTGCCAAATGCTCGATAGGCTGATGAGTCGGACCATCTTCACCTAGGCCAATGGAATCATGCGTCATCACATAAATTACCCGCTGATTCATCAGCGCCGAGAGTCGAATTGAAGGTCGACAATAATCCGTAAACACTAAAAATGTACCCCCATAGGGAATAATGCCCCCATGCAGCGCTAAGCCATTCATAGCCGCAGCCATTCCGTGTTCACGAACTCCATAATAAACATAGCGGCCTGTAAAATCCGACGCTGATACAGGTTTCTGAGCTCCAGTCTTGGTGTTATTCGACCCGGTTAAATCCGCAGAGCCGCCGATCATTTCAGGTATGGCCTCCGTCAAAGACTCGAGAACAACCTGTGACGCCTTGCGAGTTGCAACCTTTGGCTCATCGGCAGATGCCTTTCTTTTAACTTCAAGAATGACCTTCTCCCAGTCATGTGGTAATTCACCCGCCATTAAGCGTGTAAATTCAGCTTTCTTGTCAGTAGGGAGCTCACCGATACGGCTTCTCCATTCTGCATTAGCTACCGAACCACGGCGACCAGCATCACGCCAGGCTTCAAGAACATCTGCAGGTACCTCGAAAGGAGCATGGGGCCAGCCCAATTTATCACGCGCACCTTTGATTTCTTCATCACCAAGTGGGGATCCGTGTGTCTTTTCTGTGCCCTCTAGTTTTGGCGCACCAAAACCGATGACTGTGCGACAAGCTATCATAGCTGGCTTGTCGCTTTTTTGTGCGGCCTTGATTGCTGCTGAAATCTCTTCAGGATCATGCCCATCAATAGCCCAAACATTCCAGCCAGATGCTTCGAAACGTTTTCGCTGATCATCTGAAACCGTCAAATTAGTCGAGCCATCGATACTTATTCCATTATCATCGAATAGGACGATCAGTTTTCTAAGTTTCAAATGGCCAGCCAATGAGATGGCTTCATGACTTACACCTTCCATGAGGCAGCCATCGCCAACAACAACGTATGTGTAGTGGTCAATTCCCTCGACTCCAAACCGAGCCGCCAACAACTGTTCACCCAGCGCCATACCAACAGCGTTAGCCAATCCTTGACCTAAAGGCCCGGTAGTAGTCTCAGCGCCTGACACATGCCCGTATTCGGGATGACCTGCTGTAATGCTTTTCAATTGCCGAAAGTGTTTGATCTGCTCGATTGTCATATCCGGATAGCCAGTCAGATACATCAGAGCATAGAGAAGCATCGATCCGTGCCCAGCCGATAGTACGAATCTATCTCTATCTAGCCAATTTGGATCAGCCGCGTCGTATTTAAGAAATTGAGAAAATAGTACTGTTGCAACATCCGCCATACCCATTGGCATACCGGGATGACCAGAATTCGCCTTCTGGACCGCATCCGCGGCAAGGAAGCGAATAGCATTGGCCATTGCAGTGTGATTAACATTATTATGAACAGTCAAACCAGTGTCCCTGATGAGTAATGTGTCCAATAAATCCCGGGCATTTAGAAGTAAACAACGTATTCATGCACTTCGTAACCTAATGTTGCTTTTGGCTGACAGAGCCGAGGATTGCAAGCACCAAATCCCTTATTAAGACCATAGGCTGAGGTGCCTACAATCGCCCTAAAAGTACACCTGGTAGCTAAAAAGGTCTGGTTAGGCGTCTTCTGGGTTAGGCCCACTTTTTGTAAAGGCGAATACCAAAGAGTATTATCAGGACAGCTGCGTAAATCATCGGCTCCGTATAGCCGGCCTTAATCATAAGAAAATAATGCGTTACCGCTGCGATAGCAGCCACGTATACAATTCTGTGTAGACGGCGCCAAACAACACCCCCAATTTTTCGCACAATTTTATCTGATGAGGTCACCGCGAGAGGAATCAGCAACACCAAAGCCGAGACGCCGAAGGTAATATATATGCGTTTAACAAAATCTTCCCAAAGCACTGACCAATTAAATAAGTGATCTAAGCCAACGTAGCTCAGCATATGTAACGTGGCATAAAAAAAAGCATACAGCCCTAGCATGCGTCGCAATCTAGCGACCGCCAGCCATCCCGTCACAATTCGAACCGGCGTAACTGCTAGGGTGATTAAAAGAAAACGTAAAGCCCAATCACCGAGACCACGGATGAGAGCCTCGATGGGATTCGCTCCAAGGTTACCGGTAAACCCCCGAGCAATCAGCCAAATCAACGGTATAAGGCACAGAATGAAAACGATGGGCTTTAGAGCCCGCCGAGTTAGCTCGCGGAACATAGATGGATAATCTTTAGCGGCCAGCATATTGATTACATGTAACTAAAAGACCATCTGCCAAATTTAGATTACCAAGGTTCTTAATAGTAATTTGAGAGATCCATTCCAGCATAAAGCTGACCAACCTCTTCTTCATAGCCATTGAACATTAAGGTGGCCCGCCGACGAAAATCGCCTATTCGTCGTTCGCTAGCCTGTGACCAGCGCGGGTGATCTACCTTTGGATTGACATTAGCGTAAAAGCCATACTCAGGCGGGTTCATTATTTGCCACGTATTTTTTGGCTCCTCCTCAGTGAATGTCATTCGCACGACAGACTTAATCCCTTTGAATCCGTACTTCCACGGCACAACAAGACGCAAAGGAGCTCCGTTCTGATTGGGCAGAACAGATCCATAAAGACCCACGGCCATAATGGTCAAAGGGTTTGCCGCCTCATCCAACCGCAACCCCTCAACATACGGCCAGGGGAGTATATGACTTCGACGCTGGCCCGGCATTTCCTCTGGGCGGACTATCGTCTCAAAGCTCACATATCTAGCACTACCCAACGGCTCAAAACGCTTAATAATTTCACCAAGAGGAATACCGGCCCATGGAATAACCATCGACCACGCCTCAACACAACGCATACGATAGATACGCTCTTCTATAGTGTGGGGCCTAACAAAATCATCAAGATCAAGAGTGCCCGGATTGGCACACAAGCCATCGACTTTGATCTGCCAAGGGCGGGGCTTGAATGCGCCGGAGTGTCTTCCAGGATCTTCCTTACCTGTCCCAAATTCGTAAAAATTATTGTAAGTAGTCACGGCGTTTAGATGCGTCAATTCGTCATTTTTGCCAAGTTTACTGTATCCACCCACAATGCCTTCAATCTCGCCATTACCCCTTGGCAACGTTGCACCATGGGCATGGCTTAGAGGAGCGGCGCTCAAAGCAAGCGATCCCGCAGCCATTCCCAGCCCCTCGATGAATTGACGCCGATCCAGATATAAAGACTGGGGCGTTATTTCGTAAGACAAGGCATCAGATTTTCTTTTCTGGCGTATAAGCATAGTGTTGGCCCCTACATCCTAAGTCTATAATCAAAACATCTTAGCACAGACCAAAAAAACTCGCGATAGCCCTAGGTCCAAAGCGTGGCAACTTTCCGAACACGCAAAAAAAAACGCCGGCACCACAGGTGCTCGGCGTTTTCCTTAAAATTAATCTCAGACTAAATAGAGCCTTTTAAGATCCAAAGATCCGCGATTGTGGACTCTGGCGAGCCTTCAGTAATCTTCTTAAACTCAGCAGTGGCTTGCGTTTTGTCGCCTGCTCCAAGAAATGCTAAGCCTAGCCGCAACTGGGCATCATCCATATTCTCAACACCCTTGCCGATACCACGCTGAACCGCCGCAACTGCAGCGGTATAATCACCGTAAGTCCAATAGGCTTCACCAAAACTCACGTCCGCATCCCCAGTCGGCATAGCTGCTGCTTCGCTTTCACCATCTACCAAACTCGCTTTATCCGTCCCTGCTTGCTCGGTCGCCATATTCATGAGGCGTTCATGCCTTCCTGCTTGCGGGCCTTTGCCAATCACCCCAGCTACTTTACCTTTTTCTAGGGCACGTTGGGCATCACCAGGCAGTCCTTCCTGAAGCGCTAGCTCAGCCATGTCCGTGTAATCCTTAGCGTTCTGCATGGCACCGCTTGACAACCTAAAACGAAGTAAGTCCAGCGCATTTTTTGTGGTACCACCGCGCAGGTCTTTCTCAACCATCTTTAAATAATCACGCCAATAACGGTCTTTAGGATAATAACGAATAAGATCTTCCAGCGAAGCACGGACGCCAGGCTCATTATTCTGCTCATACTCAATACTCATCAAAAGCTGAAGCCAGGTTTCATTAATCTTTTTTCTGGACCGTTTTGAGGTGTTGACCACCTTACGCATCATATTGCCAGCGTTCTTATACTGCTTCTGCAAATAGTAACTCTGACCGACAATTACCATAGTGTCGGTATCATTAGCTGAGCTATCTAAGTACTGAAGACCATATTGAACAGTCTTGCGATAATTTTTAACTTGATAATAGATCTGACTCAAAAGCTTTACTCGAGCTGTAGCATCTTCACTAGAAAGTTGCTCGGTGCCTAGTGACTTTTCAAGAGCACCAGCAGCATTTGAATATTGGCGCGTCTGAAGATAAAGAGAGCCTAGGATTTCATTAATCATATAGGTCTCATATTGCGATTTTTTTTCGATCTCATCGGCTTCTTTCGCCTTCGCGATCGCTTCCTTAAACTTACTTTCTCCAGCCAACTTCTGCGCCGCTTGAAGTGGTCTACCCACTTTAGGAGAAACTGAATTTCTCTGAGCCGCCTCAACACGATCAGCCCCTACAAGCAAAGTCGAAGTTCCAGCAGCCCCCGCCGCCAATACCAGCGACAAAGCAATCACGGAGCAAATATTGCGTTTCTTCATAGCTACCCTCTCAGACGAAAGAGGAACGCCAGCGAAAATTTTACTGGCGCCCCCTAAACCTAAATGAAACAAACCTCGCCAAATAACTTGGCAATATTATGGCAAAACCAAAGCTTACTAAAGGTATTGCTCGTTGCCAACAAACCCAATCTTTCGCACGCCCAATCTCTGAGCATACGCCAGAACTTTTGCCACAACGTCATACTTAGCGAGGCGGTTAGGCCTCAAATGAATTTCTGGTTGCGGTTCTTGCAGAGAAATAGATTGTAGATAAGCTCGCAGCTGAGCATTCGAAGCTACCACGGAACCATTCCACAAAATTGTCCCGTCAAAATCTACATCAAGTTGAATCACCACAGGCTCTGCTTGCTGTTCGGCATCATTTGGACGTGGCATATCCAATTTAACCGCATGTGTTTGAATTGGGAGACTAATGATAAACATAATCAGCAACACCAGCATAATGTCTATCAATGGAATCACATTCATATCCACCAGCGTATCTGCTTCACCCGACGACGGACCAACACTTCCACCCATTTTATAAGTCCTCCGTTAACTAATATGTAAAGCGTTGGATTGAAGCGCCCTGCTCAGGGTCAGTTATAAAGCCAACCTTAAGAATGCCGCCACGCTGACTAATAGCAAGAACTCTACCGACGTGTTCGAAACGAGCTTCCACATCACCACGAATATGAACTTCCGGCTGTGGCACAATTACAGCTGCCTCCGCAATCCGATCATATAGTTCTTCGTAATTGACCGTAATATCGTTCCAAAAAATACGTCCGTCTGCATCCACAGCAATGACAACGTTCTCCGGATTAGTCTCAGTAACCTGGTTAGACACCTCCGGCAATTCCACTTCAATAGTCGTAATCGCCGCTGGTATCGTGATCAGGAAGATGATGAGTAGCACCAACATCACGTCAACCAACGGAATGACGTTCATATCCGGGTTTACTTCATCTTCCCCATCTTCCGCCATAACCGCACCGGCCATAGCATACCTCCTTAGCTCGATATTGCCCGACGAATACTATTCTGCTGCTTGGCGACCCTGGCCACTACTCAACAGTACAGCGTGAATATCGGCTGCAAAGTTACGCACACGCTCCATCAGCAGCTTGTTGCGCCTCACATAAAAATTGTAGCCCAACACGGCTGGGACAGCGACAAACAGGCCAATGGCCGTCATGATAAGCGCCTCACCCAAGGGACCCGCAACCTTATCGATTGACACTTGGCCGGAAACACCAATTGCTATCAAAGCGTTCAAGATGCCCCAAACTGTTCCGAATAGTCCAACGAACGGCGCTGTTGATCCGACACTAGCCAGAAATGCCAAACCACTTTGTAGCCTGTAGTTCACAACATCGGAAGAGCGTTGAAGCGACATTGTAACCCATTCATTAAGATCAATTTGATCTGTAATCTTTCCTTCATGGTGCTCTGCAGCTTTCAAGCCATCGTCAACGATAGCTCGAAACGCACTATTTTCTGCAAGTGTGGTCATGCCTTCTTTCAAGCTACCCGCGCCCCAAAAACTTTTTTGCATCGCGTTGGCTTGCCGAAAAAGAGACTGTGTGTCGATTAGGCGCAAAATCATTATGTACCATGAACCGATAGACATAATGGCCAAAATAGCAAATGTAGAACGAGCAACGAAATCCCCCTCTTCGAGCATTGATTCGATGCCGTAAGGATTGGAGGCCGCAACCGCCTCGGTATCTTCAAGTACATCCATGGGATCCGCGGCAGCCTCTTCATCGCCCATCATCATGCCAGCATCTTCGCTGTCCATCATGGCACCCATATCTGCACCTCCTGCATCGGGCGCCATGGCGTCAGGCGCCATGCTTTCCATTGACGGCATTGCGTCTTCAACAGCAGCCTCATCCTGGGCTGCCAGCGGCGGCGCAAAACCAAACGCCAAAACTAAAGCCAAAGCAGGCACTAGTGCCGAGAAATTGGAATAAAAATTAAATCGAGCGCTCATTTTGTAATCCTCACTACCACTCATGTCTCGTTGATAACCTAATTTATGGTTCTATCAATGTTAATGTCAGCTAAATAAACCTAACTGACTAAGAACCAGCGTTCCCTATCTATTCAATCTTAAAAGTAACCGCGAATTTGTACTGCATTTTAGACGGCTTACCATTAACCGTCCCAGGTATAAGACGCCACCTGCGCATCGCTTCTTTAAGTGCAGCTGCATCAAGTCGCTCAAAACCACTACTCTTGTCGACCTTAGCCTCACTAACTCGTCCATTCGCATCCACTGTGAGCAGCAAAATCACCTGACCTTCCTCACCCAAACGGCGAGACATGGTAGGATAAGCAGGCTGCGTTATTGGGCGGCGTGGATTAGAGCGTGGCGGAACCACCTTTGGTGGTGGCGGAGGTGGTGGCGGCTTTTTAACCGCGGTGACTTTCGAAATAGTTTTCGTCGGCGTCGGCGCATCAACTGTCACACTAGGCATGGGGATAAATGCTGGTGGAGGTGCCTCGAACTCAGGAGGAGGAGGCGGCGGCGCCGCATCTTCAACCGAAAGCTCCTCGATCAAGCTAGCTTCCAATGGGCCGCTCATTGCATCGATTAGAGTTTTCGCTAACCCAGCCTGTAAAGCGTAGAAAGCCCCAACGTGCAGAGCCAAAACAACAACGAAACCTGCTGTACGGCTAGAGCTCTTATTAACTGTTTGCGACGACGAATGGGTATATTGCATGTGCTCACTCGGACATGGACTATCGTTATAGGGCTACCTTTATGGCTAATCCCGTTAGGCAGAAAGCTCAGGGAAATCTTTTAGGATATGCTACTCACGGCGTCACATCCCAGCACGGGAGATATGCGGTTTTACCACACATCCCGTCCCCCCAAAGCATCCCCAAGAATCAAACCAAAGGACGGCCCTAACCAAATGCATGAGCATCGAAGTGTCAAGTCAGGAATGCCTACTTGGGCAAAATTATCACACGATTGAGTAGTTTAGTCACCAATAGCCTCAAAACCATCAATAAGGCTCCAAGCCTTAATTATCGTGGATTCACCTTAGTTTAGCAGGCCTTAACTCGACGTTTTGGGGGTATTACCTAATATTATGGTGCATCGAGAGACTTTAAGGCCTGGTATTCCAAAGAGCCGCCTCTCCTGTAATCCACAGATTCATTTTCTATCAATACCCTCGTCGTACCATGAAACTAGTTGAATATAGGTCGGCTCAAGACCGGCGGAGAACTAAAAATGGCCGAACTATCCCTCATTGAATCTGATGTCTTAGAAGCTGATGCGCTGCGTATTCTTGTCTTTGAGGACAGCGCCATGGACGCCGCTCTAATCAAAAAGTTCTTACGAACAGCCGGCATACTCGGTAACCATATTTATCATGCCGACACTATAACTTCTGCCCTGCAAGTGATGGCTCGGACGCCAATTGATCTTTGCCTAGCTGACTATCATCTTAACCCATTCACTGGTGTGGATCTGATGGAAGAAGCTCGGCGTAGCAACCTAGATATCCCATTTATTGTGCTGACAGCCATTGATGATCGTTCTGTCGACGAAGAAGTGCTTGCGCATGGTGCATACGACTTTTTAGTAAAAGGTGACCTCACTGTAGAGGGGCTTGATCGGTCAATACGTTACGCCATGGCAAGCCACCGCCGCGAGCGAAAACTCGTTCGGGCTGCATATTTTGATGCTCTAACAAATTTACCCAATCGGCTTTCATTTCTAGAAAGACTAACACAAGCAGTCTCTGATAATTGTGCATCAGGGGGTTTGGTTGGTATTGCTCTTTTCAACCTCGATGGAACTAAACTAATCAACACCCGGTTTGGTCATGAAGTGGGTGATGAAATGCTGCGAATTGCCGCCAAGCGCCTCACACCTTTCAAAAAGGAGGGTGACTTTTTGGCTCGAATTGGAGGAGACGAATTTGCACTCCTAATGAATGGTGTTCTTCTCACAGGCCACGCACTTAATGCTACCCGAGCCGCAGCCAACGCTGTGACAGGCCCCATGGAAACAGACCAAGGCAAACTCATGATTACCGCCACATGTGGGGTCGCTGCGCGTGAAATTAAAAACTGCGATAACGCCAGAGATGTTGCGCAAGAGCTTTTGCTTAGCGCAACACATGCAATGTTTGAAGCTAAGATTTCAGGCCGGCGGCGGAATACATCAAATGTGGCTTTGGCTCGGTCACATTAGATCGCCACCTTATGTTGCCACAAAAACCGACAAAATCTAAATGACCAGGATCATCAATATAATTTGCAAGCAGTAGCCGACTATACTGAACCGCCATCCGCCAGGGGTTTCCAGTCCTTCCCCCTGCGATCAATAGCCCTACTTCGTTCTATGCAAGATGCAATAACTATCTTTTTTTCATCTAATGTCATCGCGCGCCATGCACCAATCTCCCTTAAGGTGCGCAGACAACCAATACACATGCCACTATCCTTATCGATAGTGCAGACACTTATACACGGAGAAGCGATGGTTTCTTCTAGCGTTGCCATATGGGGCATTTCTTTGACCTAAAGCTATGCTTATATTCGAGCGAGGTACATTCGACGAGAGGTGTTTTTAGACTGTGAATTGAAGTGCTTTTATCGGCATACTTTAAAGATAGATAGAAAATAGGTACATTTAGATGACTAACCGCTTCGAACATTTGACTCGCTTGGGCGTAGAGTCCGCGATCCCGTCCTCTCCAGATGCCGCAACTCTAGAGGTCGTACCCAACCCACACCAAGAACAAGAATACCTTATCCGATTCACGTGTCCGGAATTCACTGCGCTTTGTCCGGTGACTGGACAGCCAGATTTTGCCCATATCGTTATTGATTATGTGCCAGACAAGGCCATTGTCGAATCCAAGTCCCTTAAACTCTTTATGGCCTCATTTAGAAACTATGGCATATTTCACGAAGACTGCACTATCTCAATTGGAAAACGAATCATTGAAAGCACTAAACCTAAATGGCTACGGATAGGCGGATACTGGTATCCCCGAGGAGGCATCCCAATTGACGTATTCTGGCAAACAGGCTCAGTGCCGAACGGCTTGTGGGTTCCGGATCAGAGCGTGACGGAATATCGTGGCAGAGGTTAAAAAATACAGTGTTGCGCAACTTGACCTAGTCAAGATCTTCCTTGGCCTTGAACGAAAGCGAGAGTGAATTTATGCAATACCGCTGGCCAGATGGTGCGGGGCCGTCAGGAAACACGTGCCCTAGATGCCCGTGACAATTTGCGCAGATCACCTCAGTTCTCAACATACCAAGACTGATATCTCGTTGCTCGTCCACAGCTGTCGCACTCACTGGCGCATAAAAACTCGGCCAGCCCGATCCAGAATCATATTTTGCCAAAGACTCAAATAGAATGTGGCCACATCCACCACATTTAAAAACACCCTCACCCTTGAAATCATTGTATTTGCCAGTAAATGGGCGCTCAGTACCCTTCTCTCTAAGAATATGAAACTGCTCCGGAGTTAATTTATTTCGCCACTCGTCACTGGTTCTTTTGATTTTTGGCATACACCCCCCTACTGCTTGATGATTTTTCTCTGATACTTCAATTTGGAAACACACGAAGTCCCACCATGCTTACCCTAAGTTTTTCCGCCTTCGCCTATAGCGTAGCCTGCGCCTTAGCATTTTCGGGGTCTGATTACTTTCGTAAAGCCGTACCTAAAGACTGCTCCGTACCCTTGTTGCTTTTTTGCATGGTAACCGGACAAATTCCTATATTAGCTTCATGGTTGTGGGTAAATGGCGACTTCGGCATCTCCTCTTCATATGCGCTTCCCGGCGTGGCTGCCGCGGGAGCAGGGCTGACCGCAAATCTACTATTCATTATAGCTGTTAGACTCTCACCGTTAAGCTTGATGGTGCCAATATTGGGCACGATCCCAGCAGTTACAACTCTCTTTGGTGGCGTGATTCTCGGCGAGTGGCCCTCTATTTTTCAGGGTATAGGTATTTTTTTAGTCACAACGGGACTAATAGCACTTTATTTCCCACACTCTGGCAAAATTAGCCTCAGCACAATTTGGAGGAATATTCGCCGAGAGCCAGGCGCTAAACCCATGATGGGCGTCGTGTTCTTATGGTCTCTTGTGCCCCCACTGGACAAAATCTGCGTAGATCTCTCTTCGGTAGGAATGCATGGCCTTATCCAGCTCACTCTCATTGCAACGGTTACAGCCCTATGGCTGCTATTTACCGGAGGGTATAAGGCCTTTACGGCACCGCGTAATGCAAGGTTGCCACTGGCTGGAGCAGCATTAACGGCTGGTCTCGCTTACGGCTTTCAGCTGGCTGCATACCAAATCACACTTGTGGCTGTAGTCGAGCTTTTCAAGCGCTCGATTGGCATGATTGGTTCGCTAATCTTAGGCCGTGCCATGTTGCATGAGCCGATCACTCCACCAAAGTTGATAGGCATCTCTATCATGGCAATTGGGCTTCCTTTTGTGATTCTCTCATAGAAAGGTTTGATCTAAATCAAACCCAGAAGAAAAAGTTCTCTGAGTATCGCAGAAGATACAGGCTAATTATTCAACTGCGGTAGGAGTTTAACAATAACAAGCGTTATATCATCACGCTGCGGCACCCCGTCAGAAAACCGGCGTAAAGTCTCTACGATTTCATTACAGATTTGTTCAGCCGAAAGGTGGGCAACTGCCCGAACAACAGTCTTAAGACCATCCAAACCAAATGCCTGCCCCTCACGGTTACAAGTCTCCCAGATCCCATCCGTTCCCATTATTAACAAACCAGGGGCCGGCCAGTCGGTGCGGACACATTGCTGATATGACCAATTTGCTCTTACACCTAATGGAATATCACTTACAGCCAACTCCTCAAATTGTTCGTTTTCAGCGTTGTAAATCAGATTTGGACCGTGACCAGCACTGACCCAACGCATATGGCGCTCGTCAGGATCAATTACCAGGTACAGCAGAGTGACAAACCGCCCTCCGGTAGAATCTGCCGCCAAATAACGGTTTACGGCGTCCATTGCCGAACACATGTCACGACCATCACCAGCGTGACTTCGCAAAAGGGCACGTACCGATGTCATTGTAAGCGCTGCAACAAAACCGTGACCAGCGACATCCCCGACAATAATACCCACACTCTGAACCTGGGATCCGTTCCCGAACCGAACAAAGTCGTAGTAATCACCGCCAACATCTTCACTGTAAACACAGCGACCGGCAAATTCGAACCCTGGTAACTGTGGTGCTGAGGTGGGCAGTAATTTCTGTTGTACTTCTCTTGCCAAAGACAATGACTCCATAACCGAAATATGGTTTTGAAGTTGTGGAATCATCGCGTTGAAAGCAGTCGCTAGCTCGTTAACCTCGTCGGACCCTTTAACTTGAGCCCGAGCCTCTAGATTTCCGCTTGCTAGTCCTCTAGCCGTAATAACTAGTGCTCGAAGAGGTCCTGTTACAGATCTAGATGCAAGCATGGCAAGCACAGCAACCACAGCAATTAAAGTGACTGATGCTATGCCAGCTAAACGAACTTGCTCGAAGATAGCTTGACTAACATCAGCCTGTGACTGAGCGGCAATCGTTGCTATATCTTCAATCGGGACTATCGTAAGTAACGCTGAGTTTACTTGTTCCAGACTGCCATAAACCCAAAGTGACTCACGCCCGTTATGAGACATGCGGCGCGCACCATTGCGGCCTGAAATTAAATCAGTAATAGTTTGTTTGACTGCTGTCTCCTTGCCAGACAACAGTTGCGGCACTTCAGGAGTGGTATCCCAGGACATTCCCGTATCTCGATAGGTGCTTGATGCCACAACCCGCACGACCGGATTACCTGTAGACAATGCCGGTACATATGGCGCGCCATCCTGGTCTGTTGCAGCAACAATATAACTCTCAGCATTAGCGCCTACCTGTACAGCACCATTGATATCACCAAGCACTTTTAAGATATCAATATCTATACCAGTGACACCTGCAGGCGCACCATCAACGCCATACACAGGCATGGCAGCGGTTAGTAGTAACCGACGTGTGGCAGCATCAAGAAAGGGTTGACTCCAGATTACATCATCTGAATTCAAAGCATTTTTGTACCAAGCCCGCTCACGCGGATCGTAAGAAGGAGGGTAACCGCCGTGCCCGGGATAAACCGAATGCAGCCCCTCCTTAAGGCTTACATACTGCCAGTAAAATAGGCCTGAGCTTGTATTATTAATTTCACGATACGTCTCACCAAGAGACATTAATCTTCGACGCAACCCATCAATCGTTTCCTGAGGAACACCGGGCATAACAAGAAAAGCCTGATTTTGGCGTGAAACAGGCACAGCCTGAAACGCTCCTTCAGGAGAAGCAATGGCGTGATCTAATGTAAGTTCGGTATCTGGTGGCCAAGATTTCGGATCATCGAAATCTGTTGCCATATAAAATTGTTGCGTCTGTTGCCCATGTTCAGGCTGAGACAGCAACTGCGCGACAGTTGAGGCCTGAAGCCGCAACGCAAATTCTACTTGCCGCTGCTGAGCAGTTAGCAGGTCCGACGAATGCATTACCGCTTGGCTCAGTTGATTTTCGATTTCCTGAAAGACGGCGTTTTGTCCCTGAGCGACAATAGCAGCACCAAGACTTTCTGTTGCCCGCTCACCACGCCAACTGAGCACTATGAGCGGTCCAATAGCAATGACGAGCAAAAGAAGAAAAAGTTTAGTTTGGATGCGCACGCCGCACCACCTCATACCCAAGTTTATCAACAAAAAAGTTTTAGCAACCGTAAGCTCAATTTATAACGTGTGCCAGTGGTCTCAAAATTATGAGTGAACTAGCCAATTGGTATAGTTTCTCTTTGGGTATATTGTCTGCCTAGAACCCCTAGAGCCTATTGATGCCATTATCAAACCAAAGTACACCTCGATTCAGATTCTGTCCAAATGAACACTCCTTTAATTTTGGACCGGGCCAAAATTAGTGGGATTAAAACCTTACAGTTTGGGTATAAGCGACACGTCATTGGCCTCGTTCAAAAATAAGGGCTTAAATATGACCATAGATGAGCTCGTGAGCGAAATGAATGATCAATTCGAAAAGCTTGAAGGTCTCGGGCACAAAGTACTCTTTGACCTTGGCGAGGATGGCAAAATTTTGTTGGATGACGATGGAGATAAGGTTGCTATCACAACAAATCCCAAGGACGAGGATGCGGAAACCACACTGGTCCTTTCTACTGACAACATGGTTAATTTGATCAATGGTGATTTAAACCCTATGGTGGCATTTACGATGGGAAAATTGAAGGTTTTTGGGTCCAAAGGGGTTGCTCTTAAACTTTCTAATCTCTTGGAAAATTAGCCGGAGTCGCATTAAGTAATCTACTGCCCACTTATCAGTTCCCACGTAGTATAAGCCTCTGTGCCCTTAAATCACCGGACTAGCTGCGAAGATTCTGATTCGCTAAGATTTTTATAGGGATCGCGCCAAAATAACTTGAGATAACCACGTTACTGATGGTGCGTCACAACCCGCAACAAACGCACATCTAGAGACACTCATGGCTGCCACAGACACAAATAAATCATCGTTTCCCTGGTTAGTGAACTATCCAGACTTTGCAAACTGGTCGATGGCTTTACCAGAAACGCCAGTTTTCAAATTGCTCCAGGATGCAGTTGAAAAATTTCCTCAAAATATCTGTATGGAGTTTCTCGGCCGCGAATGGACCTACACTCAAACTGATGAAATGGCAGCAAAGGCCGCCAAAGGATTCCAATCTTTAGGAGTATGTAAAGGAACGCGCGTCGGCATACTTCTTCCAAATAGCCCCTATTATGTAATGGCATTCTTCGGCGTAGCTCTCGCTGGCGGCACAGTCGTAAACATGAACCCCCTATATACGGTGCGGGAATTAGAGATTATGGCCTCTGATGCAAACATTGATGTGTTGATTACGATGGACCTAGCAACCGTATATCCAAAAGCTGTCTCTCTTTTGGGAAAAACTCCCATAAAAAAACTTGTCGTATGCTCAATGGCAAAAGTGCTTACTCTTAGCAAAGCTATTCTCTTAAATTTTTTCAATCGCTCTAAAATATCAGATGTTGAGGCCAGCAGATATCATCTTTTGTGGGACGAACTGACCGACAATGACGGAGCATATACACCCGCAGACATCGATCCGCTTCAGGATATAGCTGTACTCCAATACACTGGAGGAACTACAGGCCTACCCAAAGGCGCAATGCTTACTCACGCAAATCTCACGACCAACGCACGGCAAATCGCATCTTGGAATAGCGCTCCCGAGTACGGTAGTGAAAGCTTCCTAGCTGCTCTGCCGTTTTTCCATGTGTTCGCAATGACTGTGGTCTTACTATGCGGCCTTGAGTGCGGCGCAAGAATCATTATGTTGCCGCGATTCGATCTCAAAGATTGTCTAAAAACCATCGATCGAAAGAAACCAACTATGTTTCCAGCCGTCCCAACCATATACACAGCCATCAACAACGCACCCAATGTCGAGAGGTATGACCTCACCTCTCTTAAACTTTGCTTTTCAGGCGGCGCGGCGCTGCCGATGAATGTCAAGTACGCATTCGAGGAACGCACAGGCTGCGTCGTGATAGAAGGATATGGTCTAAGTGAAACCTCTCCGGTGGTTTGCACCAATCCGATGATTGGAAAGAACAAACCGGGTTCTGTAGGGCTGCCTATGCCAGGCACCATTATAGAAATTAGATCACTCGAAGATGATCGTCTGCTTGATCTAGGCGAAAAAGGCGAGATCTGCGTGCGTGGACCGCAAGTCATGAAGGGATACTGGAACCGAGAAAAAGAAACGGCCGAAGCTATGAAAGGTGGCGCTTTTCACACCGGTGACATCGGTTATATGGATGCAGAAGGCTACGTGTTTATTGTCGATCGTATCAAGGACATGATCAATGCTTCTGGATATAAGATTTATCCCCGAGTTGTCGAAGAAGCCATTCAACTACATCCTGCTGTCGAAGAGGTCGTTGTTGTGGGTGTTGATGACCCTTACCGGGGGCAGACCCCAAAAGCCTTCATTAAAATAAAAATTGGCGAACAACTTTCGGAAGGTGAGTTGAGAATTTTCCTAGAAGACAAACTATCAACAATAGAGAGGCCTCAATTTTATGAATTTCGCGATGAGTTGCCAAAAACATTAATTGGGAAGTTATCAAAAAAAGAATTGAGGGAAGAACACGCTGCTACGACAACAAATAATGTATGAAGCAGCACGACTTGAAACGTGCGCTCCCAACAATTCAAGGCGCTTTAAGAAGGGAAACATTTAAATGACTAACGTCGTGATTGCGGGTTATAATCGCTCGGCTTTTACCTTAGCGAATAAAGGTGCGTTAAGCAGAACGCGACCCGACGATATTGTCGCCACCGTCATCAAAGCCCTTTTGGAGAAATCGAAAGCTAAGCCCGAGGATGTAGAAGACTTGATCATGGGGTGTGCTTTCCCAGAGGCCGAACAAGGGCTCAATATTGGTCGCCATGCAGTCTTTTTAGCTGGTTTGTCTAACAGCACCGCAGGCCAAACCGTAAATCGGTTTTGCGGTTCATCTATGCAATCAATTCATATGGCTGCAGGGGCCATCAAAATGGGGGCTGGAGAAGTATTTATCTGCGCTGGCATTGAAAGTATGAGCCGCATTCCTATCCCCGGTTTCAACCCTATGCCTAATCCTGCCCTTACCAATGCTGGCCATCATGCTTATGTCTCTATGGGTGAAACAGCTGAGAACCTAGCTGAGAAATATAAAATCCAACGCGCCGAACAAGAAAAATTTGCGTTACAGAGTCACATGCGTGCCGCAAGGGCACAAGCTGATGGCAAATTCAAAGATGAAATCATTCCGGTGGAAGGCTTCAGCAGTAAGGTTGATATTGATGGCTGTATACGCCGCGACACCACTGCTGATGGTCTCGCAGAGCTCAAACCCGCCTTTAAGGAAAAAGGAACTGTCACGGCAGGCACATCCTCACCTCTGACTGACGGTGCTTCAGCTGTACTAGTATGTTCCGAAGATTATGCACACAAAAACAATATGAAGCCTCTAGCCCGTATAGTCTCGATCGCCGTGTCAGGATGCGCTCCGGAAATCATGGGAATTGGCCCAGTGGAAGCCACCAATAAAGCGCTGTCTCGCGCTAAGCTGAAGCTGGACCAAATTGATATAATAGAACTAAACGAAGCTTTCGCAGCACAGGCCCTTTCTGTCGTTCATGATCTCGGTATCAGCCTCTCTAAAACAAACATCGACGGTGGCGCGATTGCACTTGGACATCCCTTGGGGGCATCGGGGGCTCGGATCACCGGTAAAGCAGCCTCGCTTTTACAGCGCGAGCAAAAGAAATACGCACTCGCAGCCATGTGCATCGGTGGAGGCCAGGGCATTGCAACCGTTCTCGAGGCCCTTTAAGGGAGGCGGAGGAAATGGTCGAGATTAAACAAGCTGCGGTGATTGGTGCCGGGGTTATGGGCGCCAGCATTGCTGCGCACATATCTAATGCAGGTGTTCCGGTCGTTCTACTCGATATTGTTCCAAAAGGCGGCAAAAACCGCAATGCCATCGCCGAAGGCGCGGTTTCTACAATGTTGAAGACTGAACCTGCACCATTCATGTCTGCGCATAATGCATCGAAAATAACCACCGGCAACATAGATGATGATCTCGGTCTCCTGGCTGGCTGTGACTGGATCGTAGAGGCCATTATTGAACGGCTTGATATCAAACAGGATCTTTATAAGAAAATTGAAATCGCAAGAAAGAAAAATTCCATTGTCTCATCCAATACATCGACCATACCGCTCAAAGAACTGACTCGTGATATGCCCGCTGCGATGGTGCCTAATTTTATCATCACACACTTTTTCAACCCGCCACGCTATATGCGCCTGTTAGAAGTGGTGGCATCGGATAGAACCAACAAAGAAGTCGTAGACGCCATTTGCGATTTCGGTGATATCAGCCTCGGCAAAGGTGTGGTCATGTGCAAGGATACGCCTGGCTTCATCGCTAATCGCATTGGTAGCTATTGGGGACAATGTGGAATCAAGTATGCGCTTGAGTATGGATTGACAGTCGATGAAGCCGATGCTGTAGGTTCTCGCCCCTTCGGAATTCCAAAAACTGGCTTCTTCGGCCTCATGGATTTGGTAGGCTTAGATCTTATCCCCCACGTATCAGAATCGATGGTTTCATTACTTCCTAAAAGTGACGATTACCACCGTGTGGCGAGCAACCCCGCCATCATCAACACCATGATTAAAAATGGATGGATTGGTCGAAAAGGCCCCAGCGGTTTCTACCGACTGAAGCAAAATGGTGGCAGCCGTATCAAGGAAAGCATCAATCTGAAAACGGCTGATTATAACCCATCCGTCAAACCAAGGCTCGAGAGCCTTGATGCAGCAAAGAAGCACGGGCTCCAGGCTCTGATGGAAACTAATGATAAAGGTGGAAAGTTCGCTTGGGCTATGACTAGTCAAGCTTTGGTCTACACCGCCGGCCTAGTCCCTGAAATTGCTGACACAGTATTCGATATTGATGAAGCCATGAAAGATGGTTACGGCTGGAGCAGCGGTCCTTTTGAAATAATTGATAAAATTGGAGCCTCCTGGCTGACTGAAAAACTAGCATCCGCTAGTATCAAAACTCCGGACTTTATAAAACTAGCTGCAGCAAAAGGAGGGTTTTACCGTATTGAAAACGGTAAGCGGCAATACCTCACAACCAAGGGGGTTTATAAGAACATAGTGCGGCCTGAAGGTGTTCTAAACCTTTCCGACATCAAGCTTTCAACCGAGCCAGTTTTCAAAAACCCGTCTGCTAAGGTGTGGGATATCGGCGACAGCGTACTTTGCTTCGAGTTTGTATCGAGAGCCAACAGCCTCGACCCTATGACCATGGCTGCTTACAAGGCAGTCCTAAAGCTTTTTAAAAACGACAGAGAAAACAAATGGAAAGCACTTGTTATTTATAACGAGGGACCCAACTTTTCCGTCGGCGCTAATGTCGGATTGATGCTTTTTGCCGCTAACATAGCAGCATGGGGCGAGCTTGAAAGCCAGGTTGAAGACGGACAGAAGACCTATCTTGCGCTAAAACAAGCTCCCTTCCCGGTCGTCAGCGCCCCGCTCGGCATGGCACTAGGCGGCGGTTGTGAAGTCCTGTTGCACTCTGATGCGATCCAAGCACACTCGGAGACCTATGCCGGTCTTGTCGAGGTTGGGGTTGGAGTCATTCCCGGTTGGGGTGGATGCAAGGAAATGATGCTGCGCTTTAAAAATGATCCAAAAATCCCCCAAGGTCCTATGCCCGCGGTTATAAAATCTTTTGAAATGATAGGCACAGCGCAGGTTTCGCGCTCAGCAGCTCAAGCCCGCGAAATGAATATACTCCGCCGCGAAGACGGCATTACTATGAACCGCGACCGACTACTCGCTGATGCTAAGAAGAAGGCTCTGTCTCTTGCAAAAAACTATATACCACCAGAGAACGCTGAAATCTCACTACCAGGCCCCAGCGGTGCCGCTGGACTCAAACTTGCCTTAGATTCGCTCGTATTGCAGGGTAAGGCGACTACGCATGATCAAGTGGTTGCTGAGGCTTTGAGTAAGGTACTTAGTGGCCGCGATACTGATTATAATGAAAAGATTTCTGAGAAAAATTTCCTAAAAATAGAACGTGATATGTTTATGACACTCGCGCGTAACGAGGCCTCATTGGCACGCATGGAATACATGCTCGACAACGGTAAACCTCTCAGAAATTAAAAGGAGAATCTCCATGGCCACCTATAAAGCTCCTCTGCGCGATATGAGATTTGTCTATCAAGAATTATTTAATGGCGATGATTTGAAAAGGCTGCCTGGCTACGAAGACTTCTCCGCCGATGTGGTAGAAGCTGTGCTCAAAGAGGCTGGAAAATTAGCAGAGGAGGTTTTATTCCCGCTCAATAGCTCTGGGGACATAGAAGGGTGCACCTTCGAGAACGGTGTCGTACGCACACCCACTGGCTTCAAAGAAGCCTACAACCAATTTATCGAGGGTGGCTGGACTGGGCTTGGCGCTGACCCCGCTTACGGCGGACAAGGCGCGCCTAAAGCTCTAAATATTCTTGTAGAAGAAATGATTTGCTCATCTAACATGTCATTCGGCATGTATCCTGGCCTTACCCACGGAGCTTATGACGCCCTAACTCTTTATGGCACCGAAGAACAGAAACAACTTTACCTGACCAAATTTGTGAAGGGTACTTGGAGCGGCACAATGTGCCTCACCGAGCCTCAATGCGGCACTGATCTCGGCCTAATTCGAACTAAAGCAGTCCCACAAAGCGACGACAGTATGAAAATCACTGGTACCAAAATTTTTATATCTGCGGGTGAGCATGATTTGACCGAGAATATCGTTCATCTCGTTCTAGCCAAACTTCCAGATGCACCACCTGGCGTTAAGGGTATCAGTTTATTTCTAGTTCCTAAATTTCTGCCAAAGCCTGACGGCAGCGTCGGCCCGCGTAATGGCGTTGCCTGCGGGTCCATTGAAAATAAAATGGGTATCAAGGCCTCTTCAACCTGCGTTATAAATTTTGACGATGCTCAGGGATGGCTAGTCGGCGAAAAACACAAAGGCATGCGCGCCATGTTCGCCATGATGAATACCGCTCGCCTCGGTGTCGGCGTTCAGGGTCTTGGTCTATCCGAAGCTGCCTATCAAGGTGCAATCCAATACGCCCGCGGACGCCTACAGGGGCGCGGCCTCAAGGGAGCAGTTAAACCAGACAAGCCTGCTGACCCGCTCTTGGTCCATCCAGATGTACGCAAGAACCTGCTGACCATCAAAGCTTTGACCGAAGGTACCCGTGCCCTTGTCATGTGGGTGGCCATGGCCCAGGACAAATCCGAGAAAGCTGAAAATGAGGCTGACCGCTTACGCCATGATGATCTAGTACAGTTAATGACTCCAGTAGTGAAAGCCTTCGGCACTGATAGCGGCTTTGACAATGCAAATCTTGGTCTACAGGTCTATGGGGGACATGGCTATATCCGCGAGCATGGCATGGAACAATATGTTCGTGACGCACGTATCACTCAGATTTATGAGGGCACCAATGGCATTCAGGCATTGGACTTCGTCGGGCGCAAAATGAGTGCCCACTATGGACGCTACATGCGCTCATTTTTTCACCCAGTGCAGCAATTCATCGAAGACAATGCATCGGATCCAGAGATGGAAGACACTGTAATAGCCCTTGCCAAAGCCTTTGGACGATTGCAGCAAGCGGTTGGTTCTGTAGCACAAAAGGGGATGTCTGATCCCGACGAAGCGGGCGCAGCAGCCACCGATTTGCTCAAGCTCACCAGCTATGTGGCGGTTGGGTTTATGTGGGCCCGCATGACAAAGATAGCTCTCTCTAAACAGGGCGACGATCCCACAGGATTCTACAAGGGTAAGCTTGCAACTGGGCGTTTCTACATGACGAAATTATTACCTCAAACTGGAGCCTTGCTTTCGTCTATTCTTGCCGGAGGTTCCAGCATTATTGACATAGATAATAACCTTTTCAACATAGAGGCTGCTTAGCGAGTGTCCATTGAGGACAGCGGCATGCCCATAAAGATGAACTGATAATAGGCAAGGCCAACTAATGAACATGATATTTCGCCTTTTGTGGACGTTTATCTACGCCCGCATTGGCCCCCGCTGCTCGGTGACCGAGGAAACTCGTTTATCGTTTCGGTGTTGGTTTACCGATCTCGATATTAACATGCACATGACTAATACCCGCTACGCCAGCTTTATGGATTTAGGTCGCGTGGATATGCTACTGCGTAGCGGAGCCTGGAAGCGTATGCGCGCTGCAGGCCTCCACCCCGTTCTAGGCTCGTCCACAGTACGCTTTCGCCGCTCAATCTTACCCCTACAGAAATTTCACCTCACCACTCGGATTGCCTGGTGGGACGATAAATGGATTTACTACATACAAACCATGGAGGTGAAAAATGAGACTGCGGCCATTAGTATAATCAAAAAGGCATTCCTCGATAAAAACGGCCGCGTGCCCATGGAAAAAATTATCAATTTTCTAGGATACGATGCCCCCAAGCCACCGATTGTGTCGCCGATAGACAAGAAGAATGAATTAGATTTAGCGTTGAAGGTTTGAAAAGGTCGTGTTGCAGAACTTTTAAATACAATAAGGTACCAACAAGAAGCTTGAAAGGAACCTGAATGTCTGCACCCGGATTTAAGATAGGAGATAAAGTAAAAGGCGTTTCTTTAAAGTTTGATAGTACCGCTGGTGAGTTGACGGCAACATACGCTCCAAATAGAGGGACCTCTGAGTTTCAGGCTACATTACATGTAACTGATACAAAACTGCTCCAACGTATGGAGGAATTATGTGAAGGCGCGGCAATGGCGAGCGGAGCCCGAGACGAAATAGTAGAGGTGCGACTATCAGAGTTAACTCCTCGAGCGGATTATGTCTTGCGGGCTACTGACTGGATAGCGAGTAGCGCCCTAGAATGGCTACTGTATTCTAATGAAAATACAAATTGGACCTACGACTTAACACCCCGTAGCCTAAGTCATCTTGCAAATATGGTCTCAATAGCAACCAAACGGCCCGTTGATGAGATCGAAGCATTCATCACCGAGCTCAAGACCGACGAAGACCTGAAAACCCATATAGCGAAGACAATTTTGGATGGACCAGCAGATAGAGCTGGATTGGCAGACACAATACCGCGTTGGAGCCGGCGCGTTGGTTGGTATGCCGTTGTCCGCGCCCTTAAACCGAAATTGCTTATAGAAACCGGTGTGGATAAAGGATTGGGCAGCGTTTTACTTTGTGCCGCGCTGGCGCGCAATTCCACAGAAGGGCATGAAGGGCGGTATATTGGCACCGACATCAACCCGTCTGCTGGATATTTGCTGTGCGGCCCTTATTTACGGTTCGGCGAAATTCGCTACGGTGACTCAATCGAGACGTTACAGTCGATAACTGATCCGGTCGATGTATTTATTAACGATAGCGATCACAATGCCGACTACGAGTATCGAGAATATCAAACCCTAGCGCCTCTTATGCATGATAGCAGTGTCATCCTAGGAGATAATGCTCATTCAACAGATATGTTGATGCGCTTTGCTGCCGAAACCGACCGCAAATTCTTGTTTTTCCGCGAGACCCCTCAAGGTCATTGGTATCCTGGTGCAGGCGTCGGCTTTGCATTTACGTGATCTCAAGGCCTATCTCGCAATATCCTCACCCGTGATAACCCGATCTAGCAGCGTAATACTTTCCGACACACCATACAAAGCGATGAATGAGCCTATGCGTGGGCCTTGGTCTTGGCCGAGCAGAACCTGATACAGCGCCTTGAACCAATCGCGTAGCGATGGGAATGTCTCTCCGTGGGCCTTACCCACTTCAAAGGCGAGAGTTTGTAAGTTCTCCGGGGTCGGCGAGCCGGTAAAACTTTTTAGCCCATCGCGAAGCTGCGTAAATGCAGGTAATTCTTTGGCGCTAGCCTTACGGTAAACCTTCGCCGGCTTAACAAAATCTTGATAATAAGCGACTGCATGTTTCACTAAGCTATTCAGCAATTGAGCGCTTTCTGGTGTCGCCCCAGGCACAAAGCGCGAGATGTAATGCCACAGTACACCAGGTTCTTCAGCATGGCACACGCCTGCAAGGTTCAAAAGCATACCAAAGCTCACCCGCAGGGTATCTTGTGGCGGGTGACCGCCATGAATATGCCAGACTGGGTTATTAACCCTGGCCTCTTCGGCTTCACCCGTAAATTTCTGCAGATGGTCTAAATAGTCGTCCACCGCTTTGGGAATAACATCGAAGTGAAGTCGCTTGGCCGTCTTCGGCTTTTGATACATGAACAGCGATAGACTTTCCGCCGGCGCGTACTTAAGCCATTCTTCCACCGTCAGACCATTGCCTTTAGACTTAGAAATCTTTTGGCCGCCGTCATCTAAAAACAATTCATAGGTTAGGTTGGTAGGCGGCGTACCACCGAGAATACGGCAGATCCGGCCCGAGAGTTTGACAGAATCAATCAAGTCCTTGCCCGACATTTCATAATCAACGCCCAAGGCATACCAGCGCATCGCCCAATCGCATTTCCATTGCAGCTTGCAGTGCCCTCCTGTCACCGCTACTACAACGTTCTTACCATCCTCGTCTTTGTATACTATTTGGCCTGCATCTAAATCTCTGTCTATAATCGGTACCTGCAGTACAACGCCGGTTTTGTCACATACGGGCAGAAACGGCGAATAGGTCGCCCGGCGCTCCGGCCCTAGCGTAGGCAAAATGACATCCATAACCTCATCGTATTTTTCGAGCACCCGCAGCAGCGCCGTATCGAACTCTCCAGACGTATAGCTTTCTGTCGCACTCTTGAATTCATATTCAAAACCAAATGAGTCCAAAAATGATCGCAATCGTCCGTTGTTGTGATGTCCAAAACTTTCGTGGGTTCCAAATGGATCGGGTATGCTCGTTAAGGGCTTTCCCAGGTGCCCGGCTATGACCCCTGCATTCGGCAGGTTTTCTGGAACCTTGCGTAAACCATCCATATCATCAGAAAACGTGAATAGACGGGTCTTTACGCCAGGCACTAAAGCCTCAAAAGCACATCGAACCATGGTTGTACGCACCACCTCGCCAAAAGTGCCTATATGCGGCAATCCTGAGGGGCCATAACCAGTCTCGAACAGCACGTAGCCACGTTTTGGGGGGGTTTCCTTCAGGCGCTTAGACCAAAGAGCGCGTGCTTCTGCGAAGGGCCAGGCGTTACTTTGGCGAACTAGAGCGGCAATATTGGTCATGATGACTACTATACATAGATGTACGAAAGACAGCGTGACCCTATTTTATTACATCCATCTAAATTAATATATGGAAGATCAATTCGGGTCATTAGATTGTACCTGCGTTCCTGCAGGGTTACAGGTCTGTGGTCTCTCATTTGCCCTGGCCCAAAACATATGCCCTTAACATCCCGCCGCGTTTTAATTCCTAAAGTTCCAGTAGTATCTGGGGACTGGACATCGACTGCCATTCTTAGCCCATCTGGCGAAATTACCGTTCAGCCTTCTGCTTTGGCAGGCCAAAGCCTAGCGTCCGCGCGTCCCATCCTCTGCCACGCCCCTTCTACGGCCGCTCATTTAAAAGTTGAGCGTTTCCAAGCCGCCGATGTGCTCGAGCTCTTCGCCTTTGTGCACCCTACTGTATTTTGCTTACCGACGGTCTCTGGTCTAGCCGATGCAGCTAGCCTTCCGCTTCCTGAAAGCCTAGAAGATCAACCGCTAACTCTCATAACTATTGTGAAAACGCTCCTGAGAGAGCTCACCTATATACCGGATGTCGAAGCAAAAACATTAGTGGGCTTAGCAAGGGCCATGAATCGCGGTGGCTGGCTCTGGGGCCCCAGCGTCCTTAGCGCTCTTGGAGACGCGCCCAATTCTGAAAAAGGTTACGGACCCGCCGCTGGACTTAGGGTATGGATGAACTTACCAGAATGGGAAGAACGTGCCCCGCCACCACCACCGGGAAGCAAACCCATCGCTCCCGAAAAAAGTGAAGCCCGCCTTGCTGAGCTTATCGGCAACGACGCTGAAACCCGCATAGCCCAACGTACCTACACTCGCGATATCACAGCATCATTTCAGCCACATGATTCATCTGATCAGCCCTTGCTAGCACTAGTCGAAGCTGGCACGGGCATTGGTAAGACACTTGGGTATATTGCCCCTGCCAGTCTCTGGGCACAGCAAAATAGCAGCACAGTATGGCTCTCAACTTTCACTCGCAACCTTCAGAGACAGCTTGATCAAGAACTAGGCCGACTATATCCAGATCCGGACCAAAAACGTCGTAAAGTAGTTATCCGCAAAGGCCGAGAGAACTACCTCTGCCTTCTGAATTACGAGGAAGCCCTCAATCGCCTACAAGCGAATCCCTTCGAGGCTATAGCCTTAGGTCTAATCGCCCGCTGGACAGGTGCAACTCGTAACGGTGATATGGTTGGTGGCGATCTGCCAGGCTGGCTGCCAGAAATCTTAACCCATGAACGTACACTTGGCCTTACGGACCGGCGCGGTGAGTGTATCTACGCCGCCTGCAGCCACTATCAGAAGTGCTTTATAGAGCGTACTGTGCGCCGGGCACGCCATGCCGAAATTGTTGTAGCTAACCACGCCCTTGTGATGACCCAGGCTGCTCTTGGTGGCCTTGACGATGCGGTCCGTCCCACTCGTTATGTGTTTGATGAAGGTCATCACATCTTTGCTGCTGCTGACTCAGCTTTCTCAGCTCACCTTAGCGGCCTAGAAACCGCCGACCTCAGACGCTGGCTACTTGGAGCAGAGGGCTCCACTGGGCGCAGCCGAGGACGTGGTCTTAAACGCCGAGCTGAAGAACTGATGGCTGAAGGCGGCCCCATAAGTAGTGCACTCACAGTAGCGCTAGATGAAACGCTCGCAGCCACTCATTGCCTTCCCGCACCGGGCTGGCGAAATAGAATCAGAGACGAAAAACCGCGCGGACCAGCTGAAGTGTTTCTCTCTCTCGTGCAAAAACAGGTGATAGGGCGCTCTGATGCGGAATCTCCATATTCTTTGGAAACCGATATCACTCCGCCAATTGATGGATTGTTAGCCGCCGCTGAGCATTTGGAAAACGCACTCGCTCAGCTTGAAGGCCCAATACGTAGACTGATTTCGGGCTTTGCTGTCCTTCTCGACACAAAAGCCACAGAGCTCAGTAGCAATGCCCGCACCCGCATAGAAGCGTTGGTCCGAACGATGGAGCGACGCGGACTTTTAACAGTAACAACCTGGCGGGCGATGCTAGCTGCATTAAAAGAGTCTACTCCGCCTGAGTTTGTTGATTGGCTCGCAGTCGAGCGTAAAAGTGGGCATAATATTGATGCCGGCCTACACCGTCATTGGGTTGATCCAACCCTGCCCTTTGCGCGCGCCTTAGCTGATGATGCCCACGGCCTTGCAATAACCTCGGCGACTCTACTTAATGGCGATATCGACTATGAGGCTGACTGGGAGGGTGCAGAAAAACGTGTTGGCGCCAGCCATCTTTCCCCGCCTGTCGTGCGCACCTCTCTTGCCTCGCCATTTGACTACGCTAACTGTACTCGAGTGATAGTAATCACCGACGTACGCAAAGGCGATATGGACCAAGTTGCATCCGCATATCGTGAATTATTCTTTGCCGCCGGAGGTGGCGCCTTAGGATTGTTTACCGCAATAACACGCTTGCGTGAAGTTCACCGAAAAATTGCAGCACCAATGGAAAAAGCTTCACTTCCGCTATACGCTCAGCATGTGGATGCTATGGACATTTCAACCCTTGTTGACATTTTTCGAGCCGAAAAAAATGCTTGTCTGCTTGGTACTGATGCAATCCGCGAAGGAGTTGATGTCCCGGGCCAGTCATTACGCATGGTTGTATTCGAACGTGTGCCCTGGCCACGGCCAAATATACTTCACAAAGCGCGGCGGGAAGCCTTTGGCAAGCGCAGATATGACGACGCGATAACCCGCCTAAGGCTCAAACAAGCATTTGGTCGCTTGATACGTCGCCAGACTGATCGTGGCGTTTTCATCCTGATGGACTCGATGATGCCTTCTCGGCTTAAAGGTGCATTCCCAAAGGGCACCCCAATTCTGCGACTCGGCCTGAAGGATGCGATCGATCAGGTAGAAACATTTCTTGATGGGCCTTAAATTTCAGACAAATCGCATCATAAGAAATGCTAAGGATTAAATGCCCCCATGGCATAAAAGCACATGATGAACTTCGATCACTCATTCAATTCCTGAGGTAAATCAAATCGCACAATAACAGGACTTTCACCCACGGGCACCTCCCGCCGCGACAGGCGTATAGATTCTTGTATGTCAAAACAACGACCGTTAACCCCGCTAGGCAACGCCAGATCGGCCAAGGCCTTGCGTGGGATGCGCACCGGCGTTACTGGTCGGGCCATGCCCCAACTCGCTTCCCTTTCACTATCAATAAACATAAGCGTCCAGTAACCTGCGAGGTGCCGCCAATGAAGTTCGGGATAATGCTCATACTCAAAACCGATTAATTCAGTTAATTCGGCTTCGGTTATGCCCGAATCTAGAGCGCACACTTTAATCCATGACCATGTAGAAAGCGGTGCAAAGTCTAGTTCCTCTGAGCCATACATGAGCGCGGTACGCATATTTTTTTGGAAGGCTAATTCTTTTTTAGACTCTGGGCCGCCAGTACGTGTGTAGAGAAAGTACATAGTTCCCGGCGCTAATGTGAATATCATCAATAAAGCGATAACTTTCAAAAATGATTTTGATGGCGCGATAGACATAAAAGACCTTTGAATTTTAACCCATTAATATAAGTGCGCTATGATTGCGCTAAACGCACGACTACTAATAGAAAGGGCCGCACCCGTATGTGCGGCCCTTTCGAAAGCATATTTGAAAGACGTGAGCTTAAAAGCCCATACCGCCCATATCGCCCATGCCGCCCATGCCGCCACCTGGGGGCATGGCTGGAGCCGGCTCATCCTTTTTCGGGATTTCGCCAACCATGGCCTCTGTAGTGATCAATAAGCCAGCGATAGAGGCTGCATCTTGCAGGGCTACCCGTACAACCTTAGTCGGGTCGATGATGCCAGACTTTACCATATCCACATATTTATCATTTTGTGCATCATATCCGAAGTTATACTCCTTGGACTCAAGAACCTTGCCTGCCACAACAGCACCATCTTCGCCGGCATTCTGAGCGATCTGACGCAACGGAACAGCAATCGCACGGCGAACAATTTGGATTCCTACCTTCTGGTCGTCGTTACCAGTACGAATATTGGAAAGAATCTTCGTCGCACGCAGTAACGCAACACCGCCACCGGCAATGATACCTTCTTCAACCGCAGCGCGGGTTGCATGGAGAGCATCATCAACACGATCTTTCTTTTCTTTGACCTCCATTTCTGTCGCACCGCCGACATGGATCACTGCAACGCCACCTGCTAGCTTAGCAAGGCGCTCTTGCAGCTTCTCCTTATCGTAATCTGATGAGGTATCTTCAGACTGCTTACGGATCTGTTCACAACGAGCTTTGATCTCATTCTTTTTGCCGGCGCCATCGATAATAGTTGTATTTTCTTTATCGATGTGAACGTTTTTAGCCGCACCCAACATATCTAAAGTCACGCTCTCCAGCTTGATCCCAATATCTTCTGAAATCACCTGACCAGAGGTTAGTACGGCGATGTCTTCCAGCATGGCTTTGCGACGATCTCCGAATCCAGGCGCTTTGACGGCCGCCACCTTCAAACCACCGCGCAGCTTATTAACAACCAGGGTTGCCAAAGCTTCACCTTCGATATCCTCTGCAATAATCAGTAACGGGCGAGAAGCCTGAACTACAGCTTCCAAAACCGGTAACAAGGGTTGCAAACTACTGAGTTTTTTCTCATGGATTAAAATATAAGGGTTTTGCAAATCGACGGTCATCTTATCGGCATTGGTGATGAAGTATGGCGACAGATAGCCGCGATCAAACTGCATACCTTCAACAACGTCGAGTTCGGTCTCAAGGCCCTTGGCCTCTTCCACGGTAATAACACCTTCTTTGCCAACCTTGTCCATGGCTTGCGAGATGATTGCGCCAATTTCCTTCTCACCGTTGGCAGAGATTGTGCCTACCTGAGCAATTTCATTGCTTGTTTTCACCTTCTTGGATTGTTTCTCAAGCTCTGCAACCACTGATGTAACAGCCTTCTCAATGCCACGCTTTAAATCCATCGGGTTCATTCCAGCAGCAACTGATTTGCAACCTTCACGCACTATGGACTGTGCTAGTATCGTCGCGGTAGTGGTGCCATCACCAGCCATATCGTTGGTCTTGGAAGCAACTTCCTTGACCATTTGAGCTCCCATGTTCTCGAATTTATCTTTCAGCTCAATTTCCTTAGCAACCGTCACACCATCTTTAGTGATGCGCGGCGCACCGAAAGCTTTATCAATAACAACATTACGGCCCTTAGGGCCTAGAGTGACCTGCACCGCATTGGCGAGGACATCAACGCCGCGCAGCATACGATCGCGCGCATCCGTTGAAAATTTTACTTCTTTAGCAGACATGTGAATCGTCCCTTCCGTATTAAACTCTTGTGGACAATGGGTTTATTGGATGATGCCCATGATATCGGACTCTTTCATGATCAACAGCTCATCACCGTCCATCTTTACTTCTGTCCCCGACCACTTGCCGAAGAGAATACGATCACCCTTCTTCACATCAAGTGGCTGAATTTTGCCGTCTTCGCCCCGTGAGCCAGAGCCGACCGCGATCACCTTACCCTCCATAGGCTTTTCCTGAGCAGTATCAGGGATAATAATTCCGCCCTTGGTTTTGGTGTCGGAGTCGACCCGCTTTACCAGAACCCGGTCGTGCAGTGGCCGAAACTTCATTCAATCCTCCATCAATAGATTGATTTTAAACGATTATTGTGAAGACACAGCAAGTGTTAGCACTCACCTATGTCGAGTGCCAATGTAGGTAGTGTGGCGACCCAAGCGAGTCAAGGGGTTGCTCGGTCTGACTAGAGCTAAATTTCCAAGCTTTTTGATGCACTACATAGCTAACTCAGCGATACCTTGTTACTGCAAGATTTGTTCTTTTTCCTAGACTAGCCATTAGAAGCGCCTAATTTACCGCTTATTGCCTGCTGATTTCAGACTCACCAAGGCAAAAGTGGCGGTTTAAGCGAAGCGGCTTTAGTCCTTCGCTATTACGCCCTATCTGGACCGAATAGCGGGTGGGGCCGACGATCACGATAAATAAAGTATAGATTCCTACTGTAGATAATTATGCCCCCAAACTGGGCTATTATGAATACAGGCTCACGAATATAGATAGCATAGATAAAAGTCAGAATGCCGCCGATTAAGCTGAGATGCCAAAACGCAAGAGGAATAACGCTACGTTTCATACTTTCGCTAACGATCCACTGAACAAAAAAACGGGAACCAAATACCATCTGTCCTAAAAGTCCAACGGACTTCCAAATGTTCATGGTCAGGAACCACGTGAAAAACCAGCTCATGAAAAACTCCCTCATGTTTGCGGACCCGATTAGCCCTATGGTTTAATTAATCGCTCCGTTTTAGCGGCTTTGTGTAGCGAATCTGTAACCACGCCACGCCCAACATATCGAGAAGCCCCAACGCCAGACGTTTCCAGATTCCGTATTTTGATACCCCCCTACTTCGCGGACGGTGACTGACCGGTACTGATAGAACGCGCCCACCGCTTCGTATCACAAGGGCAGGCATAAATCGGTGGAGGGCATCAAACCGTGGCAACCCCAGGAACAACTCACGCCGCAGCAGCTTCAGCCCACAGCCAGAGTCGGGGGTACAGTCTCCCAAAACAAATCCTCGGACTCTATTGGCGATCCTGGAGACAATCCTACGGATAAAGTTATCTTGCCGTAGAGAGCGGTTACCTATGAACAAGCTGCAGGCCGCATCATTGCCTAAATGTGAACGGGCGCTCAATAATTTTAAAATATCAGCGGGCACGTTCTGGCCATCGCCGTCTAATGTAACAATCCATTCACCACTTGCGGCAATCCCTCCAGTAATCGTAGCTTGACTTTGGCCACAGCACCTCTCGTGTGTAAGTAAGCGAACATGAGCTTGATCAGCACACAACCCATCTACTTCAAAGCCAGTTTCATCATTAGAACCGTCATCCACAATTATAATCTCGTAGGTAATCTGATCCGACAGGGCCTTGTCAATTTCACTAATCAGCGGCAAGATATTACCTGCCTCATTCTTCACCGGAACGACCACAGATAATTCGGTGCTGGGGTTGAATTCGGCCATATAATCTCCGGTGCCGCACACGGCGCTGAATTAGAGTTTCCGCCATATACACGCCCCACCACCCAAAGCAAAGCATCAACCTGAGGTGACCAGACTTGTGCCCAGTGGCGTGTTAGCCTAAATCCTACACTTTCTAAAACAGAGGTCAGCTCTATGCCCCCTACCCTGCCTGGACATTACACAAAGCCAATTGCTTGGTGGCTATTGGTGTGCGCGGCCATGGTCTTTGTAATGGTTATCCTGGGTGGAGCAACTCGCTTGACAGAATCTGGCCTATCTATGGTCGAGTGGAAGCCTTTCACCTTGCTACCACCCATGACCGATGCCGAGTGGCAGGCAGAATACAATAGCTACCAGACATCACCAGAGTTCCATAAAAAAAATTCGTGGATGACAGTGGAGGATTTTAAAGAAATTTACTGGCTGGAGTATATCCATCGCCTTTGGGGACGTCTGATTGGCCTCTTTTTTGCTGTTCCTTTTATTTGGTTCGCCTACAAGCGCGCTCTCAATCGTACTCTTGCCTTAAAACTCACCGGTCTATTCGCTCTTGGTGGTGCTCAGGGTGTACTTGGCTGGCTAATGGTTGTCAGTGGATTGCAAGACACTCCCGACGTGAGCCAATATCGACTTGCAGCGCACCTAAGTCTCGCATTTGTGGTTTATGGGCTCATTCTCTGGGTTGCCCTTGACCTTTTTCGCAGCACGACCAAAATAGCATCGCCTATAATATCAAATCCTGGCTTTGCACGCCTCACTCTAGGTGTTGTTGGTGGTGTTCTGCTGGTCACCATGTCTGGGGCCTTTGTCGCCGGTCTCAACGCAGGACTAATTTATAATACATTTCCCCTAATGGACGGACAGTTGGTCCCTACAGGAGTTTATGGACCCAGCCCTTGGTACACTAGTATGTTTGAAGATATTATGACTGTACAATTTAATCATAGGCTGCTGGCCGTTTCAGTTATCGCACTTATCGCCTTCACGTGGTGGCGAGCGCTAAGTCTTCGAATAGGTGGCCGCGCACAAGCTTTAGCCAAACGGCTCCTGGTGATGGGAGTTCTCCAAGCTGCTCTTGGTATTTCGACGCTTTTGATGTTTGTCCCCCTTGGTCTGGCACTAGCGCATCAGGCAGGAGCATTGATTCTCTTTACTATTGCCGTATGTCTAGCCCATGAAGTGCGCACTCCCGCTATGGCAATGACTTCTCGCTTTAACATGAACCCAGCAGAGTAACAAAATGACCGATCTCAAAGTGACCGACTCTTTATTCTTCGACAAAACGGGTTTGGATAAAGGTATGGTGAACAGGATTGTTTCTAACGCCCTACAAGGATGCGATGATGGCGAGTTGTTTATGGAATACTGTCAATCAGAGAGCTTTATGTTTGACGACGGCAAGGTGAAGAGCGCTTCGTTTGATACATCACAAGGGTTTGGCCTACGTGC
>PASS01000080.1 GCA_002712165.1 Fidelibacterota bacterium
CGAACTATTTGCATGGGGGGTGGAGAGACTATTTGTATTGGGATACTGAGCTCGATCTCTGGTGATTGCTGGCTTTGGCCTTGAGCGCCGAAGTGAGAAGCAAACAGGGCGATGCTTAAATTAATTTGCGAGTTGATGAAAGCACTCCGTCGTCATCACTGTAGACCCAGCCGCCGGGCACGAAAGTAGCATTGCCAAAAGTGATGGGTAGGTCCATGTCGCCTGCGCCAGCCTTGCTGCTTCGCTGCGGGTTTGAGCCGATAGCCTTGATTCCAACATTGAGCCCCTTTAGGGCGATGGTATCGCGCACGGCGCCCCAAATTATAACGCCAGCCCAACCATTCTTAACAGCTAGGCCCCCTATCAAATCACCGAGTAATGCTGAGCGGAGAGAACCGCCGCCGTCTACTACCAGTACTGCCCCATTGCCGGGCTCCGATAACATTTTTTTTATCAGTACATTGTCCTGGTAGCATTTCACTGTGCTGATTGGGCCAGAGAAGGAGGCTTTACCACCGAATTGCCGAAATTGTATATCACAACTTTGTATAAATCCCGATGTCAAATGCGCATCTATGATATCGGCTGTGGAAAACCCAGACATGTGAATCCTCACATCAAATTAATTGCCGACTTCAGAATCTTTTAGAGAGCCAAATGGCGAGACGTGTTCCTGCTTTCACAGCGGTAGTCAGAGCTTTGTAAGCGGGTGCATTTTCTGCGCCATTTTTCAAGCTGATATCGCGGTGATGAGTTTCATCTTCGCAAAAGTCGAAAATGGATTCACGTAAACCTTTTTCGTCTTCTCCTAGTTGCATTGTCTGTTCAGTGTAATGTTCGCAGATTACGTCCTCGACCGCGACTGTACAGGCCATAGCGGCATCTCGGCCGAGAGCTGCAGTTGCCGCGCCAAGGGCATAACCAGCCACATGCCAAAGAGGCTCAAACACCGTTGGCCGAATATCACGTTCGGCTACAAGGGTATTAAAATAGTCGAGATGTTTTTCTTCTTGAGCGAGCATATCTTTGATTATTGGCGCAGCATCACTACTTCCAAGTATCGCTAGCTGACCCTGGTAGATGCGCTTTGCTCCATATTCACCGGCTTGATTCACGCGGATCATACTTTGGACTAAAGCATTTTTGTCTGGGTCGCCCGGCAGACGTGAGTCTGCAGTCACATTATTTTTTTTATATAGATTATTGCTCATTGTTTGTTCCACCATATCTTTAGTTGTACACCCCAAAAGCAAAATCCAGCTAGAACAGCAGATGTGATGAAGTTGTACCCAGCTATTGAGATACCAAAGAGCTGTGCAGCTGGCTCCTGGCAACTGGGCTGGGCAGATTGATTAAGCGCCGCTGCCAAGCCTTCCATGGAAAGTATACCACCACCGCTACATGAGTCTGGGCCTGCCCACCAAAGTTCCTCCACACCGACATGGTATCCAGAAAAAACTACGCTTAGAATAAAAAGAAATCCACAGTACATCAGAATGTTCCGTTTTTCATGCAACGCGACTACAGGCATCATTCCAAGTACACTCATTACAAGGTTAAGGAGATAGGGTACTCGCTGAAGGTAACAGAGATCGCATGGTGGAAGACCAAACAAGTACTGTAAAACCACTACAGTTACTAATGCGCCTGCGGATATAAGGGCGACGGTGGCAAGAGCGAGTTGGCCTTTGTTGTCGTTCATCATAATCCGATATTCTAAGATAACCACTTTATGGCAAGGAAGCCGCCGAATAGCACAATAAAAAAAAGGGTTGTAAGAAGGCCCAGGTAACGCTCTATGAATGTACGGATAGCGGCACCGTACCTTTGTAGTAGTGCCGCGACCAGGAAGAAGCGGGCAGCTCGAGAAAAGGTAGAAGCAATACCAAACATGATTGGATCAAAATTAACCGTGCCGCTAGCGATGGTTACGACTTTGTATGGAAACGGTGTAAAGCCGGCCATAGAGACAATCCAGAACCCCCATTCGGCATAAAGGCGCCGGAAAGTTTCGAATGCGGCCTCATGGCCGTAGAAGGCAAGAATGCCTATTCCAACAGCTTCATAAAGAAAGTACCCAATCATATAACCAAAATAGCCACCAAGCAGGCTTCCCACACTGCATACCAGAGCAACCCGCCAGGCCGTTGAGGGCGCTGCGAGAATCATTGCAATTAGCAGGACGTCCGCAGGAATTGGAAAAATTGAACTTTCAAGAAAAGAGATCGCGAATAGCACCCACATTGCATGGGGATGCGCGGCCATCAACAAGGTAAAATCGTAAAGGCGGCGCAGCACGCAAAGAATCCCTTCCCAAAATTGAGCACATTTTCCTAGCAGGTCCGTAGCGTTGCCGCAAATAGGTCCTTAGTTTATGACTTGGTGACTGCTCTAGGGGGAAAGAGTTGGGCGCTCTAGATTAGTGAGATGCCCTGCCTAAATTCATAGACAAGATGAAAATCAGGCTTTTTTACGGCACACAATAATAAAGGTTGATGCTAGAAAATGGCCACGCCAGTCTCGGGCTCGGTCAATTTCATATGCGCGGCTTTCCCGCATAAAAATTTCTCGAATTTGAGGGCTTGTGTTTTTCAAGAGTGGCGGCAAAGCGTGGAACTTGTAAAACAGCAAGTCAATCTGCTTGAGGCCATAGTGGACGAGGTTGGGTCCCACTTCGAAGGGATTATCGCCACGAACAAAAACAGTGTCGCGTGCCCCCTCTGGAATAGCGGACGGTTTATCAGCATTGGTGATCAGCTTTTCGATCTGATTAATAATCTCCCGACTCTCAGTATCTGAAAGACCAAGTGGCTTGATAAAGTTTTCGGTATAGAATCGCATTGTAAAACGATTGAAGGTGAATAGATCAAACAAAGAATTAGAATAGGCCGAGATATACAAGCCGCCTGGTTTGACAAGGGCTGAGAGGTGTTGGTGTGGGATGTCGCGCTCCGGAATGTAGGGTAATATGCCATTCGCGACGACAGCATCGTATTGACCTGCACCGTAGGTTTCTACAATGTTTGGGTCTAGTAAATCACCTACTTCCACTAAAGATTCGGATATACCTCTTGCTTTGAGCTTTTCTTTAGCTTTTGCAACCATGCCCGGCGAAAAGTCGAACCCACGGATATCGACCCCGTCGTCAATCAAGCGGATCAAAGGCTCACCGGTACCGCAACCAACATCAAGAACTTTTTCTGGCTTGTGCTCAGACAGCAGCTTGCGGACTAACTCAATTCTATAGAGATCTCCTGCATATTGGTTGTCGGTCGGTACAAAGCTCTCATTATCGTAATTCTTGCTATGCTCGTCATACCACTTGATTGTAGTTTCACGATTATAATTCTGAAAAACCATTTCTTGCTCCAAAATATCGACGAGTTTATACGAGCTCAGCGCCGGTCAGTGCCGTGTTGGCGATCACCGCAAGGCGATGATTTCTTGTGATGGGCTCAAGCTGAGCTAATCCACGTTCCTCAAATTTTTGCACATAAGTGGCGACAAATTCAAAGGAAGTATCTGCGGCGTCGGCGATTTCGACGATTGACACATTTCCACGACCAATGGCGTCGAGAAAAAATTCCATAAAATTGCGCGGATCAATATTTCCGCCTGATAGGCTCTTTAACACACCATCTTTTACGCGCAGGTTATTGATGTTCGAGGGAGACAAATAGAGGTCTATATCGGGGTTGCTGAGGCAGGGGTTGCCGCTGAATAGCGGTCGTATAACGCGATTGCGCTCGAGGTAAGTAAGCGCTTTCTTCATAATGGCAACGTAATCACTGTGGCGTTTCTGCCAATCGGCCTGTAGAAAGTTCTCAACGCTGTCTCCAGAAGAGTGATAATACTTAAACATTTCGCCAATGCGCGAGAGGGTAGTTGCCGGAATTCCGTATCCGACAGTATCGAAGCTGATTTCGTCACCACAATCGGGATACTTGTGAAAAGAGTCTATGACATGCTCATGGTTAGACTCACGCAAAGCCAGTCGCAAGGCGAGGTCGAGTATGCTGGTTTCACTTTTACTCATGCACATGGCTAGCGGCGCATTATGGGCAGACATATTTGGGCATAGTGCATACTTAATATTCGGTATTAGGTCCTCATTAGCTTTCAGATGCACAGCGCTTCCGATTATTTCAGGAAGCAACCAAACCTTGTAAGTATATTCTGTATTCTCTTTGGCCAGAAATTCGGCCAGCTGCAATGCGACGATACACCCTGATAGAGAGTCATTAATCATGCCGGGATGATCAAGGTGGGCAGGAATGACCACCGTGTCGGGTCTACGCCCCTCGATCATATACTCAAAAACCTGCATAGGCTCATCAGTCAGGATTGTATCAATTAAGACGTGATATTCACCTTCAGGCAAAGCGTCGATAACGTTTTTGGGCAGGGAAATATTCCAGCCAGGCTCCCAGTGGCGGTACATACGCGCAAAATAAAATGCATATGTATCTGGTCTGTCATCGTGAGTTAATGTTTTGGCGATGAGATCAGTTAGATTGATCTTTGTGTCGACGGGGTTTGAATAAGGGCATAGAGCGAGCGGATGATCGGCCTTAGAGACGATGGTTTGGCCGTCTGGACCGGTAACGCGAAAATCCCTAACTTTCCAGCGCTTCGGGACTATCCAGTGGTTCCAAATAGTGCCCGGGTCATAGGTATGAACAATTGTTTTGCCACGCCCTAGGGTCTGACTAAATTCTTCTAGTGCCTGCACCGCAAGTGCCATTTCATCGCCATTATGCACTCTATTCATAGGGCCAATCTGGGTCAGAAGGTCACGATAGTTTTTGGAAAGTACTGACATACATTTCTCTGAAAGTTGCGGGCGGCTACAAGACTGCCTAATATCGGCTGATACCACCTTTATCCGTTCTGATGCAGGGCCGGTGCTTAGTGGATCTCTTGGTTCTAACGGCCGCCTAATTATAGATAGGAGAGTTGTTTTAACCCCCGGCACAGGAGTGTCAAGTGGCGTATATAAGCTGATAATGGCTGGGTTCATGCCCCTTTCGCATCTCAAAATCGACTTTTGTGACACGCTACCAGCCCACGGCGATGAAATCCTTCAAGAACGCATCCATAGGATTGCTGTGCGAAAATCATTTTTTGAAATTGTATTGAGCCGCGAATTCTTCAGCCAATCTTTCTCCGAACACCCGGTTTGTCCGAATACCAGGATGTTGAATGTCTCTCGCTAGGTGTTCCGGCGAGGAATCTCTATTAATCTCAATTTCGTTTATGGACTTGCCGTGATCGATGTCGAAGCCAAAAGCGCGTTCGATAAACAGCCCCTTGCGGCTGAGTGAAGGCTGTGACATATCGTGTCACCAGTGACGCGGGTGTGGCGGAACTGGTAGACGCGCCGGATTCAAAATCCGGTGGTAGCAATACCTTGTGAGTTCGATTCTCAC
Source organism: Fidelibacterota bacterium (assembly GCA_002712165.1). Taxonomy (GTDB): domain Bacteria; phylum Pseudomonadota; class Alphaproteobacteria; order Rhodospirillales; family Rhodospirillaceae; genus UBA11612. The sequence continues at coordinate 5,430 of PASS01000080.1, forward strand.
CACCCGCACCACTTCATTAGACACAAAATCCGGTTCATTCTGGGAGTGGAGGTTCGATTCCCTCCACTCACACAAATTTAAAAATCGTAACCATCTGAGTATTCTCATACACAATGTTTTTTTTTCGCCATGATCGACCTATACTGATTGGTAATGAAACATTTGATGTCTGATATTTCTTTTGTGCATTCCAGCGGTAAGCAGAGATTAGTAAATCGCCGCTTCGCGCTGAGTGCATCCTTACTGTGCACTGCCGTTGCAGGTTTGCCTCAGAGTTTTTTAGCACGCAGTGTCTATGCCAGTTTAGCTTCCCCCTCGATTGGTGGTTTTTCGGTGGAAGGTCTCGGTCGCCTAGCCATCGCGATGCAGGGCGCTGTAGACCGTGGAGCGGTTGATGGCCTTCTAACGCTTTTGTTTCGTCGTGGAGTAGTTGCACATTTAGGCAGGTACGGATGGCAGAATAAGTCGGCAAATATTCCGATGACGCGGGAGGCCATTTTCTGGATAGCGTCAATGACAAAACCTATTACCTCTGTGGCAGCACTCATTCTTGTGGATGAGCATAAAATGAAGCTCACAGACCCTGTTGATCCATGGCTACCAGAGCTTGCTAGGCCATTTTTGTTGCAGGACTCCTCGGATCCGAATTCAAGAAAGCCATCGCCTCATCCGATCCGCATCGTAGATCTGCTCACACACAGGTCAGGAGTCTCGACAGTCGGTGTGGCCGCGGCATTGAGTGGGGCTAATAATTATGCTGATCAAAGCATAGATTCTTGGATCTCAGAAGTTGGAAAATTGCCGTTGGATAATATCCCTGGCTCGACCTTTGCTTATGGAAACTCCTTCGATATCCTTGGTGTTTTAATTGAGCGTGCCGCAGGCATGCCGTTTGCTGATTTTCTGCGTACGCGAATCTTTGAGCCATTACATATGAGTGACACCTCATTTTTTGTGCCAAAAGATAAGAGATCCCGCCTTGCTGTAGGTTCGAATAACGATGTGCGAGAAGCGCCAATGAGCATGCCTAATGTAATCCATGCAGCCGGTGGTCTTTATTCGACCGCAGACGATTACTTAAAGTTTGCGCGAATGCTTCTGGGCCGGGGGCGACTAGAAGAAACACGTATTATTTCTCACCGGTCCCTGGACTACATGACGTCAAACTATCTAACTCCCGAACAACGCCAACAATCATTTCTCGGCATTAAAGAGTTTTGGCGAGGGGAGGGCTTTGGTTTGGGTGTGGCTGTGAAGGATGACTTGACTATAAACAGCCCAGTGATGGGGGTTGGCTCACCGGGAACCTTCGGTTGGCCAGGCGTAAGTGGTGTCTGGTGGGCTGTTGACCCGCGTGAAGATATGATCCAGATATTTATGGTTCAAGGTGGTGAGAACGAAGCCCCACGCCGCGCGTTTCAGGAGCGTGCTTACCAAGCTATCGCCGACTAGTGCTATTGAGTTTTCAAAAACTGAAATGTGACGCCCGGTTTTCAGCATCAATCTGCGGGTTGTTAGTTTCCATTGGAATGTCTGTAGTTAGCAGCTTCTAAAACGATAGTGTGATGGCGCTGGCACTGTCTACTTCTTGCCAAGCATGTTTATGTAAATGGCAGGCATCACATCTTTCACATGGCACTGGTTTTGCTGAGGAAAGGTCTGGGGAGTAACAGCTCCAAGTATCGCCTGGCTTTAGATTAAGGCTACGTGCCATCGCTGCGATTTGTGGTTTTGTCATGTTTACCAATGGAGAAATTATACGTGGCGGGTTCGGAACAGCTTCGGCCCACATAGAGCTGAATGCGGTCAAGAAGGATTCACGACAATCTGGATATCCTGAATAATCAATGGCATTGACGCCCAGCCAAACTTCGCTAGCTCCGGTCCCAGCAGCTTCAGCGCAAGCTAAGGCGAGAAAGATAGCATTACGTCCTGGCACAAATGTTGGAGCAATTCCTGTCTTCATATCGCCAAGTGTACGATCCTTTGGAATATCTATATTCGGTTGGTGCCAATTTACGTCAATAACGCGTCTTTCAATCCCGAACCGCAGGCACTGTTCGGCTGCATAGACTATCTCTATATCATGGCGTTGACCGTAGGCTATGCCAAGGCTGCTGGGCACACGGCCATTTTTCTGGGCAAGTAGAAGGCAGACTGTGGAATCAAGTCCACCAGAGTGAAGAACAATACATTTGGTCGCTTGCTTTACTGTGCTCATGTTACGTCGTAAGTGCAGGATTCGCCTAACGAGGGGCGGCGAACGGTTACATTAGTAAGTTGCGGGAAATCAACGTGCAGTTGATTAGCTATCCACTGAGCAATATTTTCCAGTGATGGTGTGGAGAGATTGGGCAGGTCATTCAAGAAATGATGATCTAATTTTGAACGCACGTTCTCTAGCGCGCTGCTCAAGCGCTCAAAGTCGACGACGCAACCAGTTTGTGCGTCAGGCTCACCTCTTAGAGCAATCTCAACCCTAAATGAATGGCCATGCATACGCGAGTTTTCATGTTCTGCTGGCTTGTGTCTAAAGGCATGCGCAGCTTCAAAGCCAAATTCTTTGACGATTTTAAATCGGCCTGACATGGTACGTTATGGTATTCCGAGAAATTTGTGTGTTTGTAATGATAATTTCCATTTTGGGTGTTTCAAACAGTAATCAATAGATTTTTGACTATTTTCGTTTAGCGCCGGCCCATCCATGGGTTGTAGATACAGGTGTGTAAAATTGAGTTCATTATAGCAAGCTGGATCTATGCCGTCTTGAGGGTAGACTAATTTTAATTCATCTCCTTTGGTCACGATCATTTCAGCCCCGGCTTTGGGGCTGACACAAATCCAGTCAATACCTGGGGGCAGTTCTATTGTTCCATTTGTTTCTACAGCAACTTCGAATCCAATTTCGTGCAGCGCCCTAATCAACTGTCCATCTAGCTGTAATAATGGTTCACCACCTGTGCATACTACAAATTTTTTTGCATTAGTGTCCCATGGCCATTTTTGATTCACGGCTGAGGCAAGGTCATCTGGAGAAGTAAACTTGCCACCTCCGGCCCCATCGATGCCTACAAAATTTGTATCACAAAACCTACAGGTGGCGGTGCCTCGGTCTTTTTCGAGACCGCTCCATAAATTGCAACCGCTGAAGCGACAAAATACTGCCGCTCGACCAGTGTTTGCCCCCTCACCTTGTAGGGTGCAGAAAATTTCTTTCACGGTATATGTCATAATTTTGGCGTTCATTTACGCCTTTGTTCATCAATAATCTAGGGGTGGGGGCTCAATCCATTGGAATTCGTGGTTTCTCTGCGATCATAATCTTTAGGTTTGTACTCGGATATGCCAACTGATTCGCCGCAGTTGTGATGATATTGTCACATCGAGATTGTAAGAAAAGCCTAAGTAATTATGAAGAGTTGGGTAGCCATGTGCTTCTCTCAACATCATCAATGAGTTGCAGCCATGCATTAAGCATCAATCGGTGTATTTAATATAAATTTAACGCTTTGAAGGGCTAACACAGTTTAATTGTATGATAAACGGTGCAGGGTAAAATATGTTATGATGAATTTGATTATTAAAACTGGGCTGGAGTTATGAATAAAGGCGAGCATATCGTATCATCTTTCGATAATGATCTCTCAGGGCTAGAGCGTGATCTTTTGGCAATGGGTGGGCTTGCCGAATCGCAACTTCAAGGTGCCTTAGAAGCACTCGTTAAATTTGATATTGAATCTGCAGAGAGTATCATTGCTAGGGATAGTGAAATCGATGAACACGAGCGCAAAATAGAAACAGGAGCCTTGTCAATTATTGCCAGGCGGCAGCCGATGGCAAACGATCTCAGGTATGTTTTTGGTAACGTAAAAATTGCTGGTAGTTTGGAGCGAATCGGTGACTACGCAAAGAATATTTCCAAGCGTACAATTGTAATGTCGCAACACTCTAGCGCGTTAATCCCATCTGATCTCGAATCTCTGCCTGAAGTCGGTGCTTTGGGGGCTATGGCACAACGTACAGTGAATCAAGTTATGGACTCATTTGCAACTCGTGATGCTCTTAAGGCGGAAATGGTCTGGCAGCATGATCATAAGTTGGATGATAAGGTTGCGCGAGTGATGAGTTCTGTAATTTCGAATATGTCCCAGGATTTGATTAGATTAGAAGGTCAAAACGTGGCTGATATAGAAAATTCGACTCACCTTCTATTCATCATTAAGAATTTAGAGCGTGTGGGTGACCATGCAACCAATATCGCTGAAGTTATTCAGTTTCAGCTTTCTGGGAATTGGAAAACAGCGGAGCGCCCTAAGGGCGGGGGCAAAATATCGGCAGCGGGATCAAGCTAATAAGATTTTAGATTATCAGCCATCTGTGCCAATAGCCTAAAAATTTCATCCTGTTCGGCGGCGGAGAAATTGGTCATTGCTCGGTTCGAAACCGCGCGCACCGATTCCATTATTTTGGCTCGAACATCTTTAGCTTTGGGTGTGAGAAGCACTAGTGAGCGGCGTTTGTCAGCTGTATCGGCTTTACGTTTTATAAGTCCGTCGCGTTCCATGCGACCTAAGGTATTGGCCATGGTCGGCTGCTCGACATTGATGCGGCGGCATAAATCGGCCTGGGTTAGGCCATCTTGCTCGAATAACATAACAAGAGGAGCAAATTGTCCAGGCGCGACCCCGAAATTCTTCAGTGCGTCTTGTACGTGCCGGTCGTATAGACGACCAAGCAAGCCAATCTGATATCCTAGGGAATCTATGCGGCGGATGACCATTGGTGTAGTTTGCCGTTCTTAGGTTCTCGAATCTAGTCCTTAGAATAACCTTTGGTCCGCATACAGCGTTCAAAATACGTATTATATGCTGTGGTTGTTTGCGAGCGTTTATGCAGCTCCATAGGCGATTCCCCTCGATTTAAGTTGCTCGCTGAGGGTCCGAGTGGAGCTCCATACTGATTGCGGGGAGTTCCCAGGCGGATGAGCACGGTCTCCTGAGCATTTTGGGCGCAGGCTCGCTCATCGAGCGCCGATTCAGCCCCCGATTTGTGCTTATGGGTCCAGACGCTGCTGCAGGCAGTGAGTGCGAGCAGAACAGCGGGTAAAAAGAGTTTTGGGAAGCTTATGCCAAGGGCACTGGCCTTGGCGCTCTTGACCCCGTTTGCGGGACCTGATTGTTTCAGCACTCTGTGCCTCCTCCGGATATCACTGGTAAAAAAAGACTTCCGCGTATTTTCTTAAGGTAAGATGATTGCATGGCTGACCTGCCCCAATCTAGCGCACAAACAACATTTGCCTATGAAGATTTGGCAATCGGCATGTCAGCAACACTTGCCAAAGCAGCATCCGAAGAAGATATTGCCAAATACGCCGAAATTTCAGGTGATAACAACCCTAAACATTTTGAAGAAGCCTTTGCGGCAAGAACAATGTTCAAAACCAGTATCGCCTATGGCTTTTTGTCGGCCGGGTATATATCGGTGGTGCCCGGCACAAAATTACCCGGTGCAGGTGCGATCTATATGGAACAAAACCTTAAGTTCAAGGCTCCAGTCCGCATCGGTGATATGGTGACCGAGCATGTAGAGATGACGGCTCTTAATCCTGAAAAAAAACTGGCGATATTTCATGCACAGTGTTTGATTAGGGATGTGGTCGTCATTGATGGTGAGGTGACACTGATGGTGCCGGGGCACTCATAATATGGCTCAGAGTCGACGGTATTTTTGGATTCAGCTGAATTTTTCTCTTCGGTATCTTGATGCGTGTCTTTAGGACCTGGAGTAATGTTCCGCCGCAACTTAAAGGTGGTGTAATCGTTCTTGGAAACTTTGACGGGTTGCATCTTGGCCATCAGGCTGTCCTTGCTAGAGCCTTGGAAATTGGGAAGGCAAACAAAACTTCAGTTGCGGTGATGACGTTTGAGCCGCATCCACGCGCATTCTTCAAATCCGAGAGGGATGCTTTTCGCTTGTGCCCATTTCGCATGAAAGCGCGTTTGATTGCAGCTATGGGCATTGATTGCCTTTATGTCCAGGCTTTCAATCAGAAATTCGCGGAAACACCGGCAGAAAAATTTGTTGAAGAGGTTTTAGTTGGGGGCCTGAATATTTCGCATGTTGTGGTTGGATACGACTATGTGTTTGGACATAAGCGTCGTGGCAATGTTGAGGTGCTCAGGAATCTCACTGAAAAATTAGATTTTGAAGTTACTGCGGTTGAGAAAATGAAGTTTGATAGCGGCGTCCGCTTCTCATCGACGAATATCAGAAAGCATTTAAAAAATGGCGAGTGCGAGGACGCGGCCAAGCTCCTCGGTCGTTATTGGGAAATCGAAGGACGCGTCGTAAAGGGAGATCAACGCGGGCGTTTGCTAGGGTTTCCGACCGCGAACCTCCCCTATAAAGATTATCTCCACCCCAGGAAGGGAGTTTATGCGGTTCGGGCTGGCATCGATTGTGGCGCAGACACTTCTTGGATGGATGGAGTTGCGAATTTTGGCAATCGTCCAACCTTCGACAAAATGGACACCTTGCTCGAAGTGCACATTCTGGATCGTACGGTAGACTTGTACCAAAAGCATTTGCGAGTAGCCCTGGTCGAGCATATCCGTGATGAGCAAAAATTCGATGGCCTTGAGTCTTTGAAAGCACAAATCGCAAAAGATAGGGATGCCGCACGCACTCTTATTAAGGCTCGAAAATTTTCTTCAGGGCCGGCTCCCTTTGTGCCTGGCTTGGCCACTCTTCAGGCCCCTTTTCTCTAGAATCAGGGCTTTGTCTACAAATTTTGCCAGTTAGCTCTGAGGGCTGCTCTTGAACGGTTCTTTAGTCCCTGATAGACACCGGCCATGTATGCGCTGTTTGGCTTAGAATGCGTTGGCGTCTTGATTATGCGCCTCATTTAGTAAACAGAACTCGAGCTATACACTTAACCGCTAATGCACCGGGACTATGAGATTATGGCCGACACGGCTGACCCCAAGAATCCTGATTATAAATCAACCATTTGTTTGCCTGTCACGAACTTTCCGATGAAGGCGGGTCTGCCTAATCTTGAGCCAAAGTTACTCGCACGGTGGGCGGATATAGATCTTTACACTCGCTTACGTGAGAAGTCTAAAGGTCGCGAGAAATTCATACTTCATGATGGTCCGCCCTACGCTAATGGGCATCTGCATATTGGTCACGCTCTAAATAAAATCTTGAAAGATGTGATTGTCCGTACGAAACAAATGACGGGCTATGACTCTAATTACGTACCAGGCTGGGACTGCCATGGCCTTCCTATTGAGTGGAAGATTGAGGAGCAGTACCGAGCAAAAGGTAAAAGCAAAGACGATATCCCAGTTATTGAATTCCGTCGGGAGTGTCGCGAGTTTGCTGAAAAATGGATAGATGTGCAGAGAGAGGAGTTTAAGCGCCTCGGGGTCGTGGGCGATTGGGATAATCCCTATATGACCATGAGCTTTAATGCCGAGGCTGCCGTTGTGCGCGAGCTAGGTAAGTATGTTCTAAATAATGACTTATATCGTGGCTCCAAACCCGTACTGTGGTCGGTTATAGAAAAAACAGCGCTCGCCGACGCAGAAGTTGAATATCATGATCATACGTCAACGACCGTATGGGTGCGATTTCCTGTTTTACAATCTAGCGTTGATGCTATGGCCGGAGCTTCTGTAGTTATCTGGACTACGACTCCTTGGACGATGCCAGGCAATCGAGCCATAGCCTTCGGCCCAAAAATAGATTACGTGGTGATAGAGATTACAGGCGCGGTTGAAGGCAGTTTAGCCAAGATTGGCGAGCGTTTTTCTGTAGCTTCTGATCTACTTGAGTCAGTGCTGAAAGAAGCGGCGATTACCGAATATGAAATAGTTACACGCGTGAAAGGGTCAGATCTGAAGGGAACTATTTGTCGTCACCCACTCAATGATCAAGGGTACGACTTTGATGTCCCGCTTTTGGCGGGTGATTTTGTAACTACGGAGCAGGGTACAGGCTTTGTGCACTCTGCTCCTGGCCATGGAGAAGATGATTTCTATCTTTGTCAATCGCATCAGATTTCCATCCCAGAAACTATTGATGATAATGGCAATTATTATGAACATATACCATTGTTCGCCGGTAAGCATGTGTTCAGAGTTGATGTAGATGTAGTAGAGGCTTTGAAAGAAGCAGGGTCTCTTCTGTCCTCAGGCAAAATAGTTCATAGCTATCCTCATTCCTGGCGCTCCAAGGCTCCTTTGATATTTCGGACCACTCCGCAGTGGTTCATCTCTATGGAGGCTAATAATCTTCGTAAAAAAGCTTTGGCATCAATTGATGCGACACGTTGGGTACCTGCGCAGGGACGCAATCGTATCAAGGCCATGATCGAGAGTCGGCCCGACTGGTGCGTATCACGTCAGCGCCATTGGGGTGTGCCACTTTCCATTTTTGTTAATAAATCAACGGGTGAGTTGTTGCGCGATCAGGGTGTCATTGACCGAATTGCCGATGCGGTAGCTCAGGAAGGCTCTGATGTTTGGTTGACCTCGCCGCCGGAGCGCTTTCTCGGTGAGGATTATAACGCCGAAGAATGGACGCAGGTAACTGATATAGTTGAAGTGTGGTTTGACTCAGGGTCCACACATGCATTCGTGCTTGAGGAGCGGGACGATCTTAAATGGCCAGCTGATCTTTATCTCGAGGGATCTGATCAGCATCGTGGCTGGTTTCATACTTCACTACTAGAATCGTGTGGAACTCGTGGACGGGCTCCCTTCGATGCTGTTTTGACTCATGGCTTTTTGCTCGACGAGAAGGGCATCAAAATGTCGAAGTCGCTGGGTAATATGGTTCCGCTTGATAAAACTGTCGAACAGCGCGGCGCTGACATACTCCGGCTGTGGGTTGTTGCTTCGGATTACACTGCAGATCTCTCCATTGGACCAAATATACTAAAACAGATGAGTGATTTGTATCGGCGCTTGCGTAACACGCTGCGGTACCTGCTTGGTAATCTCTCTGATTTCAAAGAAGAAGAGCGCATACCCGTAGAAGATATGCCAGAATTGGAGCGGTGGGTCTTACACCGCACGTGGCAGCTAGACCAATTAATTCGCAAATCTATTGATGATTTTGATTTTCATGGATTATTCAGTGAGCTCCACAACTTCTGTGCCGTAGACCTTTCAGCATTTTATTTCGATATTCGGAAAGACGCCTTATACTGCGATGGGCTAAATAGTTTGCGCCGTCGTGCCAGCCGGTCAGTGTTGGAGATGCTCTATGAATGCCTTGTTAAATGGTTGGCGCCCTTCGCATGCTTCACCGCAGAAGAAGCCTGGCTGGAGCGCCACCCTCAAAGTGGTGGATCGGTACATCTTGAACAGTTTCCAGACATACCTGAATCTTGGTGTGATTTTAGTCTTGCAGAAAGGTGGGCAAAAGTAAGAACTGTGCGCCGAGTTGTAACTGGTGCGTTGGAGAAAGAACGCTCGTCTAAAAGGATCGGCGCTTCATTGCAGGCGCATCCGAAGGTATGGGTGCCTGCCGATCTGCTTGCGGCGGTTAATGACCACCAAATGGAAGACATTTGTATTACCTCGGCCATCACGATAAATGAAGGTAAGCCACCAAACGAATCCTATGTTTTGCCTGACGTTCCTGGCGTTGGTGTCATAGTAGAAACAGCGTCAGGTGATAAATGTCAGCGCTGCTGGAAAGTGCTTCCAGACGTTGGGATGCATAGTCATCCTGGTGTTTGCAGGCGTTGCGATGAGGCGGTTGGCCTTATAGCCTCGGTGAAAGAGTAACGAGAGTATCGTATGGTGAGAACAGTCCGTGATTCGTCATATTTTGCTGCCGCTCCGGTTGTTGGATTAGCCGTCGCGGTTATCGTCTTGGTCGCTGACCAAATATCTAAGTATGTCATGGTGGAACTGATAATGCGGCCAGAGGGTGTAGTGGATGCCCCTTATTTTACCGCAAAAGTGATTGATATCCTTCCGGTGTTCCAGCTGCGTATGGTCTGGAACACAGGTATCAGTTTTTCATTATTTGATTCTGGAACAGCATCCATGATTAGTACTCTTATCATCGTACAGGCCATCATCTTGGTGACTATTATTTGGTTTATGTGGCAGATGGAAACACTTTGGATGCAGGCGGCGCTTGGTTTCATTGTTGGCGGCGGTCTTGGCAATATTGTCGACCGTATAACTATGGGCGCTGTGGCCGATTTCTTGCATTTTTATTGGGGGGATTGGCATTTTCCTACTTTCAATTTAGCTGACACGTGTATCTTTATTGGCGTCGTCATTTGGCTTCTTGACGCTTTCGTGTTTCGGCCCCAACATAAGGTCAGGTAAGGGCCAAATCGGCCGTGCCTAATTAACTACTTAGCTACCACAAAGGTTGATATGAAGATTTTTATAAGTCCACGCTTCCCTAAGGCCGTCTTTCTAACTTTTACTTTTATTGCCCTGTCTGGTTGTGAGGGTTTGCGGAATACAGTGGGTATTGAACGGACTGTGCCGGATGAGTTCGCTATCGCAGCGCCGGCACCTCTTGTAATACCACCGGATTTCAGCTTGCGGCCCCCAGCACCAGGTACAGAGCGGTCGCAGGCGCCATCAGCTGAGCGAGCGCGAACAGCGCTGGTCGGACGCGCTAAAATGCGGGAGTTGCAGCAGAAGGGAATGACAGTGGGTGAGGCACAGATATTGACTCTAGCTGGCTATGAGAACGTTGCTACAAATATTCGTACCACATTGGATAAGGAAATCTCTTCGTTTGCACGCGAGGAATCGGCGTTCACGAATCGTCTATTGTTTTGGCGTGACGGCAGTAGTTCCAGCATTGACGGCACAGCCTTGGACCCGACGGCTGAAATGAAACGCCTTAGCCAGAATGCTGCTGATGGCCGTGATGCTAATGAAGGGCCGATTCCTGTCATTACACGTGGTGGATCGTCGGCACTTAAGATTTTCTAATGTGCGAAGAGATCTTATGCCTTGGCCAACTTTATGTTTACTCCCAGCATTCTAAGCGTTGACCTTGCTGCTGTTCGGCCTCATGTTCGTTAATTGAAATATTATTTTTTTATCACGGAATCGGAGCGACTATGGTGCGAGTTGTAGCATCTTTACTGTTAATGGTTTTTGCCGCGGTTGCAATTCCTAGAACTGCCTTCGCCATGATTTATGGCGCTGAAAGTTTCACCCTCGGCAATGGTATGCAGGTTGTGGTGATACCAAACCACCGTTCGCCTGTTGTTAGTCACATGGTTTGGTATAGGGCTGGATCAGCCGATGAGCCTCCGGGCAAGTCAGGTATAGCGCACTTCCTGGAGCACCTGATGTTCAAAGGGACGTTACGATTTCCGGAGGGCGCTATGATGGATATCGTTGCGCGCAATGGAGGCCAGCAAAACGCATTTACCAGTTTGGATTATACGGGATATTTCCAAAATATTGCTGTAGACCGATTGCCTCTAGTCATGGATATGGAGGCTGACCGTATGCGCAACTTGGTGCTGAGCGAAGATGATGTAATCACTGAGCGACAGGTCATTGTCGAAGAGCGCCGGATGAGAGTGGAGAACGTTCCCGCAGCCCTGCTTGGAGAGCGTATGGCAGCAGCGCTGTGGGGCACTAATCATTACGGGACTCCTGTAATTGGTCATATGGAAGAAATGCTCGCACTTACACTTGATGATGCGTTCGATTTTTATCGTAAGTACTACGCCCCCCACAACGCGGTCCTTGTAGTAGCTGGCGATATTACTGCTAAGGACCTAAAACCCCTGGCTAAAAAATACTATGGTGCGATCCCAGCATCTGATGATTGGGACGGCGAGCATAAATTGCGTGAACGCTCGGGTTTTCTTGCGCCCACAGCCCATTCACAAATTGTGATGAGTCACGAAAGGGTGGCGCAGCCTCAGTGGAGCCGCCAATACATTGCTCCGAGTTATAAATTGGGAAACCTTGAGGATGTTTACGCCTTAGATATATTCTCAGAAATTATGGGTGGTGGGGCCACATCCAAGCTTTATCGAGAATTGGTGGTTGATCAGAAAGTCGCGGTTAGTTTCTCAACAGGTTACCGCAGCGATGCGGTATCCTATGGAACATTCTATGTGTCGATGATTCCAAGCGTTGGTGTGACAACAGAAGAAGCTGTATCGGCTTATGAATTAGCTTTAGAAAACTTATTGAACGATGGGCTTGCGTCAGAAGACGTAGAGCGCGCTAAGGCTAGATTCTCGGCCCGGCTCGCATTTGCTACAGACTCTCCCCTATCAGCAGCCCGTTCTCTTGGCACTTCTCTAGCTGTAGGTTTAAGTATTGAGGATGTGGAATCTTATCCGGATAAGTTATCGAACGTGACAGTTGAGCAGGTGCGCGATGCGGCTCGTCGTCTCTTCACAGAGAATTCTTATGTGAGTGGAATCCTATTGCCCAAGGCCAGTTCTGGCGCTGCAACAGAGGAAACTACACCATGAATGTACAAAATTGGGGCATTGCCGTTGCTGCGGTAGTATTCAAGTGGGGACTTTTGGTACTTCCCGCTTACGCAATTACTGTGCAAGAAGTGCGGAGTCCTAACGGTATTAACGCCTACTTGGTGGAAGACCATACAACTCCAGTGGTAGCCATTAGTTTTGGGTTTTCTGGCGGCTCTGCCTTGGATCCTGTTGAGAAACTTGGCCTTTCTAATCTAGCAACGTCAATGTTGGATGAAGGGGCAGGTGATCTTGATTCCTTCACATTTCAGTCAGAGCTTGAAGACTACGCAATCTCTATCAGATATAACGTCGACCCGGACATGACTCGTGGTTCATTGACGACAACGAGCGCCCACATTGAGCGCGGTATTGAGCTAACGCGGTTAACTTTGACCCAACCCCGCTTTGACGAGGAGCCTTTGGAACGAATTCGTCGGCAGATTTTGGCATTCCTCGCAAACCGTTTGGAACGTCCGGGGTACATTGCTTCACGCGCACTTATAAAGGAGTTATATGGAGACCACCCGTACAGTCGGTCTAGTGATGGCACGCCTTCAAGTATAGCAAATATTACCCAGGCCGATTTACTGAATTGGATAAAGTTGAGATTTGCTCGTGATCGGCTAATCGTCGGTGCAGCCGGTGATATAACCCCAGAGAAATTAGGCCAGGCTATCGATCAGCTATTTGGAGGCCTTCCAGAGTCGAGTGGTCTGAATTCTCTATTACCTGAGGCTGATGTCTCTGCTGAGGGGCAGATTGTGCACGTCACAAAAAACCTTCCACAGACGATTATCTATATGGGCCAGCCAGGAATTAAACGTGAAGACCCAGATTGGTATGCTGCGACAGTTGTTGATTATGTGCTGGGTGGTGGCAGTTTCGCTTCACGTCTCATGGACGAAGTGCGCGAGAAACGAGGTCTCGCCTACAGTGTATCATCCAATCTTGCTCCTTACGATGCGGGGGCGATCATAACCGCTGCAGTCGGGACCCGTACAGAGCAGGCTGGCGAAAGCTTGAAAATCATGCGCAATGAGTGGGATAAAATGAGAAAAAGTGGCCCCACGGATGATGAAGTGGTGGATGCAAAGCGTTATTTAACGGGCGCATGGCCTTTAAGATTTACCTCTACCAGCAGTATCGCCAATATTCTTCTAGCAGTGCAGCGGGACAATTTAGGTGCCGACTACCTCGATAAACGCAATGATTTAGTAGAATCCGTTACAGCAGAGGACGCCAGGCGTGTCGCGAATGATTTGTACGACCGTGATGCTCTGACTGTGGTTATCGTTGGGCCAGAGAACGTCGACGAGTAGGCAAATTCTCACTAGAAACCCTTTTTAGTTATATGTGAGCATCTCTGTTGGTGCCCCGGAACATATCACTTCTGCCCGGGGGTTTGGCCTTGGCACCACAGGTTGTTATGATGCTTCGGCAAATAATAGAGGGATCGAGTTTCCAGCTGTGACCGGACATCCGCTAATTACACTCCCAGAATGGAAGGCACTGGAATCGCATGCGAAAGTAATGCGCGAGATGCACATGCGTGATTTGTTTAAGAATGACTCTGACCGTTTTTCCAAGTTTTCCTTCAAGCTGGGTCCACTTCTTATCGACTACTCCAAGAACCAGATAACTAATGAGACGCTTTCCTTGCTCATTCAACTTGCAGATGCGCGCGGCGTTGTTGCTGGACGGGAGTCAATGTTCAAGGGTGCTATTCTCAATTCCACTGAGAATAGAGCCGTTCTTCATACTTCACTGCGCAAAAGTAATAAGAATGGCATCTATGTTGATGGTGTGGATATCATGCAAGAAGTGCACGCCGCTCAAGACCGAATGAAGTCATTTGCGGGTGATATTCGTAATGGTGTTAGAAAAGGGGTCACCGGCGAATCTTTTCGCCATATTGTCAATATCGGTATTGGTGGATCGCACATTGGGCCTAGGTTTGTTGCCGAAGCGCTTAAGAGTACTGAAGTATCGGAATTGACCGTAGACTTTGTGTCAAATTTAGATGCGGTGCAGCTGGATGATATACTCAAGCCTCTGGATCCTGCAAAGACACTTTTTGTAGTATGCTCTAAAACATTCAATACATGTGAGACTATATCTAACGCCGAATATGCTCGAAAATGGCTAGTTTCTAAATTGGGTGATGAAGCGGTAGCTTTGCACATGGCGGCGGTTTCTGCTTATACCGATAGAGCGTTGGCTTTTGGTATTTCTAAAGAGTATGTATTCCCAATTTGGGATTGGGTCGGTGGTCGGTACTCCCTGTGGTCAGCCATAGGCTTGGCAGCGATCATTGTAAGGGGCTTTGAGGCATTTGAGAGAATGTTGGCTGGTGCAGAGGCCATGGATAGGCATTTTGAGACAGCACCTTTAGAACAAAATTTACCGGTCCTGCTGGCTATGATCGGCATTTGGCATGCTGATTTTCTAAATACACCTGCCATTGCCGTGCTTACGTATGACGATCGCCTGAAATATTTTGCAGGGCATGTGCAGCAGCTTGATATGGAGAGTAATGGCAAGGGCGTGATGGTCGACGGAACGCCTGTGAGAACTGGGGTTGGTCCGATTGTATTCGGTGGTAACGGGTCGGATAGTCAGCATTCATTTTTTCAATTTCTCCACCAAAGTCCTCGACATATTGCTTGCGACTTTATCGTAGCGCTATCAGGTTTGGGTGGTAAGGATAAGATCCGCGATACTCTTTTGGCAAATGTTCTTGGTCAAACCGAGGCGCTTGCCATGGGAAGTGTGACAGCAGACCTTTCCGGTGCGCCGGATAAATTGAAACCACACAAGGTATTCCAAGGTAACCGTGCCTCTAACACACTTCTACTTGACGAAATCACACCTTATTCTGTCGGAATGTTGGTGGCGTTGTATGAGCATAAGGTGTTTACGCAGAGTCTTATCTGGGGTGTGAACGCTTTCGACCAATGGGGTGTGGAATTGGGCAAGGAACTGGCTAATACTATAGAGTCTGTCTTGCGCGGTGGACATGAGGCTTTGAAGGAATTGGGGGAAACGAGTAATAGCTCAACCGCCGGTTTGGCGGCAGCCTATTTAGTCGCAAAGGGTCGGGTGCAGTGAAGATTCGGCTATTACCCTCCAATCTTGTAAATCAAATCGCTGCGGGCGAGGTGGTTGAACGGCCAGCTTCCGTAGTTAAGGAGCTGGTAGAAAACGCTGTTGATGCAGGTGCTACACGGATTGACGTTGTATTGACGGATGGTGGGCGCTCTCTAATTGTGGTGACAGACAACGGTTGCGGTATGAGTGGGCAAGAGCTAACTGTTGCCGTGGATCGCCATGCAACATCCAAATTACCATCTGATGATTTACTCAGTATCGACTACTTGGGATTTCGAGGCGAGGCTCTGCCAGCTATTGGGTCTGTCGCACGCCTCACTGTAACAAGCCGGACCGCAGATGCTGACTCTGGTTGGTATGTCATGGTGGCAGGCGGACGGAAAGACGGCCCTGTGCCGGCACCGCATCCGATTGGCACCCGTATCGAAGTGCGCGATATTTTTTATGCAACGCCTGCGCGACTTAAGTTTCTAAAAGCACCACAAACTGAGCTTAACTACTCCGTGGATGCAGTCGAGAGACTCGCAATGGCTCATTCTAACGTGGCCTTTAGCCTAACATCAGATGGTAAAACACGTCTGAACTTGCCGGTCAGTCAAAGTAAAGATGATTTATTTGATATTCACCTTGAGCGCCTAGGGGTGATATTAGGCAAAACTTTTGCGGAGAACGCATTACCAGTAGCGGCAGAACGCGAGAATATTGCTCTGTACGGTTACATTGGTGTACCGACATTCAATCGGGGCAACGCACTGGCTCAATATCTTTTTGTAAATGGCCGTCCAGTGCGTGATCGCCTGCTGTCGGGAGCAGTGCGTGCCGCTTATCGAGATTTTCTTGCGCCGAATAGGCATCCTTATGTCGTACTTTTTCTAGACGTGCCGCAGCAGGACGTGGACGTCAATGTTCATCCGTCAAAAGCCGAGGTTCGGTTTAGTGATTCGGGTATGGTGCGAGGCCTTTTGGTCGGTGCGCTGAAACACGCTCTTACAGAGGCTGGACATAAAACTTCTACGACCATCAGTGATGCGGCTGTTGGTGCGTTGAGACCGGAGGGTAGCGATAGTCCAGCACTGCCCTACCACCGTGGAAACCATAGCGCCCATATTGAGGCCCAGGAACTCCAATCAACGCTTTCAAGCGGCGCCAAAGGGTTATTGGACGGCTACCAGGAATCAATCCTTGGTTTTGACCCTTCGGCTCCAACAGTAAGCAATGACGAGGATGACGAGTCTGATGCCCAATCTCATCCTTTAGGCGCTGCTCGTGCTCAGGTGCACGAAACTTATATTGTTGCCCAGACCATGGATGGGATTGTAATCGTCGATCAGCATGCTGCCCACGAGCGTCTAGTGTATGAGCGCATGAAGCTTGCTTTGGGTGAGAAAGGCATAACGAGACAAATGTTGCTGATTCCCGAAGTTGTAGAGCTCGACGAGGCGTCTGCGTCTCGTTTGGCCGGGCGAGCGAATGAATTCGCTGAGTTGGGCTTGGTGATTGAGCTCTTTGGTGCCGGAACGGTTGTGGTGCGCGAAATACCAGCATTACTGGGAGAAGCAGATATCCAAAGCCTCATAAGGGATCTTGCAGACGATTTGGAGTCTTGGGACGAGGCGATTAGCCTTAAAGATAGACTAGGTGACGTTTGTGGCACCCTTGCCTGTCATGGCTCAGTGCGAGCTGGACGGCGTCTCAGTGGCCCCGAGATGAATGCCGTTCTTCGCCAAATGGAGGTGACGCCGAATGCGGGTCAATGTAATCATGGCCGGCCTACGTATGTAGAATTAAAACTCAAAGATATAGAGAGAATTTTTGGCCGTAGATAGAGACGTACACCAATCTAAACATTTGTTTTGGAGACCTTTCTATAGACATCTAGCAGCGTAGATAATCTTTGAATGTTAGCTTAAGGTCTGTAATGAAATATAGACACTACGGCTCGGCCATAGGATCTGCGGTCTAATTGGACCATTGCACTTACGGTAGAAACATTTTCAGTGGCATCTGTTTCCACGCTGACCAGCGCGCCTGGTTTGAGCCAGCCCTGCAATATGAGACAATTTAAAGTTTGAGCAGCTAAATTTTGCCTATAAGGCGGGTCTAGAAGCGCAAGGTCATAAGTATCCGTGGCGCTTGGCAGGTGTGCAGCATCAGCGATCAACACATTGCCGCGATCTTCGGCGCCTAGTTTCTCGCTGTTGCGGCGAATAAGTGAAGCCGTATCAGGATTTTTCTCAACGAAGGTTGCATATTTAGCTCCACGCGATAGTGCTTCTAGGCCTAGTGCGCCGGTTCCAGCAAATACGTCTAGGACACGTGCTCCTTGAATCTGGAAGGCCATCTGAGCAAACCCGTGCGTTAGTCGATTGAATAAAGCCTCTCGCACTCGGTCCGCTGTGGGCCGAACTGTTTCTCCTGGCAGGGCTTGGATTTTCCTTCCCCGCCAGGCGCCAGCGATAATACGAACTGCATTAGGTCCAAGGTTTTTGCTCGGCAGCTTTTTCATGTTTTCTTGGGTTTGGCGTTTAAACTGATTGGTGCGGCAGCTCCAAGCTGCTGTTTGATAACCGGGGCTGGCACTTCGTCTATCCCACACGGACTGAGCTTGCCAAGTTGAAATGGCCCATAAGAGATGCGAATTAAGCGCGAGACGGTCAGGCCTAGATGGGCCATCACTTTACGTACCTCGCGGTTTCTGCCTTCACTTAGTGCGACAGAAAGCCAGACGTTGCGTTTGGCCGAATATTTTCTTGGATCGCTATCGAGGGAAGCAGTTATTGGCCCATAGCGAACATTTTCAACTTTCACACCGTTCTTCAAACCCTCAAGGGATTGAGGGTCCACACCTCCATGAACACGCGCACGGTAGCGGCGCACCCATCCACGTGAGGGATGTTCAAGTTCGCGGGCTAATGTGCCATCGTTTGTTAGAAGTATGAGCCCTTCGGATGTAATATCGAGGCGGCCGACGCTGACTAAGCGAGGTAGCCCAGGTGGCAAAGCATCAAAAATATTGGTTCGGCCTTTTTCATCTCGATGAGTGGTTACTAGACCGACGGGTTTATGAAACCGCCACAGTCGACTTTTACTGGGGCCGGGAAGCGGTTCACCATCAACAATAATTTTGTCCTCATTGGAAACCGTAAAGGCAGGTGAGGTCAAAACGCTATTATTAACCTGTACGCGTCCGGCCAAAATCCACTTCTCGGCATCTCGCCGCGAGCAAAGGCCCGCACGTGCTATCACTTTTGCGATACGTTGGCGGTTCTCTTCTGCTTCACTCATATGCTTGGTGTTTTGTTGATGCAGGCTTTGATAAAGGCAGTGTAAAGACGCTGGTCAGCAGGACTTATATGAAATTCTGGGTGCCACTGAACGCCTACACAGAAGCGTCTCTTAGGGTCTTCAATGCCCTCTATCACGCCATCAGGTGCATGGGCATTCTCTATCACGGGGGAGGGCACAGTTTTAACCGCTTGGTGGTGGGCGCTGTTTACTGGGATGTGGGTTTGGCCAATAATTTCATGTAGTAAAGTACCTTTCTTGATTATCACGCCATGCCCGGCGCGGTCACGCGGCCCCGGTTGTTCGTGGGGTAGAGTATTGGGCACTTCGTCCGGTATATGCTGTATGAGTGTTCCGCCTAAGGCTACTGCCATTAGCTGCTGGCCACCACAAATTCCAAATATGGGTTTATCCTCACTGAGAATGGCTCGTGTCACAGCCATCTCAAAATCTGTACGTCCAGTTTTGACTGTGACTTTCGGATGTCTCTCGGAGGCGCCAAACAGGGCAGGGTCCACGTCGAAATTACCACCAGAGATAACAAGCCCGTCGATCATGTCCACATATTGGTCAATGAGTGACATGTCGTGTGTCAAGGGTGCAGGTACGCCGCCAGCTTCTGCGACTGCTGAGCAATAATTTTCACGAATTGCGAACCAGGGAAAACGAGAATATCCACCCTTTGTGCCACCACGCTCAACGTCGACTGTAATTCCGATTATTGGTTTTTTCATGAAATACCTCGCGTAGGCAGATTTTAGCGCCGCAAGGCCTCAAAGTCTTTGAGTTTTGCTGGCTTTTTTTATGTCTGGTTGGACTTACGGGTGGTATTTAGGTGAGGGGCTGCTGTGGTTGTATGGTGCGCATCATAAGCTGCAGCGCTTCTCTGATGGTCAGGAGCTGTAACGCGTTTGGGATCATTAAGCCTAGTCTCATCGATTTTGACGGATTGGATCAAGGCGCTAGCCAAGTCTTGGCCCTGAAGTCCCGGCGAAGTCGTTACATATGAATCCCTATCATTTCCATCTTCATCCCCATCGGAATCAAACATGTTCATAGGGTTGTTGGCTATCAGCTTGGCCATTTCTTCCAGTACAACCCAAGACACTGCCATGGCATAGGTGTTCGAACCGTTCATGCTTCCCTTGAAGTCGAGGGCGTTCGAATTGTTGTTGGGCTTTTGCACAGTTATTATTCTCGTTCTAGGTGTTTCTACGTCCTGGTTTTTCCAGTTTGCCGCAACTTCCCCATAATGGTCCATTTGATTGTTGAAACGCCCACGAATAAGTCCGATGATTTCGACTACGCTACGTGCTCTGCCATTCGGAGTGTAAAAGACTGAGGTGTTTGCTTTAGCTGCTGCGGGTAATAAGGATGCTGCGCTAGTTTCCGGTGAATCAATAGCTGCTGTCAGCAACCGTGAGGCACCGGTAGCACCTAAGAAGTGCGCCAGGTAGAGATCAGCTGAGTCTGGTTCGTGTCCTAGCGTTCTGCGAAGGGAATGGGCATTTGTTAGGGCATACTCAGCGGCCATAAGCGCTGATGCTTCTGGGTTGTGGCGCAGATCCAGGAGATGGCGCTCGGTTTTTGGGTCTGTTACCGTGGCTTTGCCGTTCGGGTCTATAGAAATCTTTGCGGTCAGATCACCATAGCCATAGCGCTCGCCGAAGCGCTCCATCATGTCCAGCCATGTGCCTTGGGTAAATTGAAATAAGCCCTTAGCCGAGGATGTCTTTGCCAGGGCATCAGTTCTCAGGCTGCTCTCCTGTGCTGCCTTGGCTACTAGATATTGAAAGCTGACACCACTTTTTGTACTAGCAGACTTAAGCCCGTCCAGGGTCGAGCGCTCGACCATTTGTCCGGCCACCTGAATAAAATCATTGACGTTCTGAACCATGCCACATGGCTCCTTTAGTGTGCTTGGCCCAAATCTAGCGGCTATGGGTTACTGAATTCTTACCTTTAGTTAACGATTTGCTTGGTGGGAAGTCCTTGACGTCGCTACATGCCTCGCGGACTGTGACAACATGGAAAGTAATTATAAAAAATCGCTTGATTACATGGATATGGCCTTCCGGGCTGCTGAACGAGCAGGGCAAAGCGGTGAGGTGCCGGTGGGAGCGGTGATCGTGGACCCCACATCGAATGATGTTCTGGCTGTTGCCGGTAATGAGGTGGAGGCGCGCAGTGATCCTACCGCCCACGCTGAAATGCTAGTGATTCGCTCTGCGACTGCAAGTCTTAGCTCGCCTCGTCTTAGTGGTCATGACCTTTACGTGACACTGGAGCCATGCCCTATGTGTGCATCGGCAATTTCTTTCGCTCGTCTGCGTCGCGTGTTTTTTGGTGCTTATGATCCAAAAGGAGGTGGCGTGGATCATGGTCCGCGTATATTTAGCCAAGCGAGTTGCCACCATCGGCCGGATATTGTTGGCGGAGTTGATGCTGCTCGTGCCGAAGTTTTGCTCAAAGAATTTTTTGCGGCACGACGCTAGGCATCAATGCATTATTCCCTTACCATGCGAGTATTATGAAGCAAATAATCGCCGCATTTTTGATGGTTATGATCATTTCACCTGTGCTTAAAGCAGCTGAAAGTGGGGGGGCAGTAGGTTACACTGGCTATAGAATTCAGCTGATGCCAATGATGGCTCCTTATATGACGGCTAACGGCCTTAGATATGAAGTATTGACGGTGAGATTGAGGTTGCCTGAGCCTGAGGCACGGATACTAACAGGATCTACTGACGCGGAGCGACCTGGGTGTTGGATGATTCCCATTATCCATGAGAAGATACTTATGTATCTCAATGAAGCGAATTTGACTCAGGCGGACCTTCGAGGGCAGGGCCGAGAGGATTTGAGAAAGAACCTGTTTGATGCAGTCATCCGTGCCTCGGACCGCAGTCTCTATGTGGACCTCGATATCGTTGATGGCAACTCTGAACCTATAGAGATGTCCAATGATCCGCGCTCGACAGCGCTTACCAAGCAATGCAGATGATTAAAAAGGCTTACCTGGTGTTCTCGCGCTCTATAGCACGCCAGCCTATATCTCTCCGACAGAATCCTCCGGGCCAACTAATAGCATCGACTGCCCGATAGGCTTGCTTTTGGGCTTCGGTGACAGTCTTGCCTGTGGCTGTGATGCCTAGAACTCGTCCCCCATTTGCTAATATAGTAATTTTTCCATCTCGGTCTTCGGTTTTTGTACCAGCATGAAAGACCGTTACGTTTTCGACTTTGGCTGCGTCGATCAACCCTTCAATCATCGTCCCCTTTTTCGGATTACTGGGATAGCCGTCTGCGGCCATTACTATGGTGATTGCAGCGTCATCGTACCAGCGCAGATCAAAATTATTGAGTTGACTATCTGTGGCAGCAATAAGGGCTGGCAATAAATCAGACTTGAGCCGGGCCAACAGTACCTGACATTCTGGATCGCCGAATCGAACATTGAACTCAAGAATCTTTGGGTTACCTTTATTGATCATTAATCCTGCAAATAGAACACCTGTGAATGGATAACCTTCCAATGCCATACCGCTTACTGTGGGTAAGATAATTTCATTCATGATGCGTTCTTGCATTTTCGCATCTATTATTGGCGCTGGTGAATAAGCCCCCATGCCACCAGTATTAGGGCCAGTGTCGCCCTCACCGACCGCTTTGTGGTCTTGGGCTGTAGCTAGGGGTATGGCGCATTCGCCATCAACGATAGCAAAGAAGCTTGCTTCTTCGCCCTCTAGAAATTCTTCTATAACAATTTCATTTCCAGCATCACCAAAAGCTTTCTCAGCCATCATGGTATCTACAGCCGTATGGGCGTCCTCTACGCTAGTACACAAGATAACACCCTTACCACCGGCAAGTCCGTCGGCTTTGACGACAATAGGAGCGCCTTTATCACTAATAAAAGCCTTAGCAGTCATGGGGTCCTTAAAGCGGCGGTACCATGCAGTGGGAATATTATGACGCTGTAATAGGTCTTTCATAAATCCTTTAGAACCCTCCAATTGGGCAGCTTTAGCACTTGGCCCAAATGATTTAATGCCTGCATTTTTTAGTTTGTCGACTAGGCCTGCGACTAGTGGTGCTTCTGGACCGACTACGACGAAGTCAATTTTTTCATCCTTCGAAAATTTTATAAGGCCATCGATATCATCAGCACTAATAGGCACGCATATGGCGGCATCGGCAATTCCGGCGTTGCCTGGTGCGCAGTAAAGGGCCTTACACAATGGGGACGCACCCAAGGACCAGCATAATGCATGTTCGCGGCCTCCACTGCCTACAACCAGTACTCGCATCTCTTAATCCTCTCGTTTTTATCTCGTAACCTTGTCCGTAGAAGTACTGCTGTGGCATAACAGAGCTATGAGCGAGATGCCATCCCCGAGCGCAGCCCCGGCTGAAGCTTCCAATACGCCATCGTTTACTGTTTCTGAGCTCTCGTCGGTTCTAAAGCGAACGGTGGAAGATGCGTTTGGATTCGTGCGCATCAAAGGCGAAATTTCCCAGCCTAAGGTGGCGGCATCAGGCCACTGCTATCTCAGGCTTAAAGATGAAGATGCGGTTTTGGACGCTATAATTTGGCGCGGCACAATGAGAAAGTTGTCCATCAAGCCTAATGATGGAATGGAGGTGATAGCTTCTGGCCGCCTTACCACCTATTCCGGGCGCTCTAGCTATCAAATTATAATCGAATCCATGGAGTTGGCGGGCGAAGGTGCTCTTTTAAAGTTGCTAGAAGAGCGGCGGAAGAAACTTGCTGCCGAGGGGCTGTTTGATGAGGCCCGTCGCAAAATTCTTCCACTATTACCGGATGTGATCGGGGTTGTGACCTCGCCTACTGGTGCAGTCATTCGCGATATTTTGCACCGTATCGCCGATCGTTTTCCACGCAGGGTTATCGTTTGGCCGGTTCGAGTTCAGGGGGAAGGTGCAGCTGAGGAAATCGCAGCTGCGATAGCAGGTTTCAATGCTTTAAAGTATGGCAGTGCTATTCCTCGGCCTGATGTAATTATTGTCGCGCGAGGTGGTGGAAGTCTTGAGGATTTATGGGCATTTAACGAAGAAGTAGTTGTGCGCGCAACTTCAGTGTCGGACATACCACTTATTGCTGCTGTTGGTCATGAGACTGACTGGACCTTAATTGACCACGCTGCCGATCGAAGGGCGCCGACACCAACGGCAGCGGCCGAAATGGTGGTGCCGGTCCGGCTTGATCTGCTTGCCGACTTGCAGCAAGTAAATAGTCGCCTTACCCAGGTGATGACCCGGCAGCTGGAAGAAAACCGTATTCATTTAAACGGTCTTGTGCGGGGCATTCCTCGTCTCGATATGATTGTGGCACAAAAGACACAAGACCTTGATGTGCTGAGCGAACGTCTTTCTCTTGGTCCCCGTGCCTTATTACAGGCCAAAACATCGGACTTGGCGGTTCTAGCTGCGCGACTAAATCTAGATAGATTTAGTCGCGACATTGGTCGCGAATCGGCCGAGGTGAATGCTCTAGCATCGCGCCTTATTCAAGCTGGTCGCCGTTCTGTTGTCGATAACCGGTCTCAGTTTGAGTCTATTATAGCACGCCTTGAGTCTGTATCCCCTAAGCGTGTTCTTGAACGCGGTTACGTTATGGTCATGAACCCCGATGGGTATGTGGTTTCTAACGCCCTCGGTGCAACGCCCGGAACAAAGTGGAACTTGGAGTTCAAAGACGGCAAGGTCAGTGTACATGTTGGAGGTGCTGAGCCCAAAAGCAAGCGCTTTGTGAGGAAAGCCGGTGGTGATTCTGGTCAAGGGCGACTGCTGTGATGTGGCGTGTCCTCTTTTTTATTGCATTACTATCAACTCCATTACAGGCAGCTGAAATAACATTCTTGGGTCGTATGGAGCAGGGTGGCCTTGTCGTCGGGAAAGCGCCTATTGGAGCAGTAATCACTTTTGATGGGCGTAAATTGCCGACAATGGGCGATGGTCGCTTTTTGCTCGGACTCGGTCGTAATGCTCCGCGCTATGTCGAACTTATTTTAGAAACTTCGATGGATGGGCGTGAAGTTATAACCCTCAATATAGAGGCCCGCGATTGGAGGTTGGAACGGGTGAACGGAGTTCCACAAACACTGGTGACACCTGACCCCCAAACTGTTTCTAAAATAATAGCTGATAGCCGGCTTATGGCTAAGGCTCGGGCGAAGGTTGAACTGACACCCTTTTTTGAAACTGGATTTATCCTTCCGGCAGAGGGGCGGGTGTCTGGTATATATGGCAGTCAGCGTATTCTTAATGGTTCGCCGCGCGCGCCACATTCAGGACTTGATATTGCTGCGCCGCAAGGCACGCCGATCCTTGCCTCGGCAGATGGGGTGGTTTCACTTGCTGATCCGGATATGACCCTGACTGGTCAGACCGTATTGATCAATCATGGCTATGGATTGCAGTCTGTCTATATCCATATGAGCGCATTATATGTAAAGAGTGGACAGCACGTCAGGCAAGGTGATGTGATCGGTGCAATTGGTATGACAGGGCGTGCAACGGGCCCGCATTTACATTTCGGCGTGACTTGGTTTGATACGCGCTTAGATCCCGAAACGGTCTTTGAGGTTCTGCCGGCAGCGAATGACTAAGCTAGGCCGGTTTTTCAATTATTGAGTCTAGTAATCGATCCAACTTTGTTTTGTCTTCCCACTCTACCCCTACTGTCAATATGTTTACCTGCTGACGTTGATCTAGCGAGAGGCGAATAGCGTCTTTTTCTGTTGTGACAGGCAGGGCATCAACAGCGAAGGCTTCGTCAAGAATCGACTGTATATCAGCATCCACATATCCGTAGTGATCGCTGAAAGGATGAAAAGCGACAACATGAGCGCCAGCTGCGTTTAAGGTATTAAGAAATTTTTCAGGATCACCGATACCGGCAAACCCGATAACCTTGCGACCTTGAAGGTGGCGCCATTCTGGTCCAGGAGCTAGGCGCGCGCGGAGAACCTGGATATGTTTTGCTAACCCTTCTTCTATGCGGTGTGGGTCAGGGCCCATCAAGATGGCAACTTGTGCGCGTGCGAGACCGCTCTCGGCTGGTTCTCGCAGAGGGCCGGCTGGGGTGATACGGCCGTTACCAAATCCTGCATAACCATCGATGACTAGAAACGTGAGGTCTTTCGCTAAGGTATTGTGCTGGTGACCGTCATCCATGATTAGAGTGTCTGCACCACTCTTAATAGCACTCAGGGCACTCAGGGCCCTATTACGGGCGACCCAAACAGGAGCTGTAGCAGTGTGCAAAAGGGCTTCGTCGCCAACATCGTTAATGGTGTGTATAGAGGCTTCAACCCTCGTGGGCCCCTTTAATCGACCTCCGTAGCCACGCATGAGTATGGCTGGATTTTTACCGCGGTTGCTCAGGTTTGCTGCAATGGAAGCAGCTATTGGCGTTTTACCGGTGCCGCCGACCGATAGATTGCCTACGCATATAACTGGCACATCTACGCGCAACGGCTTAGCCTTATTCATGCGCCGGGTTGTGATCACGCCAACAATATGTCCGAATGGTTCAAGAAACCGGGATAGCGCATTATCTGTGCGCCAGAATTTAGGCGCGCGCATCAACATTCTTCTGATTTGAATCGGGCTTGATTGCGGGATTCATAGCGGAATGTCCGACAAGCCGGTCAGCCTCTGCGCTGATATTGTTCAGCATTAGTTCTAGTTGTTCTCTTAGGGGAATAATCTTTTCCTCTTTGGCCTCACGCGGCACATTGATGGCATTACCCCAAACAATAGCACCGCGGCCGAAAGGTAACGGAGCGATAAGTTGATCCCATGTATTTAATACTTTACGTCGGCTAACGGAAACAGACACTGGTAATATGGGTGCGCCTGAAAGGCGCGCTAGAGTTATTACTCCATTACCAGCCCTCATGCGTGGCCCGCGCGGGCCATCTGGTGTGATACCGACGCTTTCCCCAGACTGTAGCCGCTGGACTAGTGCACGTAAGGCATCATTTCCCCCACGGGTTGAAGAACCTTCTATAGTTCCGATGCCGAAATTAGCAATCGCTTGGGCAACGAGCTGACCATCTGGATGGCTGGATATAAGCATGTGGAAAGCCTCTCGTGATGGCCAGCAGACTGGCATCATAGCAAGCCGATTATGCCAGAAAGCGATGATGGCTGGGGCCTGGCCCTTCCAGGC
This sequence comes from Fidelibacterota bacterium, assembly GCA_002712165.1. Lineage (GTDB taxonomy): Bacteria > Pseudomonadota > Alphaproteobacteria > Rhodospirillales > Rhodospirillaceae > UBA11612. The sequence continues at coordinate 32,519 of PASS01000080.1, forward strand.
GGATTCCGCAGCTTTAGAATTAATCATTTGCCAGCGGGTGGTCGCTTTGATTGTTAGAATGGACCCAGTAATAGCGGCGGATGCGGCACGCCGTACTAACGGGTTGCGGCCCAATTTCTTAATAGTAATGCCCAAAGCGTCTATTTCCCGATATTGCGGTGTGGAGTGGCTGAAATGTTAATATTTATACAACACCACTTTAACACTAGGTAACATCGTCGCTCTTTGAGACAATAGAAGAGAATGATGGTGGTGAGAACTAATGTTTGCACTGCACTCGCTAGCTATATCTGATGTGACGTTAGGCATTACCGGCCATCAAAACCAAGTAGACAGCGGTATTTTCGAGATCCTGCCAGTTCAAATTTTGCTCGATTTGGAGCCTTCCAGGTGTACGGTCTTTTCGTAACCGCTCGATATAGTATGCTGGCTTCAGACTCAGAAATATGTGCGCCGCACTCAAAAAAAAGGAATAGCTATGAAGAACGTGATTGAGGACCTTTACGGAAAGTCTGAGAAATTCAACGAGAAATTTAAAGATACCGAGTTAGACGAATACCTTCTCAGCCTTGTTCAGAAATTCCAAGATGCGGACGCCATGTACCATCACTTTAGTTATCTTCTTATGCATGTGCGTGCGACGGTGGCACATCAAGTGCGTCCCGCCCATTTACAAGAAGCCATTGAGCGCGCTCAAAGTTTTCTGCAACGATATGGTGAACAGTATAAGGAATAGAGGAGACAGCTAAGTCCCTGCCATGCTCATACCCTCTATGCGCAATGTTGGCGAATCGATACCATAACGTATCTTAAGGTCATTAGCTGCTGTCATACCCTTAAACATATCCTTCAAATTGCCAGCGACGGTCACTTCGTGAACAGGATAGGCAATCTCGCCATCCTCTATCCAGTAACCAACTGCACCGCGGCTATAGTCGCCGGTAATCATATTCACGCCCTGCCCTACCAAATCGGTCACATACAGCCCCTTTTTAATATCTGCCATGAGTGCTGCGGGTGTTATCATGCCGGACTCAAGAACAACGTTTGTGGCGCTTGGGCTTGGTGGCGATCCAGTGCCACGGCTAGCATGTCCGGTCGGCTCTAAATTGAGTTGTCGTGCGGCGCGTAAATCCATAAGCCATGTCGTTAGCACACCTTTGTCTGCCAGATTACGTTTACTATTTTCAAGCCCTTCCGCATCGCAGGGCTTGGAGCGTAAGCCACGGTTCTGGTGTGGGTCCTCGGTAATTGTGATTGCCGAACTGAAAATTTCTTTGCCCATTAAGTCTTTCAAAAATGTTGTTCCGCGTGCGACGGCAGTACCATTAATGGCAGCGATAAAATGTCCCACAAGACTGCGAGCTACACGGGGGTCATAAATGATAGGGAGCTTTTGGCTAATTACTTTGCGTCCGCCGAGTTTTTTGACCGCTTTTTCTCCAGCGCTACGGCCAACGTCTTCGGGGTGTCTCAGGTCGCTGAAGTAGACGGCGGCGGTATAATCGTAATCAGTTTCCATGCCCTTATTAGAATCACCTGCCAGGACAGAGGCGCTGAGGGATGAGCCTGAAGACTCGTAGGCGCGGGCAAAGCCGTTTGAACTCGCCACAGCAACGTTGTGACGGCCCCAGCTGGCGGATGCACCTTCTGAGTTTGTGACCCCTGAGACCGCTCGTGCAGCGGCCTCGCACGCCTCTGCATGGCTGATCAAAGTTTCCACGGGAATGTTTGCAGGATCACAGATATCTATAACTGGCAATGTTTTGGCTAATTGGCTCGGATCTGCGATGCCGCAAAACGGGTCTTCAGGCACTGTCTCAGCCATAGAGACGGCCCGTTCCACAAGCTCTTTGAGTGCGGCTGATTTGCGATCGGCTGAAGAGACTATAGCTTGTCTGTTGCCCTTGAAGACTCGCAGGCCGATGTCCCCGCCTTCGGATCTTTCGAGGTGTTCCAATTTACCCAGGCGATAGGTAACAGAAACAGAAGTTCCGTCGACAATAATAGCGTCGGCTGAGTCGGCCCCAGCAGACTTCGCATCTTTGATTAGGTCTGTGAGAAGGTTGAGCAGGTTGGATGAGTCCATGGCGGTCTTAAACTTTCCAAATAGATTTACCGGTGCCCGGAAGACCATATTCAGTCCACTTTTTATCAACGAGCTTTATGATGTCGTCGGACATCCGAATTTGTGTACCCCAATCGCGGGTTGTTTCGGGTGGAATTTTATTAGTGGCATCAAACCCAATTTTACCACCTAATCCTGGTTCCGATGAGGCAAAGTCCAGATAGTCTATGGGAGTGCGTTCTACGATGGTTATATCCCGCGCTGGATCCATTCGGGTAGAAACTGCCCACATGACATCTTTCCAGTCTCGGGCATCGATCTCCTCATCAACTACAATGACGAATTTTGTGTAGACGAACTGGCGCAGGAAGCTCCAGACTCCCATCATTACTCTTTTTGCCTGGCCTGGGTAGGCCTTCTTTATGCTGACAACAGCGATACGGTAGCTACATCCCTCGGGTGGTAGCCAAAAATCTATAATTTCTGGAAATTGTTGAGTTAGTAGGGGGATGAAAACCTCGTTGAGAGCTTCACCTAGGATGGAGGGCTCATCGGGGGGGCGGCCAGTATATGTAGATAGATAAATTGGATCGCGCCGCATCGTTATCGCAGAGAGTCGAAAGGTCGGAAACTTTTCCACGGAATTATAATAGCCAGTATGATCGCCAAAAGGGCCTTCGTTGCCGTGTTCGTCAAGCAGTACGTGGCCTTCAAGAACAATCTCAGAATTTGCTGGAACTTTGAGCGGCACCGTTTTGCAGTCAACTAGATCAACTTTACGTCCTCGCAGCAAGCCAGCGAACTGATATTCTGATAAAGTGTCAGGCACGGGGGTTACTGCGGCTAAAATGGTACCTGGATCTGCACCGATGACGACTGCGGCGGGCAAAGACTTTGCTTTTTTGCTTTTCCAGCGATCGTAATGACCTGCACCGCCTCGGTGCTTGAGCCATCGCATGAGAGTAGTATTTCGCCCCGTAATCTGCATGCGGTAGATGCCGAGGTTATAAATATCTCTCTTATCGTCGCCTGGTCCCCTAGTTACTACAAGCGGCCAGGTTATGAGGGCGGAGGCATCTCCAGGCCAGCAGGTCTGGACAGGGAGTTGGTTGAGGTCAATATCATCGCCAGTGAGGATAATTTCTTGGCATGGCGCCTTAGAGGTTGTTCTGGGCGTCATTGCCATGACGGTTTTTAGTAGGGGCAGCATGTGCCAGGCCTCTTTCCAGCCGCCAGGTGGTTCTGGTTGCTTCAAAAAGGCTAAGGTTTCACCGATATCGCGTAGTTGGCTGGGGTCGCGGTCCATTCCCCAAGCCACCCTTTCAACTGTGCCGAAGAGATTGACTAAAACGGGCATAGGGTAAGGATTTCCATCTGGCTGAAGAACGTTCTCGAACAAGATGGCAGGGCCGCTCTCCTTCAAAACTCGACTCTGAATTTCAGTCATCTCCAGGTGAGGTGAGACTGGAGTCAAAACCCTCTTTAGACGGCCTTCTCGTTCCAGCAGGTTCATAAACTCGCGTAAAGATTGGTATGGCATCTAAGCCGATCCGGATAAGACTCAAAGGAAAATTCACTGTGTGTCACAATGACTTAAGCGGCTGCATGAAGGCCGTCAAGCGATGATAGTGTTATTCCATAGTTCTCAATCGAATATAGAAATTAACTGGATAGCTTGTCGCATTTTAGCTGTAACCTTAAAATAGATACTGTTAGTAAGGCTTTTACGTTTTATCTGTAACCCTCTGAGGATAAATTATAAATGCCGCCAGAATATGACAGACAGGATTTCACCAGCGCCTGCGAGATGGTGGCAAACCAAACCCTAGGCAGAGACCTTATTGGCTCAGGGTTTAAGCCAGTTGGAATTGCGGCCCTATAGATGCCTATAGAAGGCTAGGGCGGCTAGAATAGAGAGTGACGTATGGCTGATGGAAAAGCGGTTAATACAGATAGCCGATCGACGGGTCTTGAGCGGCTGATCGAGATCGGTTTGGCACTTTCGGCCGAACGCAACCATGATCGTCTGACAGAACGCATTCTTCTTGAAGCGATGGATATTAGCAACGCTGATGGGGGTACCCTTTATCTCCGTACGGAAGACGATGCGCTAAAATTTGTCATCATGCGCACTAGCTCCCTAAAGATTGCCATGGGCGGAACAACCGGTGTGCCAATCCCTTTTCCACCTGTTCAGATGTACAATACAGAAACAGGCCAACCTAATTTTAATAACGTATCAGCAGCGGCAGCGCTTAGTAAGAAAACTGTCAATATTCCTGATGCTTATGAAGCTGAGGGGTACGATTTTTCTGGAACTAAAAAATTCGATAAAGGTACGGGATACCGGTCTAAATCATTTCTTTGCATTCCGTTGCTCAACTATTCAGATGAAGTAATCGGCGTACTACAGTTGATTAATGCCAAAACTCATACTGGCGAAGTTTCATCTTTTACAGCGGAAGTTCAGCGCATGATTGGTGCCCTTGCTTCTCAAGCTGCGGTAGCCATCGATAATCAAAAATTGATCGAGGCCCAGAAGGCTTTGATGGACAGTTTAATTAAGGTTATGGCCCATGCCATTGATGCCAAGTCACCCTACACAGGTGGGCACTGCCAGCGTGTACCAGAACTCACTAAAATGCTGGCTTCCAAAGCTAGTGATGCCAAAGAGGGGCCATTGGCTGATTTTGAGCTTGATGATCAGCAATCTTATGAATTACACGTGGCAGCATGGCTGCATGATATGGGCAAAGTAACTACACCAGAGTTCGTGGTCGATAAGGCTACTAAACTCCAGACCATATATGATCGCGTTCATGAAGTGCGCATGCGCTTTGAGGTGCTACGCCGCGATGCCGAGATAAAAATGCTGAAAGCTATCGCTAGAGGAAAGAGCGCGCGGGTAGAGCGTAAAAAATTCCGTGATCGCTGTCAGGAACTAAAAGAACATTGGTCATTTGTAGCCGCCTGCAATATTGGCGGAGAGTTTATGTCCCCAGAAGAGCAAGACCGCGTCCGCTCGCTTAGTAAGCAAAAATGGTATCGACATTTTGACCGTAAGTTGGGTTTGTCATGGACGGAAGTTAAGTCTTTGGAAAAGCAACCCCCACCTGAAGAGGGTTGGGAGTATCTTCTCTCGGATCTGCCGGAGCACTCTGAAGCAGAGTATAATCTTGGCGAAGTCACAAATATGTGTATTGAAAAAGGAACGCTCAATGATGATGAGCGCCGTAAAATCAATGATCACATTGTACTGACTATCGAGATGTTAAATGAATTGCCGTTTCCTAAACACTTGAAGAGAGTTCCTGAATTTGCTGGTGGTCATCATGAAAAAATCGATGGAACAGGATACCCTAACCAACTAAAGGGAGAGGACATGTCATGGCCGGCTAAAATGATGGCCATAGCCGACATTTTCGAGGCGCTGACGGCTGCCGATAGACCTTATAAGAAAGCCAAGATGCTCTCAGAAAGTGTGAAAATTTTGTGGTCTATGAAGAAAGACAAGCACGTGGACCCGGATTTGTTTAATTTGTTCTTGGTATCCGGTACATACAAGGACTATGCAGACCAGTTCTTGCGACCGGAACAAATTGATGATGTGGACATCTCAAAGTATTTGGATCAACCACAGCGGGCGGCAGAATAAATTTTGCGGCCAATGTTGTGTGAATAGGGGTAGCGTTCATCTAAAAGCGTATCAATAGAACTGCGGTTAATACAAGCAGGCCAAAGTCTCGATTGGATTTAAAACGTCGTAAACAATTACTATGGTCGTTGATATCGAGCGTGATTACTTGCCAGGCGAGATGGATTGCAGCGAATCCGAGTAATATCGCTGTGGGATAGCTAAAGGGAAAGGGAATCAAATTAGCAGCGGCAATCAAGGCAATGCTGATAGTGTAAACAAAGGCGACAAAGGGTTTAGTGTGAGTGCCCAACGCAAGAGCAACGGATTTTACACCTGCCAGTAAATCGCCTTCTTTGTCTTGATGAGCATAGATAGCGTCATACCCAAGCGTCCAAAAAAAACCACCAACATAAAGAAGAAGAGCGGTGTCATTGAGCGTGCCGTAGACCCCCGTCCATCCCATTAGAGCGCCCCAGTTGAATGTGAGACCAAGCCATGCCTGAGGCCAATAAGTGATGCGCTTCATGAACGGGTAGATTGCGACAAGCCCAAGAGAGCTGATACCAAGACCGATGGTCAGTGCGTTGAATTGTAAAAGCACAAGAAGACCGATGATGAGCTGACCCGCTAGAAAGACTGTGGCGGCTAATATGGAAATTTGTCCTGAGGGTAAGGGACGTGTAGAAGTACGTTCAACTTTGGCGTCGATGTCTCGGTCTACGATGTCATTGTAGGTACAACCAGCCCCCCGCATGACAATCGCGCCTAACAAAAAAAGCCCGGCTACGTAGGGGTCGGGCATGCCTACGGAGGCTAGAGATAAACTCCACCAGCACGGTAATAGAAGCAGCCATATGCCTATAGGACGGTCCAAGCGCATAAGACGGGCATAGGGCTGTGCAGCAGACGGAAGTATAAAGTCAACCCAGCCTTGGCGGGGAATATCTGTTCTGGGGGTTTGGTGCTCACTCATGGGCAGCTACAATAAGGAGAAATTTGATAGCACTCAATGTGGCGCTCCTAACATCAAGTGGTCTGTAATGTCGAAAACCAAAGCTCGAATCCGCCTTTTTGTTAATGACTCTTTAGCGGAGGGATCCTGTCTGACTGCCTCAAATGCCCAAGCACACTATCTTTTGCATGTCATGCGCTGCAAGCCCGGTCAGCGTGTGGCTCTCTTTAACGGTCGTGAAGGAGAGTGGTGGGCTAAAGTTATTTTTCAGACTAAGCGCGATGTTCAGTATCATGTGGAAAAGCAGAGCCAGGTGCAAGATTCTACTCCTGCTCTTTGGTTGGCTTTTGCGCCAGTTAAGCGTATGGATTTTATTGCTGAAAAAGCTTCCGAACTCGGGGTTACCGCTCTCCTTCCAGTTATTACGCAGCGCACGGATATAAAGCGGATTAATACAGGGCGTCTCCAATTGCATGCGATAGAAGCGGCAGAGCAGTGCTCTCGGCTTTCAGTGCCGCAGGTACGTTCCCCGGAGTCATTTGATAAGTTTATTGCTTCGTGGCCTAAAGGCTATCGATTATATTTTTTGGATGAATCCGGTGGTGGCTTGCCCATTGCAAAGGCTTTAATGGCCGCACGCCAGGAGCCTTGTGGGTTTATGACTGGTCCCGAAGGAGGATTTGTGCAATCCGAACTTGACGTGTTGCGCCAACTACCCTTTTCTAGGGCTATTGGTCTTGGTCCACGACTTTTACGGGCCGAGACTGCGGCGATTGCTGCGTTGGCGTGTTGGCAGGCGCTGCTAGGGGACTGGGTGTCCGAGGTCGGTCGTGTGAGCCGATAAATGGAACTCAATAGATAATTTCAGCCAGGGGCCCTGGTATAACGAGTCTGTCATGACGTCTTATCATCATCCGGCCTCTTTCGTCTGTGGGCTGCTGTTCCAATTTGAGGCCTACTTTTGACCATGAAGCCATTCAGATCTGACAAGGCTGACCTAGTCACGTCCAAGGCCCAGCTTGTGGCTACCTTAGAGTCTGGGTGTAAGCCCAAGGACTTGTGGCGTATTGGAACTGAGCACGAAAAATTTCCTTATGACAAAGTAGATTTTAAGCCCCTATCTTACGAAGGTGCCGCAGGCATTCGTGCCTTTCTGGAAGGTATGCAGCGTTTTGGCTGGGAGCCAGTGACCGAGGGAGACAATTTGATTGCACTTAAGCAGGCCGATAAGGGATCCATAACCTTAGAACCCGGTGGCCAAGTGGAGTTGTCTGGGGCACCACTGGAAGACGTGCATCAGACCTGTAATGAAGTTATGGAGCACTTAAGCCAAGTAAAAGATGTAAGCGATGACCTAGGAATTGGCATGTTGGGCTTAGGTTTTACTCCCGACTGGCGGCAAGAGGATATCCATTGGATGCCAAAGGGTCGATATAAAATTATGCGCAACTACATGCCCAAGGTTGGAGACATGGGCATCGATATGATGACACGCACCTGTACGGTTCAGGTGAATTTGGATTATGCTTCTGAGGCCGATATGGTGAAGAAGCTGCGGGTTTCACTCGCGCTACAACCGGTTGCAACTGCTCTCTGGGCAAACTCACCATTTACGGAGGGCAAGCCCAATGGATTTCTAAGTCACCGGGCGAATACATGGCTGCACACGGATGCTGATCGCACCGGCCAATTACCATTTGTTTTTGAGGACGGCATGGGCTTTGAGAGGTACGTGGATTACCTTCTCGATGTACCCATGTATTTTGTTTATCGGAATGGCTATATGGATGTCTCTGGCCAATCCTTCCGTAAATATATGGATGGCACTATGCCGGCCCTTCCGGGTGAAGTGCCGACGATTGCTGATTGGTTTGATCACATGTCAACTGCGTTTCCCGAGGTGCGAATCAAGAACTACATTGAACTGCGTGGAGCTGACGCTGGCCCTTGGGGCCGACTATGTGGATTGCCCGCATTTTGGGCTGGTCTGCTCTACGACACCGAGGTTCTCGATGGTGCATGGGATCTGGTGAAGGGCTGGACTGTCGAGGACCGAGAACAACTTTATCGCGATGTTCCATCGGAGGCCCTTGAGGCGAGAATCAAAGGGCGCAGTATTCAAGAAGTAGCTAAGGTGGTGTTAGACCTATCTGAGGCTGGCTTAAAAAAACGTGCGCGGCTTGATAAAGAGGGTAATGATGAAACAGGATTCCTAAGGCCGTTAAAAAGGATTGCAGATACGGGTGTTACACCTGCAGAGCGTATGTTGGATCTATTTCACGGCCCTTGGGATGGTGATGTGTCTAATTCGTATATAGAATTCAGTTATTAGAGGGATTGAGAGTGGCGAAAGTAAAGGCCAAGAAAGCGGCAAACAAAGCGCCGCCCAAAAAAGCTTTGCCGAATAAAGCGGTGATTAAAACTCGCAAAACATTGGATTCAAAGCAGTCGCCACGTAATTTTAAGACCTTGGCGGAGGTCCGAAGGGAGATTGATAGGCTGGATGATGTTATCGTGCCATTGATATGCCAGCGTTACCACGCAGTTACGCAGGCCGCTCAGTTTAAGCCCTCTGTTAAAGGCGTAGTCGTTAAATCACGAGTAGAAGAAATCGTATCTAGAGTTCGGAGAATGGCGAAGAGTTTTAGTGCGAACCCCGACGCAATAGAGACTGTTTATCGTTCAATGATAAATGTGTACACAAAAGATGAGCAGCGCAATTGGCGCAAAATTCATAAGCGGTGAGGTTAGGGCGATCGCGCAGATTGCGGACCGCCCCAACTGTATTAAAAAACGCCTAGCTCCATTACAATGCCTACCAACCCGCCGATTAAGAGTATGGCAGTGGCGAGGAATGAAATTCCAAACCCAACTTCACGCTTTTCAGGCGCCTTAGAATAGCCTACTGCGTAAAGAATTCGGCCAATAGGCCAAAATGCGCCGACTATTGCCGCTGGAAGGTCGCCCCAAGCCATGGCGAAGATGGCAAGCGCGGGAACAAACATGACTATTTGTTCAAGAGTGTTCATTTGAGTTCGGAAAACACGCTGAAATTCTGGTGGGCCGTCTGTCGCTGGGGCTTGCACATCGTATTTTCCACGCGCTGCTCCGACTCGCATGGTTACCCACGCATAGACGAACAAAGCGAGCGCCAACACCAAGACGGTGAAAGGATAGTTACTAAGCATAGGCATTCTCCCTAAAATAAACCTTATAAGATCCCGTTGGCCGAAGCATTTAGCTAATCATAGCATAGCATAGCGCATTCGACTGGCTCGACGTCTAAGATTATCGCCTTCAGCTGGGGTAAAAAAAATCCAGTAGAAGCGAGATTTTTCTTGATTTTCGGTGTAATTGGCTTAAACGCGACACTAGACGTACGCGCACGTGCCTAAAGCGACTCGCCGTTAAGCAACGACGTAAGCGTCCTTTCGTTGGTTGGACCTCTTATTTGTCTAATTAATAAAAGGAGGCCGTGCATGCCCCTTCTACAGAAGGCACTAGGTTATGTGCCACCCGGTACTGTGTTTCATACGGTGGACGAGGTCGCAAAACGTTTGAGGCCTGATGTCCCGGTTCAATGCGTTTTTCCCGAATTCGTCCGCGGACAGGCGCAGAAATTCACCAGCCAGTTTCCGGGTCGCGTCCTTTATGCTGTTAAGTGTAATCCAGGGTCTGAATTCCTGTGCCACATGTACGATGCCGGAGTTCGCCATTTTGACGTTGCATCTTTGGATGAAGTACGGTTGGTCCGTAGTCTATTCAAGACAGCGCAGTTGCACTTTATGCATCCCGTCAAATCCCGGGAGGCAATTCGGCTTGCTTATAAGATGGGCGTACGGACATTCTCATTAGACACTGCGGCTGAGCTAATTAAGATTTTGGAAGAAACCAAATCTGCTAAGGACCTAAGCCTCTTTGTGCGATTGGCTGTCTCAGGTAATTCCGCTGCATACGACCTATCAGGTAAATTTGGAGCGGCCCCTTCATCGGCTGCAAACTTGTTGCGCCATGCTCAAAAAGTGGCACACAAGGTTGGAGTTTGTTTTCACGTAGGTTCGCAATGCATGGATCCGGCGGCCTACCGGGCTGCCATAGAGCGTGCTTCGGCTGTTGTAATGAAAGCCAAAGTCAAAATTGATATTCTCGATATTGGCGGAGGTTTTCCTGCGACTTATCCGGGTATGAAGCCTGCGCCCCTGGAATCTTACATGAATGTGTTGGTTGACGCTGCCAAGCCATTTACAAGGCAGGGTGTCGAATTGTGGTGCGAGCCTGGCCGGGCTATGGTTGCTGCTGGGGCATCAATGTTGGTTCGCGTGAACTTGCGCAAGGGTCGCCGCCTTTTCATCAATGACGGAACATACGGTAGCTTGTTCGATGCTGGTACCCTCAATTGGCGTTACCCAGTGAGGCTAGTGCGTCCATTGATAAAAGTCGGCAAAAATTCAAAAGACCCTAATAGTCGATTGCCATCGGAGAAGATGGTGCAATTTAGCTTTTATGGTCCAACGTGTGATAATTTGGACAAGATGAAAGGCCCCTTTTTACTGCCTGAGGATACGCAAGAGGGAGACTGGGTGGAGATCGGTATGATGGGTGCTTATGGTGCGGCTATGAAAACGCATTTCAATGGTTTTTATGCATCTTTGGCAGCAACCGTTTGGCCCGAAGCACCGCCATTTATTTTTGACCGTGCGTCGCGCCATCGGTCACCGGCATTGAAGAAAGACGCTGCTGTGGCTCCAAAGCTGAGCTCTGAGTCCTCTCCAGTTGCAGTAAAGTCAGCACGATAAATATACAGCCGTTTCTTTTCGTATTGGGGCGCCGTCGCGACCCAAGGCTGCTTTCCAACCTTTACTAGAATCGGACTTCGACCCATGGCACCGTCCAAGAAACGTTCACAAAAAGCCAAGACTAAAAGTTTAAAATCCTCCACCGGCAAAACAGCTAAGTCGAAAACCAATAAGAAAGCCTTACTGCTATCTACACCAGTCGAGCACATTGATATTACATCGTTTGATGCCCGGCCGATAATTGATCGCATGGGAAAAATGTCGTTCACTTCGCGAGATACGGCCCGAGCGGCTAAGATTTTCAATCAGATGATGGGAGACCCCAAGTGCTCTATTATATTGACGCTTGCTGGATCTACTTCAGCGGGCGGGTGCATGCAAGTGTATGCTGACATGGTAAGATTCGGCATGGTTGATGCGATTGTGTCAACTGGGGCTTCTATCGTTGATATGGATTTTTTTGAGGCCTTGGGGTTTAGGCATTACCAGGGCTCACAATATAATGATGATAAAGACCTTCGCACACTTTACATCGATAGAATCTATGACACTTATATCGATGAGGAAGAGCTTCAATTGTGCGACAAAATCATTGGAGAAATTGCTGACGGTATGGCGCCAGGACCTTATTCGTCTCGTGCCTTCATAAACGAAATGGGAAGGTGGCTGAAAAGCCGCAAAGGTCGTAAAAAAAATTCATTGGTCGAGCTGGCCTACGATCACGATGTACCGATTTTTTGCCCGGCGTTCACGGACTCGTCGGCTGGGTTTGGTCTTGTTATGCACCAGGTTCGGAATCCGAATAACCACCTAACTATCGATTCTATTGCTGATTTTCGTGAGTTGACAGAAGTTAAGGTTAAAGCTGGAACCACTGGCTTAATAATGATCGGAGGTGGGGTACCAAAAAACTTTGCTCAGGATACGGTTGTTTGCGCCGAGGTTTTGGGCCTCAGGGCAGAAATGCATAAGTACGCCGTACAAATAACGGTGGCCGATGTCCGAGATGGCGCTTGCTCCTCCTCAACCCTTAAAGAAGCTAATTCCTGGGGCAAAGTTGATGCGTCCTACGAGCAGATGGTTTTTGCAGAAGCTTCAAGCATCATGCCCCTAATTGTATCTGCGGCTTACCATGGGGGCCGTTGGAAAAAACGCCGGGCCCGAAAGCTTGCTAAGATTTTTAAATAATTACCTGCTAAATTGTTTTATCAATTGACTTAGTGATTCCCTGGAAAAATTTAGCGACTCAGCTATTCTCCACTTCTTTCGTTTTGTACCGCTTTTTTGGGATAATTAGATGAACTACCGCAAAGTTTGTGTTGTTGGGCCCGGGGCTATTGGCGGCATGATGGCGGTCATGTTGGAGCGCGCTGGATTTGAGGTTAGCGCTCTGGCCAGGCCAAAAAAAGCCAGCGCTATAAACTCTCGTGGCATTACGCTGTTGTATAAAGGCGAGACTCTAAATGCGAGGCCCAAGGCGTCTTCGGATCCAGCCGAGCTTGGTCTGCAGGACCTTGTTATCGTTACTCTCAAGAGCAATGCGCTTGTTTCGGTTGCTCCGCATCTTAAACCGCTGTGTAAGGTAGATACTCCTTTGGTCATGGCCATGAACGGTGTGCCATGGTGGTTCTTTGATGACTTTGGCGGAAATTTATCGGGTACTCCATTGAATTCGGTAGACCCAGACGGCGTGCTATCTCAGTTGATTCCTCGTGAGCAATTAATTTGGGCTGTGATTACTTGTAGTGTTTCAGACTTGCAGGATGGAACATTAGAACATACCCATGGCCAAGGCCTAACTCTAGGTAGACCTACAGATCATCCTGCTGGTGTGGAGGTGGTGGCGGATGTTTTGCGTCAGGCTAACTACAAATGCGCTATCAGTGGAAGTATTCGTCAAGACATATGGTCGAAACTCCTTGCTAACGTATCCTTAAATCCTATTAGTGCACTAGGAATGGCGATGTGCAATGAAGTGCTTGAAGATCCTCTAGTACGTGAGTGTGTTAAAGCTGTGGCGGAGGAAGCCCAGGCAGTGGCAAATTGCCTAGGACTTGATTCGGATCTAAGTATTATCGATCGCATGCGTGACGCCAGAGTGAAAACATCCATGCTTCAGGACCTCGAAAGGGGCCGCCCATTGGAACTTGGTAGTATTATCGAGGCTGTAGTGGAGATTGCAGAGCATACGAATGTGCCTGTACCTCAATTGCGGGCGATATTGGGTTTGATGAGATTACGAGCTAAAACCGCAGGCCTCACCTAACGTTGGGCAGCGGCTTACGCCTTGACGAGAGATTCGTTACACTCAGTTTGTTTCTCATGTCTTGGAGCGCTTTCAGTTAAAATGTATTTGCCACCAGATAGCCAAGAACTAAGACCGTGACGATTACAGACCAACGGCTGCTTTCTATTCGTGATTCCTTGAGTGCAGGGAGTCACAAGGTTCTTTCTGTAGATATTTTTGATACTTTGCTCTGGCGATGCGTACCAGAGCCGAACGATGTCTTCTTGGTATTGGGGCAGCAATTACAGAATTCTGCAAGGTTATCGCCGCACCTTTCTCCGCTTGCTTTTGCAGAATTACGCCATTCTGCCCAGGCAAAAGCTCGTGAACGTGCTTTTGCGGCCACAGGTTCGCGTGAAGTAAGCCTTTCTGACATTTATGCTGAATTACCCAACTCAATTTTTGCTGATAGTTTTCCGCCCGATAGGCGCGTGTTAGCAGAGCTCGATTGCGAGCGCAGCCTGATGGTTCTTGATGAGGAAATTGTCTCGCTCATGAGACATGCTAAAGCGTCGGCCGCATGCGTTATACTTGTATCAGATACATATTTGAGTTCGCAGAACGTAAATGAATGTTTGAGATCGGCGGGTTTTCTCGACGAAGGTTTGGTTGATCGGCTTTATGTATCTTGTGAAGAAGGTAAGCCAAAATACCTAGATCTTTTTGATTTTATACTCAACGATCTAGGAATTTCATCAGAAAGCCTTATTCACATTGGCGACAATCCAGACGCTGATATTCTGCCTTGTCAGACGCGAGGCATCGAATGTCTTCATTATGATAAATGGAGCTTCTCGGAACGGGCGCAAGCTAGGGAATTCCATTCGGACCGAGTGACCCGTTTGGCACTATTAGGAAGTAAAGGTGATTATGGTCTGACGGGGCTGCGTTCGCGCTTGTACCACCGTTCTCCTGAAGATCTAGAAAATCCACAGCGGTATTACTGGGGTTATGGCGCTTCGGTTTTAACTCCTGTTTTTGCCAGCTTTGCCCGTTGGATCGTCCATGTTTGCCAGTAACGCGGAGCCAAGCGTGTTTTTGGTATTATGCGTGAAGGACGATTTCTTTCTCGTATAGTGGAGGAGTCAGCAAAAGACCTTGGTGTAGATCTAGTTACTGAGGAACTCTGGCTCTCTCGTCGTGCGGTTATCCGCGCTGCACTATTTCCAGATGATATGAGCTTGCTTTCCGAAGCAATTGGAATGAGTCCGGGCAAAGACAAAGGTGAAGTTTTGTGCGGTCTCGGTCTTGAAGCCGCAGAAGTTGATGTTGCTTTGCAAGCCCCATTTGATTTGAACCATCCTGGCGCATTAGCTGCTCTTGCTCAGGTGATAGCCCAGACTCCTATTCTGCGTAAAAAGGTTGTCGACTATTCGTCGCGATTACGGCGTAATTTGCTCAGTGGAATCACTAAAAAGATTGACCTTATGCAGGAAGGTGACGTCGTTGTCATGGATCTGGGTTACGCTGCAACCATCCAGACAGTTCTTGCGCGCATTCTCGAAAGGGAGAGCGCAAGAGTAAAACTGCATGGGTTATACCTCGCACTTAATACAAATGCTGCGGATAACTTTTTATCAGGCTCTGATATCCAAGCCTATCTTGATCACGAAGGATTTAATGCTTCTGTTGCAGCACTATTATCACGCACACCGGATATTTTAGAGCATGCGTGTATGTGCAGTGAGGGGAGTCTTTCTGAATACACCGATAGTGGTGAACCAGAACTTTTGCCTAACTTGCGGTCAGAGTCGCAACTTTCTCAGATGTGTGCAGTTCAGGACGGAATTTTAGCAGGTCTTGGGGCTGCAAACTGTCTGCTGGGTGACCTTACAAAGACTCCGGCCGGAGAGCTAAATTTGAAGAGGCAGGTCTCCGCTATTATAACAACAGCGCTTTTGTACCCGACAAGACAGGAATCGGAAACAATCGGAGCATGGTATCACGAGGCTAATTTTAATCTTTCAGACAGGCGCCAGTTGAGCGATCTTGTGATCGATACGGCTGCGTTGGAATATAAGGGCTGGTCAGTAATGCAAGAGGTTGGGCGGGGTCAATGTTACTGGCCCGCTGCTGCCATCAGATTGATTGATCCTTATATCGCTGACGTATTTTCCTCAGGCGCAGGTAAGCCATATGATCCGAAGAAAGAAACATCGGGTTCTATACTCGGCGGACTCGCTATTTGCCCAGATCTCGGTGTTGGATTTGATGCTAAGCAAGAG
Organism: Fidelibacterota bacterium; assembly: GCA_002712165.1. Taxonomy (GTDB): domain Bacteria; phylum Pseudomonadota; class Alphaproteobacteria; order Rhodospirillales; family Rhodospirillaceae; genus UBA11612. The sequence continues at coordinate 48,484 of PASS01000080.1, forward strand.
GGAGCTGTACCCTTGGCGGTTGATATATTCGGTAGAGGGGAAATTAATGTCACGGTCAAGTCTCTGGGACCGGATGTCTATCAACGTCTTCGTCTTCGTTTTCCAATGGCTATGGCTGTCTTGTCCTTAGATGAGATTATGGTCACTTACGAAGGAGAGCACGAACAGAGGGACAGAGTCCTTTCTGAAAGTGGTGGCCTGGATCGATTGAGTTGGAAGAATGTGAAGCATGAGGTGCCAGGAACAATTGCCGTGGTGGGTAAGAGTATGGAGGCAACCGTCGACTTATCGAATGAAACCCCGCCCTGGCTTCATGCCGTACATTTACGACTGCGTTACAAATATTTGCGGCTCGAAAGGCTCTTCCAATGAATTTTGGTAATACTTGCAAAATGCGGGTGCGCTGTGTCTGAACATTCGGATTCCCACATGTGCCTGGTCACAACTAACTACAATTATGGTGATTACCTGGATGAATGTATGCGGTCTGTTATTGGTAGCCGAGGGTTTGATCGCGTTGATTATGTTGTTATGGATGGAGGCTCCAAAGATTACTCTGTTGATATAATTCAAAAATACGAACCCCAACTAAAGCATTGGGTTTCGGAAAAAGACGCTGGCATGTATCACGCAATCGAGAAGGGGTTCACATTCTCTGATGCGCCTTACATGGGTTGGTTGAATTCTGACGATCAATTAGCACCGTGGGCGATACAATCGGTGCTAGATATTTTCGATCAACTGCCTGAGGTTAAATGGATTACGTCACGGTTTCCGATGCAGGCGCGCCAGGACGGTGTTGTTGTTGCTACTAGCGTTCTCCCGGGTGCAGATAACTGGGGATTTTTCAATGGTGAGCATGTTAGGTCTCTTGAACTTCCGTCTTCAGGATGGATCGTACAAGATTGCACATTCTGGCGACGCGAGTTGTGGGAGGAGGTCGGCGGAGCTTTTGATCACTCTCTCAAACTTGCTGCTGACTTCGAATTATGGGCGCGCTTCATGATGCGCACTGACCTTTATGTGGTTCCGGTACCATTCGGGATTTATCGCGTTCAGGGCAACAATAAGGCCATGGTTAACCGGCTAGCTTATCGCGACGAGTGCGTTAAAGTTCTTCAGCGCTACACGCCTATTATCCCTCAGGATCTAGAGCGCTTAAGTCAGCGTGTAACTTCAAAAAAACTTGCTGTAGCTGGGTTGAGGCACCTTATTCAAGAAAATCAACGAACGCCTATGAAGGTCATTCTCTATAATGATGATGAACAGCGTTATGTGGCATTTGAGCAAACCTAACGCAACTTGCTTTTTTGACTTCATATCTCGCTCTTCGCAATTATTTTTTTTAGAATAGGAGGCACTGATTGGGGCGACAGGACGATCAAAGCTTACCGGATACGATTCTTATCAGCCGATCAGCTGGAGAGACGCGATCGGCTCTGATACTAGCTGGTGATGCTATTGAAATTTTTCACCGTCGTGACGGAGATGTTCAACCCGGTGCAGTGTACCTCGGAAAAGTCGGTAAACGCGTACCAGGTGTCAACGCTATCTTTGTAGACATCGGCGAGGCGGAACCCGGCGTTCTATCCCTGAAGCCGCCGTTTCCAGCTGAAGGTTCCTCGAAATCGGTCACGGTTATTGTGCCACCACGGGTGGACAAGGGGTGCGTATTAAGGTCGGATTCGAATGTGGTTTGGTCGCAATTCGATAAAGCTCCAAAATTGCTGCAGCCGGCCATTGATCCGGTTCAGGATTGGTGGGCGCGATATGGTGATAGCATAAACACAATTTTATGTGAGCCGCGCGCTGAAGCAATTCGTGTTTCAAAGAAACTAAGTGCTGGAGCGCCAGTTGATGCTGCACCAGCTAGTCAAGATCTTTTCTCTTATTTTGGTATCGATGAAGTTGTTGAATTAGGTTTAAATCCGCTCGTACCATTGCCGTGTGGGGGGAGTGTGATTATTGAATCGACTTCGGCGGTTACCGCGATTGATGTTAATTCTGGATCTTCGAGTCCATCAGCTGCGAATCGCGAGGCTGTCACAGTGATTTCCAGAGAGCTGCGACGCCGCAATATAGCAGGTCATATTGTTATTGATATGATCCCAGGTGGCGGACACAAAGCTCTGCCACGAACTCTTGCTCAGGCTATGGCCAATGATCCAGTGCCGACACGTATCGCTGGACTTACGCCAATGGGACTGATTGAGCTAACTCGCCAGCGCACAGGCCTATCTTTGGAGGAAATATTCTTGGACTGTAATGGCGAACTCACAACCAAAAGTGTGGGACTTCAAGCCCTTCGTCGTGCAGTGCGTGCAGCTATTTCCAGTCAGGTTGCTAACGTCGAGGTGACAGCTGCCCCCGATGTTGTTGCTCTATTGCATGGCTCATTGCGGCCTGCCCTAGCTGAGGCACAAGACTGTATAAAAGGCGTGATCAAACTATCCATTAGATCAGACTTTAGGCGTTCCCGGATCGAGGTTCATGCAGGTTGACGTTGCCATCCAAACCATCAAAATGAGTGTTAATGAAGAATCATCATAATATCTCGAACGCTAAGGCTGATGGCAAAGTTCGAATTGCTGGTGTAAGGGTTTCAGCGCCAAAATGTGTGCGGTGTATGAAGCCTGTGCAGGCGCTTTACCGGCCGTTTTGTTCACGGCGTTGCATGGACTCTGACCTAGGAGCTTGGTTGTCGGGGGCCTATAGCCTGCCGTCAGATGATTGTTCTCACACTCATTCTAAAGAGGATAGCAAAGATGAGCAGTAATCTGGATTTATCAGCCACGACTGCGCGGTTGGTAATAGAACTGCTTAAAAGCCTAAAAACATAGTGATCTCAGTCAGTTCGTAAAGCTCTCGTGGGCTAGACAGGCTTAATGTTCTCTTCTATAAAACGCCGCCTTTCCCTAGGCGAGGCAAGCTAAAGGGCCCAGGTAGCTCAGTTGGTAGAGCAAGGGACTGAAAATCCCTGTGTCGGCGGTTCAATTCCGTCCCTGGGCACCATTCTCTTTCCCTTTAAAATAGCCCTTAAAGCATTTCAGCTTATTATCCTCCCTCGCAGACCTTAGATTAATACTGTAACATATGAAGATATTAAGGGTTTGTATTGGGGGCGTTGCTAACTCCTTTCCTGCGAGTCTGCATCAAGTGCGGCCACCTTAATAGTGAGGACTGAATGATGAAGTTCCATCTTATACTTTCTGTGTTCATCTGTGCCGTTACGTTCCCGTTGCTGTCTTGGAGTGCGGACCCTGCGCGGACCGCCGACATTGCGGTTCGAGATTTGACGAAAAGCGATTTTCCACGGTGGAAGGAGCTAGCTCCAAATGTTTATGCGTACGCAGATCTTTTGACGTCTGCTGGAACGACGCTCACGACAGTCAGCCTTATTGTTGTAACGAGTGATGGTGTTGTAATCGTTGATGGCCAAAATACTGTTGTTCAGGGTGAGGCAATGGTCAGAAACATCAAGAAAATTACTTCTCAACCTATAAAATATATGGTGATCGCGTCAGATCACGGCGACCACGTTAATGCAAACCCGGCATTTAAAGCGGCATATCCGGACATCGTTTTTATTTCCTCTCCGGTGTCGCAAAAAGTGCTCTCGAGAATAGATTTTCGGAGCGAGGCATCAAAAAGTGGCACGCTGCCAACAGAGGTAGTTTCTGACAAGCGTACGCTTAGTCTGGGTGGTACTGATATACAAATTTTAAACCTAGGCAGAGGGCATACTGGCGGTGATCTGATCGTGTACTTGCCCAAAAGCAAAGTTCTTTTTCTTGGCGAACTTTATTTGCGGTATGTTTTTCCAGCGATGGTAAGTGCGTATCCTTCTGAGTGGGTTGCGCTCCTCAAGAAGGTACAGACAATGGACGTCTCCTGGTTTGTTCCTGGCCACGGTTTTATCGGTGACAGTGAGGAGGTCATGAAAGTTGGTCTTGATGACGCGCTTGAGGCAACCGAGCATGTGATTTCTGAGGCGAAGCGTCTCTACGCGAAGGGACTCACTTGTGAAGTGGAAACTAACTGTCCAGCAATGAAAGAGGCAAATTGGGAGTCTTATAGCGATTGGACGCTTTACTCTTCTCAGGCGCCTAGAGCTCTTGCGCGAGTGTATAAAGAGATTGAAGGAAAGCTTCCATAAATTGCAGAGTTGCAATGTTGTGTGATGTTGGGCCAGCTCTCTGAATGACAGCATCACATTTATTGCAGTGCAATATATGTGATGCGGAGCAACAATAATGTATTATCACATTGATTTAGTGCATTATTTTTGCTCTTCGGTTATTCGCTAGGTCGACTGCTGTAGCAATTTGTTACCAAACTGTCCTGACGTAACTTACTCTTATAGTTATATTCACATCGCTATAGTATTAAGTACGTATATATTTAAAATTAGAGGACGGTTCGCTGAGGCCCCAGCGGGTCGTTTGTCGTTAGTTGTTTCTGGCCTTACCGCCTTGTCCGGAGCCTATGGCACGGCATATACAGCATAGTGGAGGAACGGAATGATTTCCGTGCGTGGTTTAAAACTAGAGAAAAGCATAAGTGGTTGGAGAGCTTGCTGTCTTACACTGACGATGGCGGGTGCTGTCGGTGCATTGCTGTCTCCTCAAGCGGCAGCCGCTGAGGAATCTAAAAGCTTTGCCATCAATATGTTTACGGTTGCCACTATCCAAACAAAAGAGAATTGCCCACGCGGGCTCAATCCGCTGTCCGATGTCTACTATAAGCGTGAGCTCAAGCGTATCGGTAAAACGCAGAGTGAAATTGAAGAGCTTATGAAAGACTTTCCAAGCGGCGGGTACATCCCGTTTACGACTATGCGTGGCCGTGACAAGGATGGCAATCCAGTAAACATTTACGCGTATCCAGATTCGCAACCTGATCCCAATATTCATCTAGTTGAAGGTAAAGATGGCTACGGATTTAACCTCGACGGTAAGATCAGTGATGACGATTTTATTGACCCTTTGACGGGTGAGCGAGGCATTGACAATCAAATGTGGCGCGCTGTTGGGTGCACTCATAATTATTCCATCGATCTGCCGGCGATTGCCCTTTATCCCTTTGCGCAGTGGGATGGTACGCGAGACACCACGGGCGCGTGGCTCGTGACCGTTAGTGGTGTTGATGATTGGAACAATGACGACAGCGTGACCTTGACAATTGACAAGGGCATTGATCCGATCATCCGCGACGCCAACGACAATACGGTGCGTGACATGACGTTCCGCGTAGATAACAGTGCCCGGTCACATAACGTTGTGCAGGCAAGTATCAAAAACGGGGAGCTCACGACGGAGAGATTTGATTTTGGTTTTGTTCCTGATCCCAGCGTTATGCACGAATTCAATCTTGCCCAAGCCCAAATCCGCGCGACCTTCACCGACGATGGGAGAATGGAAGCTTATATGGGTGGTTTTCATGACTGGATGGCGATCTATTGGGTCCACGGGCAGGGCGAGTGGACGTTTGAGCATTCCACAGGGATTGATTTACCAGGCATGTATAACGCGTTGAAGAAAAGTGCTGATTACGACCCAGACCCGGAAACTGGCCAAAATCGCAGGATTTCAGGAACATGGTGGTTTGACGCCGTGCCGGCCTACGTGATTAGCCCGGAAGAAGTTGCGCTGCAGTAGCCGCGCAGGCGATGAATGTTTAGGACGAGGCGAGAATTGGGAAAGCAAATAAATATGAGAAACGTTTTTGATTTTGTTGCAGTGCGCGCTGCTGGTCGCAGACCTGGCGGGTTTAAGACTGCGATCTGTGGCGGTGTTATTGCAGTTGTTGCTTTGGCTGGTTGCGCACCGGCTGATACTGAAATGGCGGCAAATTATGCGCAGGTCTCGCCGGAAGTGGGTGGCCCCTCCGTTGTGCGCCGCCTGACCCGCCATCAGTACAGGACAATTATCAAAGACCTGTTTGGCTCGAGTATTGTTGTAGGTGGTCCGTTTGAGCCGGATGTTAGAGAGTCGGGGTTGTTGGCGGTTGGAGCGAGCAAGGTTAGCATCGCCTCGACTGGGCTGGATGGTTACAACAAGATGGCCCGTATCATAGCTGCGCAGGTGTTTGATGAGGATCATCGTGGCATGTTGCTGGGCTGCGAGCCTGCTAATGCAGATGAGCCAGATGATGCGTGCGCTCGGGAGTTTTTGGGTCGCGTTGGTCGCCTTATGTACCGCCGACCGCTAACAGATGACGAGTTGCAGAGCCGTGTGAATGTAGCTAACGAAAGTGCAAAGACTCGCGGTAACTTTTATCTCGGTTTAGAAACGAGCCTTGTAACGATGCTTGTTTCGCCCAATTTCCTTTTTGTCCATGAGTCCTCGGAGCCGGATCCTCTTCATGCAGGCTTGGAGAGGCTTGATGCATATTCTAAGGCGGTGCGTTTGAGCTTTTTCTTTTGGAATAATGCCCCCGACGAAGCTCTTCTTGCGGCAGCCGAAGATGGCTCCTTGCATACTCAAAAAGGCCTAGAAGCTCAGGTGAGCCGTATGTTGGGTTCTCCGCAAATGGAGTCAGGGATCCGCGCCTTCTTCACGGATATGTTAGAATTTGAGCTTTTTGACACTTTATCCAAGGACCAGGTCCTTTTTCCTAAATTCAATTTCACCCTTGCTGAGGCGGCGAAGGAGCAAACACTTAGGACTATCGTTGATCACCTTCTGGTTAAGAAGGGCGATTATCGCGGCCTTTATACAACCCCTAATACTTTTCTGACTCGGCCATTAGCGGCTGTCTATCAGGTGCCTTTGAGCGGGTTGGCTAAAAAGTGGGTGCCTTACGAATACCCTGCTGGTGTCCAGCATGCTGGTATTCTTTCGCAGGTGAGTTTCGTATCGCTACATTCGCACCCGGCGCGCACGTCGCCAACTCTGCGCGGAAAGGCGTTACGTGAGGTGCTCTTGTGCCAAAAAGTACCTGATCCGCCTGGTGCTGTTAACTTCGATATCATTCAGGATGTTACTAATGTAAATTTCAGGACTGTGCGTCAGCGGCTTGACGCACATGCGTCAGAGCCTATGTGCGTGGGATGCCATAAAATTACTGACCCCATGGGCCTGGCGCTTGAGAACTTTGATACGATTGGAGGATTCCGCTCGTCAGAGAATGGCGCACCTATAGATACAAGCGGAAGTCTTGACGGTATCGAGTTTCAGGATGCGCTTGGCCTTGGTAAGGCCATGCACGATAACCCGGCCACAGTCTCTTGTCTTACGGACCGGGTTTATAGCTACGGTGTTGGGCGTGAGCCGACTGCTGCCGAATCAGATTGGTTGAAATCTGTGATTCTGAAGGATTTCGAAGCAAGCGGCTACCAGGTCCCAGCGTTGATGAAGCGTATCGCGACAAGTAGTCCCTTTTTTCGAATCAATACGGCCGAGACCAATGAGGGCCAGCAAGAAGCGTTGGTCTCGTCCAAAACTAATATCCAATAGGAGGTGTACAAATGAGTGCAGTGAATAAAATGGCGTCACGTCGTCGGGTTCTTCGTGGCATGATGGGTGGCTCGGCGGTAACCGTCGCGTTGCCGTTCCTTGACTGCTTTCTGAATTCAAAGGGCACGGCTTTGGCTGCAACAGGCAAAGCGCTCCCCGTGGTTTTTGGTAACTGGTACTGGGGTTGTGGCTTGACGCCAGGCCGTTGGGAACCAGCCATGACTGGAAAGTTCAGTGGGCCGCTCCCCCCAGAAATCGCAGCCTTAGAGCCCTTTCGGGATAAACTGAACATTTATTCCGGCATGAAAGTTTACTTGGACGGGAAGCCGCCGCGCCCACACACTAGTGGTCGGCAGGCTTGCCAATCTGGTCACGTGCCGCATGGAGAGGGTGATGGTGAACATCAGAGTGTTGACTCAATAATCTCAGGAGTTGTGGGTAAACGAACCCGCTTCCGTTCGCTAGAAGTGGCATCTACCGGTAACCCGAAAGATAGCGTCAGTCGTCGCAGTTCTACGGTGATGAACCCATCTGAAGGTGACCCTGCTGCGCTTTATGCGCGAGTCTTTGGTCCTGAATTCGTGGATCCCAATGCAGCTGACTTTGAGCCGGATCCTCTTATCATGGCTGAGCGCAGCGCGCTCTCGGTAGTGAAGGACGAGCGACAAGCTCTGATGAGGGATCTGGGTGCCACTGACAGGGCCCGCCTCGATGAGTATTTTACCTCGTTACGTGAGTTAGAGGGGCGTTTGGACATCGAACTTAGCAAGCCTGCTCCTTTGGAATCATGCACAACACCTGATCAAGTGGCTAGCTTTGAGATTGATAATCGCGGCTATTCAGGGGTTGAAATTGACTCGGTGATAGAGCGCAATAAGTTGTTCTCGAGGCTTTTGGCACATGCAGTGGCGTGTGACCAAACTCGAGTGTTCAATGTTTCGTTCAGCGATTCTCAGTCAAGTCTCAGACATGCTGGCGATACGACAACTCACCATATCCTAACTCATGAAGAAGCCATCGATGAGGAGCTCGGCTATCAGCCAAGAGCAACCTCTTTCTTTGGGCCGATCATTGAGGGGTTCGCGTTAATGGCGCAGGAACTGGCGAACATCCGGGAGGGTGAAGGGACGCTTCTGGATCGCTCGTTAGTGTTGGCTAGTAGTGAGTCTGGCTTAGCCAAGATCCATGGTGTCGAGAATCTCCCGTTGTTCACCCTCGGTGGAGCTGGAGGACGGATACGTACGGGTATGCACCTTCAGCCGAAGGGTGATGCTGTGACACGCGTTGGCCTAACACTTCAGCAAGTCATGGGTGTGTCCACGAGCTCGTGGGGTACAGGATCTATGGAAACGACGAAGGCCTTTAACGAAGTTATTGTCTAAGCTTATTAGGTCGATAGAAGTCGGGTGCTGTGTGCTGTGTCGAGAAGAGACATATTTGCGCAGCACCCTTAGCTTTACGTAACTTAACTTCAGAACGAGCGCGACCGCCTTACTGGTAAGAGCGGCAAATTGAGAATTAGGAGAGTAGCAATGCGCATTTCGACTTCCTTGGCAATTGCCGGTTTGGGAGCGTTGATGTTGAACGTAAGCATCTCTGGACAGATTGGCGCTGCGGAATTGGCACCATTAGAGGCTCCGATGGGTGTTACATATTCAACCGTTGAGCCGCAGATACCGCCAGGCGTTAGTGCTGATCAGATTGCTTTAGCGCGTTCCATGGGATTCATTAAAAACGTGGATGTTTTCGCCGATGTTAATGGTATGACTTTGTATACCTACAATCCCGCCCCCAAGCTATCTGCAGATTCTACGATAGGTACATTAGTTGATAATGAAGACTCAAAAGCTGTTTTAGAAAAACACTTTCCTGGTCTTTCAGAAAATCCTGCGTTGGGCCAGGCGCGAGGGTTGAACTTAAAAGCGGTTAAGCAATTTCTGCCAGGACTGACAGATGAGAAACTAGTCGATATTGATAAAGAGCTTGGCGCGATTGAGGTCCCGCTCGATCCAGCTACAGCTATGTGTGTTGACGAATGTGCTTCCGAGTGGCCGCCGTTTCTCGCTAGAGAAGACGTTCAAAGAACGACGGGAACCTGGTCCGTCGTCATGCGACCAGATGGGTCGCGCCAGTGGGCATTAGCCGGAAAGCCTGTACACACCTATTCCAAGGATGACAAGCCGGGTGAGGCCAAAGGGAATAAGGCTGAAGGAAAATGGGAGCAGGCTGTAAGGATTGATAGCCTTGAGAATATGCTTTTGCCCGTTGGTATTAGCATTAACGAGACTCTGAACTATGACGCTAGACTCCTAGTCAATTCAGACGGCTTAACACTTTACACATTTGATCAAGATAAGCCTGGTCAGTCTGTATGTGCTGGTGAGTGCGCAAGGATCTGGCCACCCCTCGAAGCTCCGCGCCTTGCAGTTTCCGTTGGTGATTTCTCGGTGATTGATCGTAGTGATGGTCTGAAACAGTGGGCTTACAATGCCCAGCCTCTCTATACTTTCATTGGTGACGATGAGAAAGGTACTGCTAATGGTGATGGTGTAGCGAAGGTATGGCATCAAGCTGAACTTATTCGTTATTATTTTCCTGACACGGTTCAAGTCTTACAACACCCAAAGCATGGGCCAATGTTAGCTACAAAAGATGGTCTCACTTTATATGCACGCGATAAGCACCGCTTCACTCTAGCGGGTGGTAGTCATGATGATCGCAGTGCGCTAAGGGGTAAACCGTCCACCGGTGCGAGCCTAGGTACTTCGACTTGCGTAGATGATTGCTTGCAAGAATTTATTCCGCTCGTGACTAGCGCAGATGCACAACCTTGGGGTGAGTGGACTGTGGTTACACGAGATGATGGAATCGAACAGTGGGCTTATCGAGGTTATCCGCTGTACCAATACAAGGAAGACAGGGCTCCGGGCGATGCTATAGCTCATGATATTTATGAACTAACCGATGGCCGAACAGGGCTGTATTGGCGGGTTGCGCTGCCCTAGCATCTATTCACAATAAAAAAGGCCGCGCCGTCTTCTCAGACGGCGCGGCCTTTTTTATTTCTGAGCCCGCACCCATCTTGGCCTCTGACTTTAGTAAAAACCATCTATTGTCTACGTAAAATCACATTCTTTCAGGGGCTTATGAGCTCCGATATATTCTATATAAGCAACTAATTATAGTTTGCATTATTAACTGTGAACTGATAATTAGCTCTATATTCGATAATAAGAATGATTATCAGAAATAATTACGATCGCCCAGTTAAAGCTTCAGTGTGGGTGTTTTTTACGACTAGGAGATACATCTCTATGAATAAGCATAATTACTTTAAGCGCAAAGGAACAAGTATAGCGACGGCTATTACGGTGTCCTCAGTCGCAATGTTTGGATTAACTGTACCCGCGTATGCGGATTCGCATGCTGATCCTGCAACTGTAGAAAAACTTGAAAACCTACAAAAGCAAATCGACGGGCTTGAAGAGCAACTCGAAGCGGCAGCCGACGCGATGGATAACGCAGCACAGGGTCCAGGAATGTCAACTGGAGGCTGGTGGAACCGTACGAGTGTAGGTGGCTATGGAGAGCTGCACTACAACGGTGGCAAAAAAGACCAGCTCGATTTTCACCGCTTCGTTCTATTTATTAATCATGAATTTAGTGACCGTATAAGACTTTATACCGAGTTTGAACTAGAACATTCTCTCGCCGGTGAAGGAAAGCCCGGTGAAGTTGAACTTGAGCAAGCTTGGATGGAGTATGATTTAGGGTCCAATACACAAGCGCGAGCGGGCCTTTACATCATCCCAGTCGGCCTTTTAAACGAAACACACGAACCACCTACATTTTATGGCACGGAACGCAACCCTGTAGAGAAAAATATAATTCCTACTACATGGTGGGAAGGTGGAGCAGGTATTGTCCATCGTATGGATAATGGGCTGACTGTTGAAGGTCATATCCACGGTGGCCTAGATGTTCCTAATAGTAGTTATAAAATTCGCAGTGGCCGACAAAAAGTTGCTAACGCAACTCTGCGGAAACCAGCTTTCACTGGCCGTATCAAATACACGGGTATTCCTGGTGTCGAACTTGCAACGTCTCTTCAATATCAGAGCGATATAACTCAAGCTGATCCAGGTGATACAAAATCAAGTGCGACACTGTGGGAAGCTCATGCTGTTATTGATCGAGCCATCAACGAGAACGTGCGTGTAGGATTTAAAGCTCTCTATGCACGCTGGGACATTAGTGGTTCTGCTGCAAAGGCAATTGGAGCAAATAAACAGGATGGTTGGTATATTGAGCCATCTATAAGATTTGCCACAGCGGCTGGAGATGTTGGTTTCTTCGCTCGTTATCATAAGTATGATAACAAGGGAGGCGATGCGGTCGCTTCCGCGTATAAGGGAACAGCCCTTGGGGTTAATTATTGGGTTCATCCCAATGCTGTTCTAAAGCTTGATTACGAATGGCAAGATCCTCCTCCAGGTAAATCTAAGGATAATAAGATTCACATAGGCTTTGGATATATGTTCTAGAAAAGCTGAAATCTTAAATAAAAGCCGCGCTGTCAGAAAAGGGCAGCGCGGTTTTTTGTTTTAGCTGTGAAGCCATATTCTAAGATTATCGTGATAATCGATTTTCACTCAATTTAAAAATAGCTGTCCCAAATGGCCCTTTACTCCTTCAAATGTGATCTATCTCACAGTATAATTCGTATTGATAATAGGTATCATTCTTAACGCGGTACAATTTTACTGCCACTGGAGGCTGATCTAGGTCCGGCCCCCATTATGGAAATGATTAGTGGCTATTTATGTTGAGACGGTAATGACATTAACTAGGTTTTTTCTATTTTCGGCTTGTTTCTTTTTCAGTGGTATAGCGGCTGCAGAAGACATTTATAAAGAGCCGGATGCGTTTCTAATCGAAGCATTTTCGGGTGAAGTGCCTAAACCTAAGGTCTTGTGGATCACCAAGGATCAACGGGCCGCGGCTTCTCGTATTCTTAATCATCCACCACACATGTTGCGCGTTCGATATTGGAAATCTGGTGAACGTACAGCGTGGATTCTCAATGAAGTAGGTAAAGAACGCCCAATAACAGTTGGTATTGTTGTCGATGGTGGGGCTATCGATTATGTGGAAGTGCTTATCTATCGCGAGAGCATTGGTTGGGAAGTGAGGAATCGTTGGTTTACTGAGCAATTTGATCAAGCAAAGCTTAATAAACGGCTATCTCTAACAAAACCGATTGATGGCATTGTTGGAGCAACAATGTCTGTAAGGGCGCTGACTGGTGTTGCGCGACTTGCAGTCTATTTGGACAGAGAAGTAAATGGCTCTTGACCGACAAATTCAATCATCCGGTCGACGCTCTAAGTTCTTTCGTGTTCCCCTTATGCGTTGGCACAAATGGATCGGACTTGCGTCAGCCTTGATTGTTGTTGTTATGGCAATTACTGGTGTTTTGCTAAATCATTCCTTGAGCTTAAATTTGCAGGACACTCATATAGGTAGCCCTTTTGCTGGGTACAGATCTGCTCCGGAGCAATTATCTAGCTATCAGGTGCCGCAAGGTTGGATCACATGGGTTGATGACCAACTATTTCTGAACGCAGCGCTGGTTGACGAACCTGTAGGCCAGATTGTGGGTGTGACTTCAATCCAGGATATAATAGCTGCGGCAACTGAAGATCAAATTCTTCTTATGACGACTGATGGCTTTCTCATTGAGCGCCTTCCAGGTCACAGCCTCCCAGGCAGAATTTCTGCAATGGGCCAAGCTGAAGGTGCTGGCTTTTTAGTAAATACTGAAAAGGGAATGTTTCTATCAGACTCCGATTTTACTGAATGGATCCCTGCAGAATTGGATGTAGTTTGGTCAGAAGCTAGTTCTTTGCCCAATGACCTGTATCAAGCAATTGCGCAGACGATGAGCGATAAACCAAATTCATTGGATCGCATCCTGCTCAATGTGCATACGGGGCGATTCCTTGGGTCCTGGGGACCGTACCTTTTTGATATCGCCGCTGTGGCAATGTTGTTCTTAGCGTTCTCCGGTGTGACCCATAGCCTGAGATTATCGAGACACCGTAAAAGTAACAAAAATAGGATTCTCTAATGTCGAGTCGTAGGCGATTTCTTCACATTCTGGCAGCGATGCCTGGACTAGCCGTAACTAATCGCTATGGGTTTGCGCAGGTTGGACGTAATCTTACTGCGCAAGACGTGCATAGTTGGAATGGTACGGCTTTGGGCGCAGACGCCTACATCAGTGTGGCGCATGCGGATGCGTCAGAAGGAGCCAAAATCCTAGCTGCATGCCAAGCTGAGATAGATTCTATCGAATCTATATTTAGTCTACACCGCGAAGAATCGACACTCTCAAGTCTGAACACGCAAGGTGAGGTCAGTTCTGGTCCAGATGATTTTTTTGAACTTCTGAGCATAAGTAAAGACATATACGCTGCGACAGAAGGATATTTTGATCCTAGCGTGCAGCCGTTGTGGAGTATTTATGCGTCGGAGATTAAGCCGGACTTCAATAACGAAGCTCTGTTATTCGAGAAAATATCAGACTGCCGTCATCTTATCGGCTTTGAACAAGTAGACGTTAAACCGACTAGGATAAAATTCCGGAGACCTGGAATGGCTCTTACAATGAACGGAATCGCGCAAGGGTATTTAACAGATAAAATCGTCGCTCTTTTGCGTCGTTCTGGAATTCGTTCAGCTCTGGTACAAACAGGGGAAACATATGGTATCGGCACCCATGCAGACGGGCATGCATGGCGCCTTGGGGTGCCAGACCCCAAAGAACCTGGACAGCTAACGCGCATTATTTCACTGGAGGACCGTGCGGTCGCGACGTCTGCGCCTATGGGTACTACTTTTGATCGTGCGGGAAGGTTCCACCATCTATTCGATCCTCATACTGGTCAGTGCGCTCGCGATTGGTCTAGTGTGACAGTAAAGGCGCCATCTGCGGCAATTGCGGACGCATTATCCACCGCTTTTTCGGCAATGCCACAAAAGATGATCCTGGATACTGTCCAGCTGCTACCTGAGGTCGGTGTTCATATGGTGGGCTCCGACGGAACCATCAGGGGATCAGGTTTGCTTTGAATGGAGACTCTTGAATAATCGCCATTCAGTGATCGTTGAGAATATTTGACGGTGCATATTGGTCGGTTAGTACTCGTGAATCTGCAGGCCAGTCCTTTTCCTGGCTTAGAAGGCTCAAGAGCCAGTGTACCTCAATCCCGTGATTATCAAAATAAGGCTCGAGACTTTTAGCTGTTTCGGCAATGGAGCTCTGATCCGTGATAGCTCCCTCCTGCGCCCAAATGACACGGTTGGAAGACTTAAGACTGTAGAAGGGCCCAAACGCGGCTTCGTATGTGGCCGATTCGTATGGGTATAAGCTGCTCGAGGAGAAAGTATTGGCGGCTACTACGCCGCCTGGCGTGAGTAAACTTTTTACCTCTTGAAGAAACTCTACGGTCAGAAGATGTTCAGGAATGTAGTCTTCTTCAAATGCATCTAGCATTATAAGGTCATAAGTTGAGCCACTCAAAAGTGCTTTTTTTACGAATATACGACCATCTTCCGTATGGGTGCGCAGTTTTGCATCTTCTTTATAGCCAAAGTATTTACGTGCAACACCTACAACAGCAGGGTCAATCTCAACCACATCGAGATTCACGTTTGGTAAAATATTGCGCAATGCCATGGGTAAGGTGCCTCCGCCGAGACCAATAATAAGGATGCGGCTTGGGTCTGGCACCATGGCGAGCACACCCAACATCATTCGGGTGTATGGAAAAACAAAACGATCAGGGTCTCTCAAATCTTTGCATGTTTGCCTATCCTGAATCGAGATGCGGCGAAAGGTTAGGCACCTTAGGCCATCGTACTCTGTCACGAATATATTTCTATACATCGATTTCTCTGAATGGATGACTCTATCGTCTGTATATCCACATGCTACGAGAAGAAATGCTGCCGATAATATAGTCGCAATGTCGCGAATATTCATGTCACTACTCTTTACGTGACAATGCAAATGCACCGATGGCCATAAGCATTGCTGTTGACA
Source organism: Fidelibacterota bacterium (assembly GCA_002712165.1). GTDB lineage: Bacteria > Pseudomonadota > Alphaproteobacteria > Rhodospirillales > Rhodospirillaceae > UBA11612. The sequence goes on from PASS01000080.1 coordinate 64,048, forward strand.
TGAGGAGGATGACGATCTGGTTCACCTCAAAAATCAATACAAAGTAAAACGAGGTTAGTAGTGTTCCGGCTGCACTGAAAGCGGTCGAGAAGAAAAAAAGTAGACCTGCATAAAAACCGGCTGCATTAGCCTCACTCACAAGTAGACGTACTGCATATGGCGAAATCGCTCCGCATAAAACCGCTGGCGCAAAGAAGAGAATAACGCAAGATATCAGAGAGCCGGTGCGAGGGTCTTGGGTAAAAGCAAAGACCATGTCCAAAACTGGATTAGCGAAGGCGATAATGGGTAATAGCGAGACGCCTGACAGGAAGTGCATGATGCAAAGCGTTCGAATTTTGGGTTGAGCAAGAGACATGCGCCCGCCCACTAGGTAACCCACCGATAGTGCCAACATAAAAACAGTGATCACTGCACCCCATACATAAATACTATTTCCAAATGTGGGCGCGAGAATTCGACCACTCAGAATTTCGAGACCCATGACCATGAATCCTGACCAGCAGGCAACAGTAAGAATTGCTAATGTTTTCATAGCTTTAATTGTATATATGGAGCTGGAATTTGACGATTAAAAATGTGGGGCATAGCAGGCACATCCTTATCTAAAGCATAATTTTAGTGTCTTGCGTTTGCTAGGGCCATCCCGTGCTTGCTTATCGTAGGGGGGTTTGGGTCAGTATTCTGGCGCAAGAGCGTAATAGCAACGATAGCCTTGCGTACTTCTATATGATAACATATTGTAATGAAATGAATTTTCCCGTTTGGGCTGGCAGCTAAATAGAGCTAAATACAGAGCGTGAATCGGAGCGCGCGAGTCGCCTCATAGAGGACGGTTAAATATGAAAATTTTGCTTGCCCAACCGAGGGGCTTTTGTGCCGGTGTCGTTCGTGCTGTAGAAATTGTGGAACTGGCGCTGAAGAAATACGGGCCGCCAGTCTACGTGCGCCACGAGATCGTCCATAACAAGCGTGTTGTCGAAGACCTCAGGGCCAAGGGTGCAGTTTTTGTTGATGAGGTCGACGCCATTCCAGCTGGCGCGATCACGGTATTTTCTGCCCATGGAGTTTCTCGAAAAGTGGTCAGCGATTCTGGTGATCGCGGCCTCGAAGTGATCGATGCTACATGTCCACTAGTGGCGCGTGTGCATACTGAAGGCCAACGCTATGCGATGGCAGGCCATGAGGTTGTGCTGATCGGACACGCCGGCCATGCTGAGGTTGAGGGAACTCTTGGCCAGATTGACGGTACGGTGCATTTAGTAGGTTCTCTTGGGGATGTAGAGAAGTTAGAAGTCAAAGATCCTGACAGGCTGGCCTATGTTACCCAAACCACTCTTTCCGTTGATGACACCCGGGAAATTATTAGTACTCTCAAGGATAGATTTCCAAAAATTCATGGTCCGGATGTGAAAGATATTTGTTATGCGACTCAGAATCGCCAGCAAGCAGTTAGAGATCTTGCTCAGAAAGCCGATATTATATTAGTTCTCGGCGCCAAAAATAGCTCCAACTCCAACCGATTAAGAGAGATTGGTGCAGACCTAGACGTTCCCAGTTATCTTATTGACGATGCTGAAGGGCTTAAGGCCGAATGGCTGGAAGGCAAGTCTGTTGTCGGTATTACAGCCGGGGCTTCCGCGCCCGAGGCACTGGTTGATGAATTGATTTCCAAATTGTCTACTTTGTGCGAAACCGAAGTGGAGATGCTTGACGGAGTGACCGAGAACATTCACTTCAAACTTCCGCGTCAATTACGCGGGTTTGTCAACTCACCCGTTTCCGCTTGATTATTTTATTTAGTAAAAAGGTTTAAACCAGTGGCGGTTCCTCTAATCCAACAGATCCGTGTCGGCGCCTATGTAGTTGGGCAGAAACTGCGCGGCAACGAGCGTTATCCTTTAGTGCTAATGCTTGAGCCGTTATTTCGATGTAATCTTGCCTGTTCGGGATGTGGTAAAATTGACTACCCTGATAGCATCTTAAACAAGCGTCTAACTCCCCAAGAATGCTTTGATGCAGTAGACGAATGTGGCGCGCCAATGGTTTCTATACCAGGAGGCGAACCATTGCTGCATAAGGAGATTAAGGAAATTGTAGACGGAATCATTGCTCGTAAGAAATTTGTTTATCTCTGTACCAATGCACTTCTTTTAAAAAAGAAACTACATTTGTTTACTCCATCCTCGTACCTTACTTTGTCCATTCACCTCGACGGCCTAAAGGATGAGCACGACCATGCTGTCTCTCAAGAAGGTGTGTTTGATAGAGCTGTTGAGGCTATTAAAGAAGCGGTCGATCGTGGTTTTCGCGTCACTGTTAACTGCACACTCTTTACTAACGCAGAGCCAGATAAAGTTGCTGCTTTTTTTGATTATGTGAGCACCCTGGGAACGGAGGGCATTACAGTATCTCCCGGTTATGCTTACGAGCGTGCCCCGGTTCAAGACCATTTCCTAAGCCGCCGCCAAACCAAGGATCTGTTCCGCGATATTTTCCGCATGGGTAAGAGAAGGACTCAGAAATGGCGTTTCAACCAATCTAGCCTATTTCTCGATTTTCTCGCCGGTAACCAGACCTATAAGTGTATGCCTTGGGGCAATCCGGCCCGTAATGTCTTTGGCTGGCAGAAGCCTTGCTATCTCTTAGGTGAAGGCTTTGTTGGCAGTTTTAAAGAATTGATGGAAACGACCGATTGGGATGCATACGGAACGGGGAACTATGAGAAATGTGCTAACTGCATGGCCCATTGCGGCTATGAGCCTACGTCCGTGGTTGATACTGTCAGCCATCCACTTAAAGCCCTGAAGGTCTTCATGCGCGGAGTGGATACCGAAACGCCGATGGCCGAAGAGATTTCTTTGGAAGGCCAGCGGCCAGCGGAATACGTTTTTGAAAAGCAGGTAAAGTCTTTTGTGGACCTACCCAAAGGCACGGAACATACCAATCAAGCCAAAGCTAGCTAAGCTCTCTAGAACTTGTCTGGCCTCTGCTGTCCGTCTTGCAAGGCGTACTAGGTCTGGAATTTGGCTTGGATTAGCTGAGGATTGAAAAGCTGTAGCTAATATTCTTATGCGCCCGTTATTACCCATCGCTGATATAGCAATCGGAGGAATAGTTACATCCGCAGTGTCGCATATAACTCGCAGGGCGACGAATGGAAGGCCTTTTTCAGCTGCAGCCTCAGCAATGCCAGAACTTTCCATATCAATTGCAGCTGCACCGCTGGAGCGAAATAAGGCTAATTTTTCAGTAGTTGTAGAAAGTACACTTTTAGCCCCAGCTAGCGGCGCATATCTCGCATCAAAGTCGGGCTTTAGCGATTTATAGAGTCTAGTGGACCACTGCTCATCGCAATTCTGCTTACTACCATTGGCCAGCCCTGTGGCAATGATGACTGTGCCCGTGGCCAAACCTGGGTCTAGTCCCCCAGAGATGCCGAAGCTTAGCAGCGCTTCTGAGCCTTGGTCCGCCAATATTGAAGCTGCAGTGCGGGCGCGGGACGGTCCTGGTCCTGAGCATGCAATTAAAGGCGCGTTTGCTGGTAAAGTTTGCTTCACCGCCCGCTTTATAATCGCTGCCTCAAATGCAAGGCCGCATACAATGCCAAGTTTTGTCATGTGATAGTTTTGGCGCGAGGAGAGGGTTCTGTCGAGGCTAGAATGCCAGAATGAGGCTTTTCATACTACATACCGTAACGAACAGATTTGGTATTGCTGGCTTTGAGATTGCGGTAACGGGCCAGTGCCCACAGGGGGAAGATAGCAGAATAGCCATGGTAGCGAAGGTAAAATACACGCGGGAAACCCACCGCTGTAAACCAAGGCTCTTTCCACCGTCCATCCTTCTCACGCGGGGCAGAAGTGATATATTCAACCCCGCGTTTTACGGCTGTATGATCAACTTCACCTGCAGCCATCAGGCCTAGCACTGCCCAAGCAGTCTGCGATGGTGTACTCTCTTTTCGTTCATACCTACGCTCTTTCCAATAGGTAGCCCCATCTTCGCCCCACCCGCCGTCGGTATTCTGGTGTTGAATTAACCAATCTACGGCCTTGCGGATATAAGATTGAGACATATCTTCGCCCGCGGCGTTTAGAGCATTAAGCACAGACCATGTGCCATAGATATAGTTTGTACCCCAGCGGCCGAACCAGCTTCCGTCCTTTTCTTGATCTGTTTTTAAGTAGTCGATACCTCGGGAAATAGATTTATGATCCCTTTCTCTTCCTATCTGAGCAAGAAAGCTGATACAGCGAGCAGAAACATCGGCAGTCGGTGGGTCTAGTAGTGCTCCATGGTCTGCGAAGGGTAGGTAGTTTAGATAAGAATTAATGTTATCTATATCGAATGCGCCCCAGCCACCGTTAGAGCTTTGCATGCCAATGATCCATTCTTCGGCGCGCGCAATAGATTTGGCATACTTTTTACTATCGGCACGGTGCAACGCCATACCGACTACAGCTGTGTCATCAACATCCGGATAATAGTCGTTGTTGTACTGGAATGCCCAGCCGCCAGGTCGCAGATTAGGCCGCTGCATGGCCCAGTCGCCTTTTACATCGAGGATTTGTCGGTCTATTAGCCAGTCACAACTGTTCATAATGTTTGTGTCGTGAATTGATTCATTCGTTTCCATCAAAGCCTGCACAGCAAGGCCTGTATCCCAGACGGGCGAGACGCATGGTTGGCAAAACTTCTTACCTTCACCGGGCGTAAGCAAAAGTTTTATAGATTTTTTTGCTATTAATAGATTCGGATCATCTTTAGAAAACCCTAGCGCCTCCATTGCCATCACAGCATTAGCCATGGCTGGGAAAATTGCTCCTAATCCGCTGGCACCATTTAATCGTTCGGTAATAAACATGACTGCCCGGTTGATAGCCCGCTTACGTAGAGCGTTTGGTACATGAGGATCGATCACTCTCAGAACTTTGTCGATTATTAAAAAAACGCTACCAAACCAATGTCCTGTTGAGTTCTCTAAGTAGTTTTTTATTTTCTCTGGTGGGATGCAAAATAATTCTTGTACATCTACTCCACGCGGATTCTTTGCCTGCGGCTTGAGTGCAGCGAGAATTAGAAGTGGCGCAATTACCGTGCGTGACCAATAAGAGACTCTGTATAGAGTGATTGGAAACCACTTAGGTGCCAAAGCCAATTCTACTGGCATTACTGGAACGGCCCGCCAAGGCACTTCGCCGAATAGCGCTAATGAGTAACGTGTGAATATATTACTTTTTTCTGCACCGCCATACGCCAGTACGGCATCACGCGCCTTTAGCATATGGGGTGCATTAATGTCATCACCTACTAATTTTAAAGCAAAATATGCCTTTACCGTTGCACTTATATCAAAGTCGCCATCATGAAATAGTGGCCAGCCACCGTGGTCTGCTTGGGTATTACGGATATAATCGGCGAGATCTACTTCGATATCGTCTTCGACTTCATCGAGATAATGGTTAAGCAATATGTATTCGGCTGGAATGGTGGCGTCTGCCTCTAGATCAAAAACCCAGTGGCCATCCGTTTTCTGTCTAGCTTTCATCGACTCCGAAGAATCTATGATGATCTGATCAAGAGAAAGTGACTTACTGTCACGCGTTTTAGCATGGGCTGTCACATCAATATTCATTGTCAGGCAGCTTCTGTTTGTTAATTTGGAGGCGACGAGGTGGTTTTGCTGTGGTGTTTCGCCACGAAAGTTGCTGCCTGAAAGCCAGACCGCACCGCCCCCTCTATAGTTGCGGGAATACCTGTAGCCGTCCAGTCACCCGCAATCAAGAGATTCGCATAATTTGTGACTGTTTTTGGTCGAAAAGAAAGGGTATCTGTGGTTTGGGCAAAGGTTGCTCGCCGCTCTTTAACCACCCTAGAGGGTGGCTCTGGGCTTGCGAGGTTCAACGCCCTTTCCACGTCTTGCCAGCAGGTGCGGGTGATAAAATCTGTAGTTTGATCAATCATACCGTTAGCTGCGCTGATGGTGACTGATGCGAGGTTTTTGCGCACGAAAATCCAATGAGCGGTCCCACCTATAACACCGATGATACGAAAGGTTTCGTCAAGGGTAGGTATATTTGGAAGTCTGTAATGAACATTAAGAATGGGCTCACCTGGGGGCGGCACATTTAGATCTGGAACCAATGTCTCTGCGATCCAGGGTGGTACAGCTAAAATCACTATGTCGCTTGGTGCTACAACAATGCTTTTACTATCTAGCTCTAAACTAGAAATTCTATTACCGGTGTATGTAAAAGCTTTGATGCGGGCACCAAATCGAATATTGGCTCCTCTACCCGTCAGTAGTTTTATAGCTGGTTCAATTAGAGTATCGGCAAGACAATGCCGTGCCACTAATGGGCGACAAGCTTGTGATCCGCGCAGGAATGTTTCCATTAATACAGGTCTCATTAGCTTTGCTGCGGCTTTTCGTGGGTCTGTATTGAGAACAGCTAAAGTAAGGGGCTCCCAGAAATTACGATAGAGGGAGCCTTTGGTGCCCACGCAGTCTGCGACAGTTTCTTGCGGCTTGGCATCGAGAATGCGGAGGGCAGAAAAATAATCCCAAGGTGAGGTTTTTGGTACACGGCGGCTTGCATCGAAAATCCACCATGGTATTGGCCCAGCGCTTGGCTTAAGGCACCAATGCTCGTTTGTTGTCAAATCTACAAATGGAAAGGTTTTATCACTCGCGCCAATAAGTTGGTCTGATGCGCCGATGAGAGAAAGGTATTCCAATATAGCGTAGTTGCCGCCCATCATCAAATGGTTGCCGTTGTCAATAGTACAGCCTAACTGCGGGTCATGGAAGGACCTGCAGCGACCACCTGCGCGTGGTGCAGATTCATAGATGCTAATGCTCTGCGATTCTTGCGATAGATGCACAGCCGCCGCTAGCCCTGCTATACCAGCTCCGATTATATGAACATGAGAATTTTTAAATACAGTCACAGTAGTTAAAATAATCCATGCAACACGGCGATCCAAAATTTTTCGATGTTCGCTCGCACCCGCGCAAAGCCCTTTGCTACAGGTAAGGGCTTCCACCCATTTTTTTGCATTCGCTCAAGGTGTTTGCGGTAAACGGTCATCATAATAACGGCCGGTCTCATCGTATCTTTGGGGCATGCAGCTAATGTGTGCTGAGCTCCGCTAAAAGACTTTTCCGCCATTTTTCCGACAAATTCGAGGGCATAGGGTAGGCGTCTGTCATTAATGACGGTAGTTGGGGATCTACTCTCAATGCCGGCGAAGTCTAGCGCTTCAGTGGGAATATAAAGCCGACCAGTTAGTGCGTCTTCTTTTACGTCCCTCAGAATATTCGTGAGTTGAAGTGCACGCCCAAGGTGGTCTGCTACTTGTTCACCTGCTTCTGTTGGCTCTCCAAAGGCGCGAATACACAACCGTCCTACAGCCGATGCTACTAGGTCGCAGTATTGGTCAAGGGTTGCCGTGGACGGTGCAATGATTGGGCCTAGCGCATCCATTTCCATTCCGTCAATGACGGCAAGGAAATCCCTTTTTTGTAAATTATATTTAGTAATGGCGGGATTTAATGCCCTCGTAATAGCGTCCATGCTGCAGCCTTCGAAGATGCTGTCGATTTTATCACGCCAGCTACGAAGGTCTGCGATTTTCTGGTCCCTTGTTAGATCCCCATCGGCAATATCATCAACTTCTCGGCAAAAGGCATAAATCGCAAAAAGGGCCTCGCGTCGTTCTCGTGGCAGGATTCTCATTGCCCAGTAGAAAGATGAGCCTGAGGCCCGCACTCTAGATCGGACAATTTTGATATCAGATTGGGCAGGCCACGATATTTCCGACGGGGCAGTTTGCGATCTGGTTTGCGCCAGTCCCATTGCTCTATCCACCTTGTTTAATCAGATTGTACCTTTATGAGGTTTCCTACGTGCGAGAGTAGGCTTTTTGATGGCGTTCGGTTTTCCCACCAAAAGCATTCATGCAAATGTCTGCTATCTGGGCCGCTTGTAACGCTGCATCTTCATATTGACCCTCTGGTTTGCCGTGGGCTACGAAGCGATCCGGTAAAGTCATGGTTCGAACCTTTAGGCCTGAATCGAGTTGGCTACTTTGAGCGAGATAGGTCAAGACATGAGCACCAAAACCACCGGCAGCCCCCTCTTCAATAGTAACTAGAACTTCATGATTCCTGGCAAGTTGGGTAACTAAATCCTCATCTAGTGGTTTTGCAAAACGAGCATCGGCAACTGTTGTAGACAGGCCGCGCAAAGCTAATTCTTCAGAAGCCTTTAAGCACTCTTGAAGACGTCCACCAAGTGAAAGTATAGCAATGGATGTGCCTTGGCGCAGAACACGGCCTTTTCCTATGGGTAATATACTTCCACGCACTGGTAGTTCGACTCCAGTACCTTCTCCGCGTGGGAATCTAAACGCTGATGGGCGGTCACCGATGTCAAGCGATGTTGCTACCATATGCTTTAGCTCTGACTCATCGGCAGCCGCCATAACAACAAAACCGGGAAGACATGTTAGGTAGGCAAGGTCGTAACTACCGGCGTGAGTGGGGCCATCAGCTCCGACGAGTCCAGCCCGGTCAATGGCGAAGCGGACAGGTAAATTCTGAAGTGCAACATCGTGTACAATTTGGTCATAAGCCCGCTGCAAAAAGCAGGAATAAATTGCTACTATTGGTTTAAGGCCATCGGCCGCAAGTCCGGCGGCGAATGTTACGCCATGCTGTTCAGCAATACCGACATCGTAGCAGCGCTCGGGAAATTTTTTGGCAAACTCATTAAGACCTGTGCCTGAAGGCATAGCTGCAGTAATTGCTATAATGTCTGGGTCCTGTTCAGCCTCTTCAATTAGACTTGTCGCAAAAATTTTTGTAAAGGTCGGGGCCTTAGGTTTTACTTTGAAAATTTCGCCTGTGAGTGGATCAAATTTAGAGACCGCATGGTAATTTTCTCCTTGTGGCTTTTTAAATGGGTGGCCTTTACCTTTTTCGGTGATGACATGCAAAAGAATCATGCCGTTGTTACATTTGCGTAGAGCCTTGAGAATAATAGTTAGGTCTTCAACATTGTGGCCGTCTACTGGACCAACATAGGTGCACCCTAATTGATCGAACATAGTTGCATTTGGCCGGGCGAGGGAGGTTTCCTCTGGGAATTTCTCTTCAAGGCAACGTTGAATATCGGTTGCCGATTGCATGGTACGTGATTTGGCCAAATCCTTAAGGTAGTTTGTTAAAGCGCCGACAGACGGGGCAATGGACATGCCATTGTCATTTAGGACGACGATCATGCGTGATCTAAGCGATCCTGTATTATTTAGCGCTTCATAGGCCATGCCGGCGCTCATAGCGCCATCACCTATAACTGCGACCACGTGCCTATCTGCATTCTTCTTATCGCGGGCAATAGCCATACCGAGGGCAGCAGAAATGGATGTAGAACTATGGGCAGCGCCAAAGGGGTCGTATTCGCTCTCAGCTCGTAATGTAAATCCGTAAAGGCCGTTAGGTTGGCGAATGGTCCGGATCCGATCGCGGCGTCCTGTTAGGATTTTGTGAGGATAAGCTTGATGGCTCACGTCCCAGACAATTCGGTCTTCTGGAGTATTAAAAACGTAATGCAGCGCTATAGTCAGCTCTACCACGCCTAGACCTGCTCCGAAATGACCCCCGGTGACCGAGGCTGCGTTGATAGTTTCTGTGCGTAATTCGTCCGATAATTGCCTTAGCTGTGAAACTGGCAGCTGTCTAAGAGTTTGAACGGAGTCAACCGAGTCCAACAAAGGGGTAGCGGTCTTGCTTTCGTTTTCTGATATTTCTGATGTCTGTCGCTCAAGTTTGTTCACGCTCATACCATCCCACGAGGCGTGGCTTTCCCAGCCTCGATACATAATTACAACTAGTCAATTAGCTCCGCCGCCGGCCTAAGCCCTCCCCTGGCAGCGGGACCCACCTCACAATGAATTGTTTACTAAGAGAATTCTGACAGATTCCCCGGCTCGGCTGAAGGCCCATAGTGGCGTCCCTTCCATTGACCGCCGCGGTGTCGCCCATGAGCAACAGCCGAATCCACCGTCATAAAGGTATAAAGCGCGGCAGCTAAAGGTAATATCAAGCCTTCCCAACGGTGTCTGCCGTAATCTACTAGGGTTGGGCTATAAGAAACAGCCATGGCCACCCAAGATACGAGCCCAAGAAAGGAGGCTAAACTATTGCCATGCAAAGGAAAACTCAGCAAAAGTGCTGGAGGACTCAAGAAAATTAAGGTCATAGCCAGCACAGTGAGTACAAGAAGAAGTGGGGAATACTTCAACTGGCTAAAGGCGGTACGCCGTATCATAGCCCACAGGGGCTTTAAGGATTCGTTGGCTCGGAGGCTCTTGCTGCCGTCTGCAAGGCCTAGCCAAAGTCGCCCACCGCTCCGTTTGATTAGCTTTGCTATGGCACAATCATCGATCAAAGCGCTGGAAATTGATTCCAACCCGCCCGAAGCATTCAATGACTCGCGGCGCAGCAGTATACAACCCCCAGCTGCAGCCGCGACTCGTGAGCTTGGATTATTCACGGCAGGGAAGGGGTACAGCATTTGAAAAAAATAAATGAAGGTCGGTATTAGGAGCCGTTCCCAAAAAGAGATACAGCGAAGACGCACCATTAGCGAGGTCAAATCCAATCTCTCGTGCACTGCTTTTGCAATTAATCTGGATAGGGTTTTTGGTGGATGGACGACGTCAGCGTCTGTAAACCATATGTACTCTGGAGATTCTTGATGAGCATTTGTATAGCTCAAACCTGCATTTAAGGCTGATAGTTTGCCAGTCCAGCCATCTGTAAGCGGTGGAGCGGGAATAATAATCGTGTGATTAATACCTCCAGAGCCATCGATCTGTGTTCTCGAACCTTCATTTTGCTCTATAGCAGAACGCACGATGTCACCCGTGCCGTCTGTCGAGGCATCATCAACAAAGATGACTGAAAATATTCCTGGGTAATTTTGTGCCATAAGAGATTTGACACAGGCCCTAATGGTTGGTGCTTCATCTCGCGCAGGTACAACGGCTACTACTGATGGCCATGTCTTCAATTTAGGCAAATCGCGCGGCAGGTTTCCTCGACCATACCAGAACCTGTTATGGAAAAAGAGAAGGTAAGTCCAACCTGCAATCCCCAGCCAGGCAATCGCATAAATCACTATGCTCGGAACCATAATCGCAACAAGCCAGAGATAGATGCCAAGGCAAATCCTGGCCATTTTAACACAACGCTGCCAGAGAGTGGGTCACAATGTCTTAGTTTTTTAGATAAACGTTCGGCGATTGCAACAATCACCGCTGTTTCCATAGCCAGTCGTTTGTGCTCCATCTCTACCGGGAGTTTGCGTGCTTGAGCTAAGAGCTTGTCAGTACCATCAAGGCAACGGTCTATTACAGCTCTTAAAGCTGGTGTGGCCTTTGTTTGCGCAAGATCTACCACGTTCGAGGATTGAGTTTGCATCCATTCTTCAGGTAGGTAGACGCGGTTAAGATTAGCATAGTCTATCGCGCAATCCTGCAAATGATTGATAATTTGTAGCGCATTGCATAGATCGTCGGACAGTTTATACAGCGACGCTCTTTCACCATGTAAGTCTAGGAGGAAACGGCCTACAGGCGCCGCCGAGCGGTTGCAGTAGTCTATAAGCTCACTCCAATTAGTGTAACGACTTTTAATAGCATCCTGTTTAAATGCAGAAATAAGATCCAGGCCGTATTGTGTAGTTACACGCACCTCATTTAATTTGGTGCGTAAAACATGAGCTTTTGCGTAGGAAGGGTCTTCGTTGTTACCGCACAGGGCGTCCGCAAATCCATTAAGTCGCGAAATCTTAATTCCTGAACGTAATTCTGGATTGTCAGCGATATCATCAATAGCACGCGCGAATGCGTAGAAGGCTGCGACATGCGGTCGTAACTTTTTTTGTATCAACCAAGAACCGACGGGAAAATTCTCGTCCCTTGCGCCCTTTCCAGATGGTGTTTCCACTGGCGCTTCGATTTTACGCAACACGGTTTCGCTCACGGTGAGTCCTTTGATAAAAGTTTTAGCATGTGTGCGGGATCAATACGCTTTTGCTCTGAATGGAGCAAGAAAAGTGAAATCATTATTCTGTATCGCCCTGAGGTGGGTCAGGTGGGGCGCGGCGGGCACTTGTGGCTTGCTCAAAAGCGTAGCCAAGTGCAAGGAGTCTGCCCTCCGACCAGGCTGGTCCCATAAAAGAAAGCCCTATTGGAAGATTGTCTACGAAGCCCATAGGCACGGTGAGATGGGGATATCCAGAGACTGCTGGTAGACGTGTCGCTGAAGGACTGGAGATGTCGCCATTCTTAGGGTCGATGACCCACGCTGGGTCGGTGGTGGGCGCTATAAGGGCGATGGTGTTATATTCATAGAGTAGACGGTCGATTCCATCTGGCCCCGCTGATTGTTTCGTAGTTTCACGAGCGCGGATGTAATCAGTGTCTTTAAGACCTTTAGTAGCTTCAGACTCTTCAAATAGATTTTGGCCGAACCAGGCTAATTCGCGCGGTTCGGAAAGGTTAAATGTAATGATTTCGGTCAGGGTACGTGCAGTGACCCTAGGTGGTGTATCAGCTAAATAAGTGTTGAGGCCTACTTTGAATTCGGTAAGTAAGACCGTGAGCTCGTCATCACCCATTTGCCCAAAGTTGAAGTTTTTGATTTCGACCAACTCTACGCCCTGAGCCACCAGGGTTTGTAGCGCCGTTTCAAAAACAGCTAAAGTTTGCGTCGAGTAGCCATTTAAAAATCGCAATACTCCTATACGCACACCATTCAGAGCATTAGCATCAAGAAACTTTTTATAATCGGTGCGGTGAGTGTCGGCCGTTACCGTTGCCAGATCGGATGGATCGCTTCCGGCCATGGCTGTGAGCAATGCTGCAGTATCTTCTACTGTCCGCGCCATAGCCCCTGCCGTATCTTGGCTAGCACTAATGGGGATAATTCCGCTCCGTGAGATGAGTCCAACGGTAGGCTTTAGGCCGACTATACCGTTAATGGACGCGGGGCACGTAACAGAGCCATCGGTTTCAGTACCCACTGTTGCAGCGGCTAGGCTGACGGCGGTGGCCACACCAGAGCCTGAACTAGAGCCACAAGCAGTCCGGGTAAGGTCGTGCGGGTTACGGGAGATACCTCCGACGGCGCTCCAACCACTTGAGGAATCAGATGAGCGGAAGTTTGCCCATTCCGAAAGATTGGTTTTACCGAGAATAACTGCGCCAGCGTTTTTGAGATTACGTACCAGTGGAGCATCTTGACGGGGATAATTGTTGGCCAAGGCCAGTGAGCCTGCGGTGGTCGGCATACCAATAGCATCGATATTATCCTTCAGCAAAATTGGAATGCCTTCAAGAGGACCAAGGCTTTTTCCTTCTTTGCGCCGCACATCAGATGCACGTGCCTGATCAATCGCGTCAGGTGCTATAGCTATGATCGCGTTTAGAGAGGGATTTAAGTCATTTATACGCTCGATGTAAGATTGGGTGATGGTTTCTGATACGGTACGACCTTCGGCGAGGTCTTTGGCTATATCGTCAATCGAAAGGTCTTTGACGAGGTATGGTGTGTGCGGGCCTGGGCAGGCTGCAAGTCCTATAGTAAGTAATCCAGACCAGCTTAGGGTGCGTAAGTAATTCATATTCACTTCCATCTTTTGGGCTCGTCATTTCGAGAAGACGCTCCAAAAGTAATTCTACAATTTTTTTGTAATGATGATAGTTCAGTATTTTGGCATTAAAACAAAATCTCTGTTACATCGCCTATGGTCCAATTATGTTGATATCTTTTGCCGTGGTGTTCGGCACAGCTTTTCTGGCAGCGACCGTGCTGCCATTTTACTCCGAGGTGGTTTTGGCTGCTTCACTTGCCGACCCGGAGATCAGTCGTATTGCATTATGGTTTGTCGCCACATCAGGCAACACTTTGGGTGCTATTGTTAACTATTTATTGGGTCGCTATGCTGCGCATTGGCGTGATAAGCGCTGGTTTCCTGCGTCAAAGCGGGCAATGGACAAGGCCGAGGGCTGGTTCCAAAGTCGCGGGGCTTGGATGTTGCTCTTTTCATGGATACCGGTAGGCGGTGATGCCTTGACGGTTGTAGCAGGATTGCTAAGGGTTCGGTTCTATTTTTTCTTGGCGTTGGTCGCAATCGGGAAAGGCGCACGTTATGCAGCTTTTATATTTGGGGCTGAGCTGGTATTTTTTAGATAAGGCCTACTCTGCGGCGGCCTGAACAGAGGATTCTCGGCGTTTAACCGCATTCTTGCCAATACGAAATAGTGCCTCCCAAGCTGGGCCAGGAAATTTATGTAAGTCCACCATCACCTTCTCGAAAGCAGTTAGAAACCAGGTCACGTCCTCATCTGTCAGAGTGAGTGGTGGGATTAGTTTGATAGTATTGGTGCGGTGCCCCGAGACTTGAGTAAGTATGCGGTGATCGGCTAGCAGTGGAATAGTGATTGCTTGACAGAAAAGGTCTTTGCTTAGGGCATTGACGCTGGACCAAGCTGCACGAAGCGAAAGCGACTTGGGAGCTCCGAATTCGATACCGACCATCAAACCACGCCAGCGCACATCAGCGATAAACTCAAAACGCTTCTTCATAGCGAGCAAGCCTTGGCCGAGTCTATCACCCATGATATTTGCATTGTGTGCGGCATTCGATTCATCTAGAGCTGTGAGCGCCGCAAGGCCAGCAACCATAGCCATGTCGCCCTGGCCAAAAGTAGAGGAATGAACAACACAATCCTCAAACGAAGAGAAAATTTTATTGTACACATCTTTTTTATATAGAACCGCGCCCACAGGTACGTAACCCCCGGATAATGCTTTAGAAAGTACGACTATATCAGCCTCTACGTCGCCATCGTGATCCATAGCCAAAAAATGCCCGGTTCGACAGAGGCCAGTTTGAATTTCATCTACAACAAATAGCGTGCCGTATTGACGGCATAAATGTCCAGCTTCACGCAAATAACCGACGTTCGGAATTGTGACGCCTTTACCCTGAATGGGCTCGACAATAAAGGCTGCTACATCTCTTTTGCTGAGGGCATCTTCAAGGTGACCAATATCATTATAATTAATTTTGCGGCTACCAGGTAGTAGCTGGCCAAATCCACTACGGAATATCTCTGCGCCATTAAGCGCTAAGGCTCCGGTGGTTAAGCCGTGGAAAGCAGAGGATGCGTACAATATGCCTTCACGTTGGGTTGAGCGACGGGCGAATTTGATGGCAGTTTCGACTCCATCAGCCCCAGAATTTGTGAAGTAGACATAGTCAAATCCAGGAATGCGACGCTTGAGTTCTTGTGCGAGCATGCCAGATAAAAGAGGCGTGCCAAGTTGAATTAAGCTAGCGGTCTCAGCGTTGAGAAAGTCTGATAATGCCCTGCGCACGGTTTTATTGTTGCGGCCCATATTAAACATGCCGTAGCCACCGAGCATATCTAGATAATGCTCACCATTTTGATCAATAAGATGAGCGTTTTCAGCATTCACATAGGTGCGATCGAAGCCAATCAGATTCAATGATTTGGCGAAGCGCGGATTGACGTGGTCGCTTTGCAATTGGTGGTGCGGACCAGCCGCATCCTGCAAAAGCCGTCGAATATCGAGCGGCATGATGTTTGTTGTTCCTTCCAGGGTTTCTGAACAATTCCGGATCGGTTATTTGTTCTCTATATTAGCACAAGGTTTGACGCATGTGTGATGCGGAATTTGATAAAGTGAAGGAGCCAGAAAGGTGGCGTATTAAATCCCTTAAACCTCTAAAGTACAGGCTATAGTGGTTTTACATGCTATAAGTGAAGTCTGGTTTGGGCAGGAGAGTTTTGTCATGAATCTTAAAGTAACTATAGTGGCAACGATCGTTTTTTTGATTGTGGCCCATGGTGTGGGAACTGCAGCAGAGCCCACTGCTGTGTCAAAATTGCCGACGTTAAGTGTAGCCGCTGAGAAGGTTATCTTGGCAGATGGTGACATATTAGACAGACGGTACCGTATTCTCGGTCAGGTATTCGTTCGTGCAAAGAAGGTGGGCATTATTGATCGGCCTTCTATCGAGACAAAAACGGATATCCTGTTAAAAGCAAAAGCGGCGGAATTAGGTGCAGATGCCTTAATTAATGTTCGGCGCGAACGAAAAGGCATGTCCATATTTAGCTTCGGCCACATGGATGGATTTGGTACAGCCATTGCTTTTAGTAGTAGCGATAACGTTGCAGTGACCCAGCAACCTGCGCCCTCGGACCAAACCGTCACAAAGGTATCTCCAAAAGCAGCGGTGGCACCCCAGGCGTCACTACCCCCCCCTGTGGTAGAAAACAACTCAACAGATCCATTGGAATTATTTATTGACGCCCTGAATTCCAACGAAATGGCTACTGCTTCGTCATTATTTGGCGATGATGCGGTTATTGAAGACCCTGCTGGCAGTCGGCCTATTGTTGGGCGAGACGCTTTAGAATCCTATCTTTCTGCATTAATCGCACGCGGTGCTCGTTATGAACTGCTGCTTCCAGTAGGAAATTCGGGTATGGGTGCAGCCGCAATGGCACTTCGTGTGCATTCGGGCCTCGCAGTTGAGAACACAATTCATGCATTCACCTTTGCTCCAAACGGCAGAATTTCTAGGATGAAGATTTATCGCGATCCCAAGTATCGCTGATTTAGGTTCTGTTAACCTATACATAGCGGTGTTTAATTTACGCAATCCTGCTGAACCACATCATGGATAACAGAGCTGACATGACTGCAAGTGTTACGGCGAGGGCGGAGAAAAGTGCTGTTATTTCTGTCTCTTTTTTTTCTAGAACCAACTGAGCATTGAGACCTTGATAGATTTTTTTCAGGTCAATGGCGGATCCTGCATAGAAATATTCGCCGCGGGTGATGTCGGCTATAGACTTTAAAGTCTCCTCGTCCAAGCGCACGCGCATGGACCAGCCCTGAAATCCAAGAGTTGCACCCTCCGGTGTCCCGATACCGACTGTATACACGCGGACACCCTTTTTTGCGGCTAGGTGGGCGGCTTCAATTGGGTCCGGCCCTGTCGTCGCTTGCCCATCGGTTAATAAGATGATGGCTGCTGATTGGTAGGAGCCAGGTTCGGCCGGTTCTTCCTCTTTTTGAGTTTCTTCTTCCCCACCCATGATTGGGCCCAGGCTTCGTTCCATGCCGGATAAACTTCCCAAGGGCCGGCCTCGCCGGCGCTGATTACGCCAGCGATCGTGGCCCATATCGCCGAGATCAAAGTTAGCACTGGGGAAGAGTTCTTGCAGCGAAGCGAGAATGCCGCTGCCAATAGCTGTTCCCCGATGTGTCGTGAACCGCTCAATAGAACCTAATATGTCTTCACGTACAAAAGTTGGTGGCTGCACGGTCAAGGCTGTTCCCGCAAACGCGACAATGCCAATACGTGTAGAGCTTGGCTGCTCGGCCACAAAGGTGCGCGCTGCGTCCTGGGCGGCTACGAGCCGACTGGGCTCAACGTCTACCGCACGCATACTGCCAGAGACATCCATGGCTAGAATCACCGTATCGCGCTGGGTGGGTAAGGTAATGACGGCTGCTGGTCGGGCGATGGCGGTGATCATAACGATCAGTGCCAGTAGAAAAAGAAATGGCGGAATATGGCGCCGAAATTTCTGTCCTGCGCCCAAGGCATCTTTAACTGTGCTAAGACCGGAATAGCGGATGGCAGTTAGGTTTTTACGTCGGAGTAATAGAAAATAAGCCACTACGAGCAGTGGCACCGTCAAGAGTAAGTATAGGAGATTAGGCCATAGAAAGGTCATGGCAGGCCTCCATTTTTTTTAGTGATCCGCTGCCTTTACGTTGGCTTTGTAATTTGCGCAATTCAACAAACCTTATAATAGATTCTATCAAATTATCTGTGGTCGATAATTCAAGGGTATCTACTCCGGCACTGATCAAGGCATTCCGTAACTCAATTTCCTTAGTTTGCGCGACTGCAGCGAAGCGCGTACGAAACTTTTTATCATGAGTATCAACAAGCATTTGCTCGCCGGTCTCGGAGTCTTGCATAACAATAAAGCCAAGATCGGGGAGGTCCATTTCTAGAGCATCATAAAGGCGAACGGCAACCAGTTCGTGGCGTTGGGCTAGTTGAGTTAAGGGACCTGACCACCCAGGCAAACTTATGAAGTCGGAGACTAGAAAAACTAGAGATCGCTGTTTAATAATCTGCCGGGCCGTGACGATAAAATTAGACAGATCGGTTGTCTGCGTCGTTGAATTTTCAGGTCTCGTCAACAAGCGATTTAGAATGTGCAGTACATGTTTCCGACCACCGCGTGGTCGAATGACTCCTTCCACTCCTCCACTATATAGCAAAACCCCGGTGCGATTGCCGTGGCGGGTTAGAATTCGTGCGAACACGCCGATAAAGTCTATTAGCACCATGAGTTTTTTGACACTTTTTGAGCCAAAGTACACAGATGGGCTTAGGTCGAGGAGGAACCATGCGGTAACTTCGCGGTCTTCATTATATTCGCGCACATAGGGTGCTTGCATACGCGCAGTGACGTTCCAGTCCATGTGACGAACGTCATCGTTCACCTGGTATTCGCGTAGGTCTGCAAAATCAAGGCCGAATCCCCGGAATAATGATCGATAGTTTCCATTTAAGAGGCCATCTAATCGGCGGATAATCGTCCATTCTAGACGTCTAAGAATTACTTCAGGATTAGATGGCATTTGCGAAATGGGCCTCTAGTGGTTTTTCGGGAGCAGGAACATTATCCATAATCCGCAAAATAATTTGGTCGGCCGTTAGCGATTCAGCTAAGGCTTCGTAGGACAAGACGATCCGGTGACGGAATACGTCTGGTGCTAAATCAACCACTTCCTGGGGCAAAACATAGTCCCGGCCTCGCAGGAAGGCGAGGGCCCGAGCACTTTCTATAAGATGAATAGTCGCACGTGGACTGGCTCCAAATGTAATAAATTTGGCTAAATCTGCGATACCGTATTTTTCCGGATCGCGTGTTGCTGCTGTCAGACGCACCGCATATTGCATCAGCGCTGGGTCCACGTAGGCATTTCGGCATTTTTTCTGAACCGCTTGAATCTGCTCAGTATTGGCAACTGTAGCGACCGCTTTTGCAATTCCAGTCACGCGTTCGACAATAACAAATTCTTCTTCTTCGGTTGGGTAGTCTACTAGAACCTTCATCATAAAGCGGTCTACCTGAGCCTCGGGTAGCGGGTAAGTTCCTTCTGTTTCGATGGGATTCTGCGTAGCCATCACAAGAAATGGTCTCGGTACTGGGTGAGTTTGGCCGGCAATAGTGACTTGGTATTCCTGCATAACTTCGAGAAGTGCGCTTTGCACTTTGGCTGGTGCGCGGTTGATTTCGTCGGCGAGTAATAGATTGGTAAACACTGGTCCAAGTGAAGTGGTGAATTCGCCAGTTTTCTGGCTGTAAATACGCGTGCCTACAAGATCCGCTGGCACAAGATCAGGTGTAAATTGAATACGTTTAAAATTTCCGCGTATAGTTTTAGCAAGAGTTTTGATTGTGAGAGTCTTGGCTAGGCCAGGCACTCCTTCTACTAGCAAGTGCCCTTGTGCTAGTATAGCGACCAGAACACGTTCAAGAAAACGGTCTTGGCCAACTACGATTTTCTTGACCTCATACAGCACACGTTCCATGAGTATTGAAATATCTGTGCTTTTCGGATCGTTGGTATCCATAGCGCCCCGCTTCTTACTCGAATATTAAAATGGTGACATGCCAGCCGCGGAGGCGGCGTTTTCAATAGGTACGGCAAAGCCGATACCGATGAATACGCGTTGATCCGACGGGTTAAGAATAGCTGTGATGATACCCACCACTTCGCCGTTTACTGTTGCTAATGGCCCTCCTGAATTTCCAGGGTTAGCAGCCGCATCGAACTGTATGAGATTGGAGAGAACCCGTTCGCCTTTTGGGTTTCGGTATTCGCGTCCAAATCCTGAAATCACACCCGAGGACACAGACGGGCCGATACCAAATGGATAACCAATAGCGATTACCTCATCACCCAACGCAAGATCGGCGGTTGAACGCATTGTGGCGGGGATCAGGTCATCAGGTAAGACTTTGGCCTGAATGACAGCTAAGTCATCCTCGGGCTGTACAGAGATTATATCGGCATCCGACTCTGAGCCATCAGAAAAAGTTACTTTGATACTTTGCGCTGTGCTGACAACATGAAAATTAGTGAGGATAATACCGCTATCTACAATAACGACACCTGTGCCAGTGCCATCGGGTGTATCCTCACCGCTTTCCTCATCTACTTTATAGGTTTGCACACGCACCACAGACGGCCGTACAGTTTGATATGCTGCTGATGCACCTGAATATTTCGGAGGCATATTCTCGAGTGAGTGCTGGACCGCAAGGTCGATATCTTTCTGCGTAAGTGATAAAGGGTTAGTCAATTGGGAATAACCGAGAACGATAACCAGAGTGAATGCGCCACTTCCTATAAAAAGTAATAACCGTTCATACCGCTCATAAAAAATGCGCCACCAGTTCTTCGAGGAGATTGTGGTTTCTGGTGTGACCCTATTTACTGAGGAAGCCACCGGACTAACACGTGTGGCATCTCCTGCACGTCTGCGATCGGATCGACTGTATATAGTGGCTCTCTTCATTTGGGGGTGTCCATTTCGGGTGCAGGCTAAACAACAGGGGCTCAGCGTATTCAAATTTATGGGCGAAACAAAGGAGCAATTGGACGGGTCTGTAACAGATTGTCAGGAAACCACCAATTTTGGCTATAAGTCGCTCTTTTCTTAGCGTTCAGCTAGCAGCGATACAGATATTAAGTGTGAGTGGGGCTGCGATCACCCCTTATTAAAAAAATTTAGAGGTGGCGTAAGAGGCATTACGCCATAGTGTTGCCAATCTATAGGGTGCCGTTTACGTCTGTGCCATACATGGAGCCAATTATGACTCGATTCTTTTGCCTTGTTGTATTTTGTATAGGGCTTGTCTTTATCGTCGTGCCGACGGGTATCTATGCAGAAGAAAAGCCGTCCGTCGTTGTTGAAAAATTACATAGTGGTTTGTTGGCCAATATGAAGGATGCCAAAGCACTTAAATTTGAAGGTCGGCGCAACCTATTAGCACCAATAGTCCGTGATGTATTTGATCTTGAGACCATGGCAAGAGTTTCATCTGGCATTGCATGGCAAAAAATGAGTGAAAATGAACGAACAGCAGTGGTAGAAGCTTTTTCTGACTGGACAATTGCAAACTACGCCTCACAGTTTGATAATTTTGAAGGCGAGTACTTCGAAATCAAGGGTGAAGCGGATGCTGGGCGCGGCAATATTATGGTGAGCACAGAAATACACACTAGGTCTGAGATTGTTGTTCTCGATTATCGTTTGCGGCAGACAAGCAAGAAGTGGCGGATTATTGACATTTACATGGATGGCTCGATTAGTCAGTTGGCATTGCGTCGAGGTGAATTCTCTACTGTATTGGGTCGGGGTGGGGTCGATAAACTAGTGGATCATATGCGTAGCTTGGCTGCAAAACTGGCAGCGGGTGTTTAATTGGTTTTGACTGGAGGCGTTCCTAATAAGGCCGGTAGCACAAATAATGTTGAAATCAGTGTGTAGGCCATCGCTAATGTTAGTAGTATGCCCATACTTGCGGTGCCGGTGTGGGTAGACAATGCGAGGCTGCCGAATGCTGCTGTAGTCGTCAGAGCGCTAAAAAGCATGGCGCGCCCGGGTGGGGCGGTGAGTAAAGTGGTCTCGCCCGCGCGCCATGCCATCACAAAATAAATCGGGTAGGCCACGCCAACGCCTAGCAGAAGAGGTAGGGCTATTATATTGGCGAAGTTTAGTGGAAAACCGATTGCAGCACATGTGCCTAGCGTAAGAGTAGCTGCGAGCATTAGAGGTGCTAGGACTCTCAGAACATCTCCAATGCTGCGCATCACAAAGATAAGCAGTATGCTGATTGCGATCACGGCTAAGATCGCCGCTGATGCAAAGGCGCGGGTTACTAATTTTCCGGTCTCAAAAATGGTAACTGGGTCACCGCTAACGCTTGGTGCTACCGCGCGAACAGACAATACAAAACGGGTGAGTGTGTATATGTCTGGTTTTATCTCGGCAGGTAGGATCTGCAACCGATAATGTTCGTCTTTACCAATAAAAGTATCTCGTAAATATTTGGGTAGATCATCGATGGAAATATAATCGGCTTCCAGGCTCACTTTTAATGGCGCGAGCGCTTGATCGAATCCACTGAGAAGGCTGCTTGATAGAGACTTGAGAGTCTCGTCATCCGCGTCGTGTACGAGGCGGTTAAGTATTGGCACAAGACGCTCGGCAGCTCTTTGTAAATCTCCAGCCGCTTTTTCTGTTTCAAGATAGCTACTGATGCTGTCTTCTGCACTTGCTGCCGCTTTTCGAATATCATCGAGTGGTGGCATGGCGTTAGAAGCTTGGTCTAGTACCGGGCCTAGCATAAGATAGAGGTCATCAATGATCGCGAGTTTCTCGTCCTGATTCTTGGGTATAAGATCAAATACTGTCACTGTTTGACCGACTACGGGCAGTCTTTCTAATTGGTTTGCCAACCTGAGAAGTTCGGACTCACTTTTAATCAACAAATTTAGGGTGTTGGGATTAATTAAGGGATCATCCATAAGTTCCAGTGCGGTAGACATAGACTCTGTGTTGGGGTCTTTTAGTTTTAGCGGATCAAAGTCGAATATAAGGCGCGGCAAAATCGCGAGGGATACAACGGCTGACAGTGCTGCTAGAAAAAGAACAGCACTGCGGTAAGTGATCAGCGCCTGGTTGATAGGTGCTGCTTTTAAATAACCTATACGGCTTGTATCTCTGTTTGGGCGGATAAGTGTAAGTATTGCGGGAAGTACCGTAAAACTGAGCAGAACAGCAATAAGCATACCGCCACCGGCAATAACACCAAGCTGGGATACACCAAGATAATCTGTGGGCAAAAATGAGAAAAATCCGATTGCAGTTGCTGTCGCAGCTAAGAATAATGGCTTCGCCATGATGGCGCCGGTATTATCCAATGCGTTCCTGAATGCTTCTGGTATGTCGGGTTGATCATATAATTCGGCTCGATATCGCGTGCAGAATTGAATACTAAAATCAACGGCTAAGCCTACGAACATGATTGCGAAAGCAACTGAAATCAAATTTATTTCACCTACAGATAAAGCAGCCCAACCAAAAGTTAAAAGAAGGCCGATAACAAGTGTGATGATAGCTGCTGCTACGGCATAGCTCGAACCCAATGCTAAAAATAAGAGGATGGCAACTAGCGTCATGGCCACTAAGCCGGCAACGCTGGTGCCTTCTGCGACTGTGGCGAACTCCTCGTCGTTGAGGGGAATTTGGCCGGTTAGGCGCAAGCGGTAGCCATTATTGGGTGTTATTTCGAGGTCTTTTGCTGTTTTTCGAATGAGTGTTGCAGCTTTTTCGCCTTGCTGGAGTGCGCCGATATTTAAGACAGGTTTGGAGATGACCATAGAACGCGCTGTCTGACCTGGTGGTGTGAGTGCCGTGAATAAATTCTCCCAGTTCATACTGGTTGGCTCACCATTTAGATGCTTCTCAATGACTTTTGCAGATTGGTTGGCGGTTGGTGCAAAAGCGACTGTGGAGTCTTCTCCTTCTGCCGCTGCGGTATAAGCAAAATCAAGAAGTTGGAGAAGACCTCGCGCATTGCGGTCGGTGGCAATGGCGCCCAGTAATGGCTGTGCGATGGCAAGTTCGGTAGCAAGGGTGTCCAAATCCTCTATTGATAGATAAAGTAAGCCGTTTTTTTCAAAAAAAGTACCGCCAGTTGGATTACGAACGGACTCGAAAATATCTGTATGCGGGGCTAAGGACTCGGCGAGGCGATTAGCTGCAGACTGCGCATCCTGCACAGTTGGTCCGTCGATAACAGCAACAGTAAGGTCATATTCGCTTGGAAATTGAAGTTCAAAATTATTTTCTGCGATGCGAAACGGCAAATCTTTGGCGAATAGTGCTCGAGTATCGGTATTAAACGTTAGAGTTTCAGTGGCGCCAAGTGTTGCCAAAGCTGCAGCCAAAATCGAAGACCCAAGTATGACCCAAGGGCGACGATGGCTTAAACCAACGAGTATGCGGGAGAGTGTATTCAGCATTTTTGATTAAAAATTAGTATGGTCCTAATGATAACCTTAAAATTTTAAGTAATTAGTACGGTTAATTCTGTCACCGTTTACCCTAAAGTGACACTATATTACGCTGCGAACAAATTGTGTTTATGGAGGGCTTAAAAATGCGGTCGCGCGGTATCACGGCGATTTTGTTAATAGCGGGGTTAGCGGGCGCCGGTTTAGCGATTGCCGTTGTAGCTAGGCCAGGCTCGGGTGATTCTACCGGTGGCGAATCGGCGCAAATTAATGCTTGCGATATGATAAATGCTGCCGATGTGCAGCGAGTCATTGGGGTCGCGGTTAGGACGGGAGATAGGCAGGATGACGGCATTACACGTGACGGCGCATATTCTTCCACATGCTACTGGGGAACCAGTGAAGTGCCCGAAGAGGGCGGTACTTACGCGATTCTTAACATGATGTTTTGGCCAGAGGGTAGCGAAGGCCCAAAGCACTTTTTAGAGTCTTTCCATGAGGCCGCTGCAGAGCATGTCATTCCTAGCGAACCCGAACCACTGCCCTACGGCGACCAATCTCTTTGGTGGGGTGATGGCGTGGCAGTAGCTATTGGTGACGTGAGTTTTGGAATTTCCGTGCGGCATTCAAGTCCAGACAAATCCATTCGTCGTATAATGGAGGAAATGCTAGCGAAAAAGATTCTAGAAAACTTCTAGGTTTCTGAACTTACTATTCGTTAGGGCTAAGCTCAGACAGCCAGCGCTTCTGGCGCCAGCGCCTTGACCATACGCTTCATTCCGTCGCGCCAGTCTACTTTGGTCTCGCCGATCAGTCCGTGCATAATCGTTAGATCAATTGTGATACTACCGAAGGCCATAGCGTTGGGCATGAGTTTTGGCTCTAGTCCGGTTAGTTCGCCTATGTAATTGCACCATTCTTCAATACTGACTTTTTGAGAGCCGCCGAAGTTAGTAAGTGTGATGTCCTTACTAGCGCAGGCGAGTAAGCGTGGAATTTTTTCAATGTAGTCATCAACATGGATTGGATTATAAAAATTTGGGCTTGTCGGGTGGATGATTATTGGCTCTCCTTTACGCATGGCCTCCAAATGCATGGCTGGCCATCCACCATTGTCGCCGTAAGGCACGTTTAAGCGTGCGATAGTGGTAGGAACGCCGTAGATGGAGGCCGCAAAGCGGCAGGTACTTTCTGCGGCAATCTTGCAAATAGAGTAGGTAGGCAGGAGATTTTTGTGATTGTCTCCCATCGGGCTAGATTCCGGGCGCGGCTCTTGGTTGCCTTGAGCATAAATGCCTGTAGTTGAAATGTGCAGAAAAGCCTTCACGTTTTTGCACCGCGCCATCAAGTGGCCGACGCCTTCTGCATTGCCCTTTAAATCCTCGGCGAAATCACCCGACTTTGCTACGGCAGCGTTGATGACGTAATCCAGATCATCCGGCACTGCGGAGAGTGATGCGGGGTCATTTAGGTCCGCTTTTAACGGTGTTGCACCAGCAACTTCCATCGCTTCGCGGTCTTCCTCCTTGCCGTAACGGGCCATAGCATAGACATCTGCATTTTTGGCGTAGGCATTCACAAGTGGACGCGCGACCTGACCAGTAACGCCAGTAATTAGTAATTTCTTGCCTTTAAGATCTACTGGATCAAATGCCATTGGTTTCCCCTTTTATGCAGGATTGATTTTAGTTGGTCCGCCATTTGCGCTAAACCCCAGAAGAGTCAGCGTTTATAAATCTTAGTCCGCACCAAATCTGAGAAGATTTAATGGGTGCTATAAAGTCCATGTACTATCTAATCAGACTGCCGTACCACCGACAGTTAATTGTTCAATTTTTAGAGTAGGTTGGCCTACCCCAACAGGCACTCCCTGCCCATCCTTTCCACATGTACCAATCCCGGGGTCTAATTTCATGTCGTTGCCGATCATGGAAACTTTAGTCAGCACGTCGGGTCCGTTACCGATAAGTGTTGCGCCCTTTAAAGGTTGAGTAACTTTGCCATGCTCAATCAAATAGGCTTCTGTAGCAGAGAATACAAACTTCCCTGAGGTGATGTCCACTTGGCCACCTCCGAAGTTCACGGCATAAATACCTTTCTTCACAGTTTTGATTATTTCTTCGTGTGATTTATCACCGCTGAGCATGAAAGTGTTAGTCATGCGCGGCATGGGATGATGAGCATAAGACTCGCGCCGCCCATTGCCAGTTGGTTTCATGCCCATGAGCCGTGCATTGAGTCGATCTTGTAAATAACCGGTGAGAACACCATCCTCAATAAGTACGGTTTTAGAGGTTGGTGTGCCTTCATCATCAATAGTTAGTGAGCCTCGCCGGTCTGCGAAGGTGCCATCATCAACAACGGTGACTCCCTTGGATGCGACTTTTTCTCCCATAAGATTTGAAAACGCGGAAGTTTTCTTTCGATTGAAGTCTCCCTCTAGGCCATGACCGACGGCTTCATGCAGCAGAATTCCAGGCCAGCCTGGACCTAGTACTACGGGCATTTCGCCACCAGGAGCGTCCACGGATTCAAGATTAATAAGGGCCTGCCGCAGTGCTTCGTCAACAGCCGCCCTCCAAGTTGCCGGTTTTAGGAACTCTCCATAAGTTGTGCGTCCACCCACACCATAACTACCAGCTTCCATACGACCGCCATCTTCGACCACGACACTGACATTTAGCCGAACGAGGGGGCGAATATCTGCCGCTTCTTGACCTCCGGAGCGCACAATATGTACAGCCTGCCAAGATCCGGCGAGCGATGCCGTTACTTGCTTTACACGCGGGTCTTTAGCACGAGCATAGGCGTCTATCTCTGCAAGTGTTTCAACTTTCAAGTTGAAGGAAACTAAAGGTAGTGGATTGGAATCAGTATAAAGGTTTTGATTAGTACCAATGGGCGGCATAGCTAATGTACCACCGTTACCACTGCGTACGGCTTTAACTGTATCAGCGGAGCGAGAAATGGACTGTTCATCTATGTTCGATGCGTGGGCAAAACCAGTAGTCTCGCCTGCTACTGCACGTAGGCCAAACCCTTGTGATGTATCAAACGAAGCGCTCTTCACCTTGCCGTCGTCAAACATAAAGCTCTCTGATTGACAGTATTCCATAAACAAC
>PASS01000081.1 GCA_002712165.1 Fidelibacterota bacterium
AAAAATATGGTCTTACCCCAATCACACGGGTAGTTGGCGCCGCAGCCGCCGGGGTTCCACCACGCATCATGGGCATTGGCCCTGCGCCAGCGACAAAAAAACTCATTGATCGGCAGGGCCTCTCGATCTCAGACATCGATATTATTGAACTAAATGAGGCATTTGCCTCCCAGGGGCTTGCGGTCATGCGTGAGCTCGGTCTCCCGGATAACGCCGACCACGTCAACCCAAATGGCGGTGCAATCGCCCTCGGACACCCCCTGGGTATGTCCGGTGCTCGCCTGGTTCAAACAGCTTCTCTTGAGTTGCAAAATCGGAAAAATAAGTATGCGATTTGCACGATGTGTATTGGGGTGGGTCAAGGCATTGCCTTGCTTTTAGAGCGTGCATAGATACGTTATTTATTAATTGACCGAACGTTCGGTTTGTTATTATAATTGAACCAGAAGTAACCCTGTAGAGTCGGAAAAAGAGCATGTATACAACGCAATTACAGAAACACGACGACAAGCCAGCCCCGACGGGTAGCGCTGAGACTGCAGAGCTGACCGAGGCTTTTGAGGCGCGAATAGCTGCCGATGAATTCATCGAGCCAAACGACTGGATGCCGGAGGCATACCGCCGGACCCTCATTCGCCAAATATCTCAACATGCACACTCCGAGGTTGTCGGTATGCTCCCAGAGGGCAATTGGTTAACGCGCGCACCCTCACTTCGCCGTAAAGCCGTATTGCTGGCCAAAATACAAGACGAAGGCGGCCACGGCCTATATCTGTATTCTGCAGCAGAGACTTTGGGCATCTCTCGGGAAGAGATGGTCGAAGCGCTGCACACGGGCCGCTCCAAGTATTCGACGATTTTCAATTATCCTACCCAAAATTGGGCAGATATTGGAGCGATTGGTTGGCTTGTAGATGGCGCGGCAATCATGAACCAAGTCCCCCTTCAACGTACCTCATACGGACCCTACGCGCGGGCGATGGTGCGTGTCTGTAAAGAGGAAAGCTTCCACCAACGCCAGGGCTACGAAATAATGATGGCGATGGCAAACGGCACGCCTGAGCAGAAAGAGATGGCACAGGATTCCTTGAATCGGTGGTGGTGGCCGTCATTGATGATGTTTGGTCCCACCGATGACAATTCTCCGAATACAGCACAATCGATGCGGTGGCGTATTAAGCGAGAAACAAACGATGAGATCAGGCAGAGATTTGTGGATGTAACGGTCCCGCAAGCAGAGGCCCTTGATCTTAAGATTCCAGATTCCGCACTGAAGTGGAATAAAGACCGCGAGCATTATGACTTTGGCGAAATTAATTGGTCCGAATTCTGGTCCGTTGTTAAAGGTGAAGGCCCTGTAGCGAAAGAACGTATTTCAGCAAGAACTAATGCTTGGGAAAACGGCGCGTGGGTCCGCGAGGCCGCCGCCGCACACGCCGCGAGGCATAACCCAGTTAAGAAGGTCGCCTAGCATGAAAGCCCCAAGCAACTTGGAATGGCCCTTGTGGGAGGTTTTCATTCGCCCAAAGGGCGGACTGTCACATAAGCACGCGGGTTCAGTGCACGCAGCAGATAAGAAAATGGCGCTAAAACATGCGCGCGACGTTTATACGCGGCGGATGGAGGGCGTAAGCCTTTGGGCCGTTCAATCGGCACATATTGTTGCATCAGATCCGGATCAATCTGGCGCTATGTTCGAGCCTGCGGAGTCCAAGATTTACCGACACCCAACATTTTACAAAATTCCTGACAACGTAAAGAACCTCTAGACCCATGAAACGCGAAACAGCTCTCTTCGAATACCTTGTGGGGCTCGGAGACGATTCCTTAATCTTGTCACAGCGACTGTCAGAGTGGTCCGGCAAAGCGCCCACCCTTGAAGTTGATTTATCAATTTCTAATATTGCACTTGATCTTATTGGCCAAGCGACTCTACTA
The DNA here is from genome assembly GCA_002712165.1 of Fidelibacterota bacterium. GTDB lineage: Bacteria > Pseudomonadota > Alphaproteobacteria > Rhodospirillales > Rhodospirillaceae > UBA11612. Next base: position 1,939 of record PASS01000081.1, read on the forward strand.
CTTGAGTATGCCGGCAAGATCGAAGGACAAGGCCGCGATGCCGATAAATTAGCGTTTCACCGCGATACATTCAAATTTCGAAACTGCCTTCTTGTGGAACAACCCAACGGCGACTTCGCACAGACAGTTGCCCGCCTGTTTTTGTTCTCCACATGGCAATCCCTCCTATATCGAAAACTTTGCGAATCGTCTGATGAGCACTTAGCCTCCATTGCGGCTAAGTCATTGAAAGAAATTAGATATCACGCCGATTGGGCGTCGGAGTGGGTTGTGCGCCTAGGCGACGGCACTAACGAGAGCCACGAACGCTTAATCAAAGGCTTCGATTGGATGTGGCGATTTCTCGATGAATTATTCGCAGGTGATAAGATAGATTCAATATTGATAGAGCTTGATATCGCGGTGGCCAAAGACACATTACGCGCAGAGTTCGATGCGACTCTTCAGAAAACCTTTGAGGCCGCTACACTTCCTGTTGTTGATTTACCGACACCAATTTATGGCGGAAGAACTGGTCATCACTCTGAACACCTCGGTCATATTCTTGCTGAAATGCAGTTCCTGCCCCGAGCCCACCCTAGCGCAACTTGGTGACACCGATGCTGCGTGATCGTGTCATGGCCATTTTGGCCAACGTCCCGGACCCAGAAATACCAGTCATTTCCATTGTCGATCTTGGGATCGTCCGTGAATTTTGCGAAGATCCCCCGTCCGTTATGATTACCCCAACCTATACCGGTTGCCCTGCGACTCTGGCAATTGAGACCTCGATCCGCGAGGCATTAGATTCGGCTAAACTTGAGTATGTGGATATAAAAACAAGCATCTCACCGCCATGGACCACGGATTGGATCAGCAAATCTGGCCTGAAGAAGCTCCGCGATTATGGAATCGCGCCACCGCCGCGCAGTAGTGATTTGGAGAAAAATGTAGTCGCCTGCCCTCAATGCAGTTCAACTATGACAAAAGAAGTTAGCCGATTTGGATCAACCCCATGCAAAGCTTTATGGAAATGTGAAAGTTGCAAAGAACCTTTTGACCGATTTAAGTGTCATTGAGCCAACATGCCCGCATCATTTTACGCACTAAAGGTTTCTGAAGTTCGTCGCGAAACGCAGGACTCAGTGTCCGTTCTTTTTGATGTCCCAAAGGACCTCTCTAAGAAGTTCGCATTCCAACCCGGCCAGCATTTGACCATTAAGCAGGCTTTTGGCAATGAAGAAGTCCGGCGAAATTATTCGGTTTGCGTTTCTCCTCAAGAAAATTCTTTGCGCATTGCGATCAAACAAATTCCCCAGGGCATCTTCTCAACTTGGGCGAACACCAAACTCGAGACGGGCGCAACGCTTGAAGTGATGCCCCCGCACGGAAGCTTTACCTGCAAGTTCGAAAAAGACGATCAGCGTCAGTATGTTCTTTTTGCCGGAGGATCTGGAATTACACCCATCCTATCGATCCTCAAAACCGGACTGGCCTTAGAGCCACAAAGCGCATTCACTCTCCTCTACGGAAACCGTGACAGCAGCTCGATCATGTTTCTTGAAGAGCTCGCCGCATTGAAAAACAAGTATATTGGCAGACTGCAACTCTATCATTTTCTGGAAGATGAGGAAGGTGAGGTTGAGCTTTTCAACGGTCGCCTAGACAAAGAAAAAACATTGGAAGTTTTGGAAAGCGTCATTAACACAAGTCAGATTGATAAATTTTTTATCTGCGGCCCCGGACCGATGATGACCGCGATTGAAGAGGCCCTTTCTAAAGGGGGCGTCCCAAAAAATAAAGTTATGGTGGAACACTTCACCACTGGCAGCTTGTCGCAGGCACAGATTGACACCGCCAAAACACTTCAGAAGCAAGCTGCAGGAAACAAAGTTCAGATATCCTTAGAGGGGCGCAGACGGTCCTTTGTTTTTGATTCCGAAAAAGGCAGTATACTTGAAAACGTTAGCGCACTCGGCCTGCCCGTTCCCTTCGCCTGTAAGGCCGGCGTTTGCGCAACATGCCGCGCCAAAGTGATCAGCGGAAAAGTAGAAATGAAAGCAAACTTTGGCCTGACAGATGAAGAGGTCGAGCAAGGTTATGTGCTGACCTGCCAAGCTATTCCGATGAGCGATAATGTGGAGCTCGATTACGACGCCTAACTTTAATAGAATTTTTGATTAGTCCGCCAAACACTAGCTCCACTCTTCAATTGTTTGCACCCATTTTGTAAGAAACGAATTCGCCTGATGAGCATCGAGAACTCTATGATCAAGGGTGAGAGACACATAGGCCATCGGACATATGACAATGCTGTCGCGCCCGTCAACCTCTCGAACTACGGCACGTTTCTCCAGTTTCCCAATGCCTAGTATAGCAGACTGCGGCTGATTAATAATAATAGGGGTTGCGAAAAGGCTTCCTGAAACGCCGTGGTTAGAAATAGTAAAGGTTCCTCCTTGCATATCTTTGGTGCGGAGCTTGCTGGAACGAGCACGCCCCGTGATATCTGACAATCGCTCTGCGATTTCTTGCAAAGAAAGGTTTTGCGCTCCGTGTATCACCGGAACCACTAAACCTTTATCACCCAATGAAGTACCAACACCAATATTGATATCCGAGAATACCTCTAGGCCATCATCATGCCACCGGCTGTTCACGGCCGGCACAGTGTGAATAGCCTTTACGCACGCCGCAACAAAGTAGGCCGTATAGGTGAGGTTCGTATTCTGGCGTCGAAACTCATCTTTCAACAATTCACGGTCGCGAATAATTTTTGTAAAGTCTACTTCAAACACTGCCGTGACATGCGGTGCAATTGAAACGCTACGTTGCATATGTTCAGCTATAGCTAGCCGCATAGAATCATGTGGTATTTTTTGGCCTTTACTTACCAACGAATCTGCAGTTTGCGGTTTCTTTGGAGCAGGATCCCGCGGTAGCTTTTCAACATGGGCAAGAACATCACTGCGAGTTATGCGCCCTCCACGGCCAGTTCCCGTGATCACTGCAGGGTCACAATTGTGTTGTTCGAGTAAGCGCTGGACAGACGGCGAATGCCTCAATTCGGAATCAACATTCCCTCTACTAGTAATGGGTGATGGTTTTGGAGAAACCGGGCTTTCTGTCTCTAGGGATTTATCCGCGACATTATCTGAACCGCCCGATGCGATACTACCAATTATCATACCGGGCTCAACTTCTGTACCAGCTTCAGTAAGGTTATCTCCTAGAACGCCAGAAGACGGTGCGGGAACCTCCATCGTAACCTTATCAGTTTCTATTTCTGCGATTGGTTCGTCCACCGACACAGCACTACCAGGGGACTTGAGCCAAGTACGCAGTACAAACCGCGTGCCCTCAGCCTGCTCTTCAGAGACAATGATATCAATTTTATTCATTTTAATCAGAAATTTATAATATTGTTGATTGCTTCCTGAATGCTATCCACATTTGGGACTGCTGCATCCAAAAGTGCTGGGTTATGTGGACTTGGTATATCGGGCATTGTGAGACGCTCGGGTGGAGCATCAAGATCTAGAAAACACTCCGCAGTGACAACCGCAGCAATTTCAGCGCCGAAGCCCGCAATAGCAATGTCTTCATGAACTATAAGACATCTATGGGTTTTACGTACTGATTCCATAACGGTATCGTAATCCCAAGGTACCAAAGTACGTAGATCAATAACTTCGACACTTTCACCCGATTCCAGTACTGCCTCTTCACACCGGTCTACCATCGCCCCCCATGTCACTATTGTCAGGTTCGTGCCTGAAGTGATCAATTTGGCACGACCAAGTGGAATGACAAAATCATCACCCGGATAAGGGCGACGTGACCAGCGGAGGTCTAGCAAACCGCGATGTTCAAAGAAGATCGCCGGGTCATTGCCGCGCAAAGCTGTTCTCAAGAGGCCAACAGCATCTTCTGCATTTGAGGGAGTCAAAACATGCCAACCAGTATTATGAATCCATTGAACTTCATTTGTTTGGCTATGCCAAGGGTCGCCACACTTTGAAAAACCACCAGCCATTCTTACCACCATTGGGGCAGCAAAGCGATTGCCCGTTCGCCATCGCATGGTACCGCAGTCATTAAGCTGTTCAGCTGCTGGCTCCGCATATTTTCGGAATTGAATTTCGGGAACCGGAAGCAGGCCCGCAAGAGACATGCCTACAGCGCGCCCAATGATACCCTCTTCCGATAGACTTGTGTCAAACACACGTTCAATACCAAATTTTTTCTGTAGACCCATCGTAACTGCATGCACTCCACCTTTAGGCCCGACATCTTCACCAAATAAAAGCATTTTCGGATTGGTCTCAAGCTCATGTTCCAAGGTGCGTCGAATGGCCGTAACCATATTGATACGAGGCCCCTCGGGCGCCGGGTTCTGGCTCGTTTTGGGGTACACATGTCCTTCTGGCCATAGACCACCTACAGATTGGAGCTCCGGATTCCCCTCTTTATCTATTTCTGTAAAAACAAATCGGGTGAGCTTGGACGAAGATAAAACATCGCGCTTTTCAACTCTTTTTAGCGCTGCATGCACATCAGACTTAGCCTTATGCTCCAACTCGCTCCATTCTTCATCCGCCATCATATTAGGTACCAAATACTTTTTGAGACGCGGTAATGGGTCGCTGGATTTTTCACTCTCAATAATTTCTGAGCTTTTATAGTCTTGAGTATCTTGTGCCGAATGCCCGGAGAGTCGAGGAACAGTAAGACGAAGAAGAGCTGGACCTTTACGGCTCCTAACATGAGAGACCGCCGACGTGATAAGCTGCAAAGCCTCCGACGGATCAGTACCAGAACCACTCAGTATAGTAAGCCCCCTAAAACTTGCCAAGTTGGAAGCAATATCTGCACCAGGCGTTTGGTAATGGCCAGGCACAGAAATACCATAACCATTATCCTCGATGTAAAACAGTAATGGTATCTTCAATGTTGTCGCTATAGTTAGAGATGACCAAAATCCGTTCGTCGCAACAGATGCATCACCACCAAGAACTACCGCGATGGGATTATCTTTCGTACATTCTTTGAGGACGCCCCGGCGATATTCAAGAGCGAGTGCCCAACCTGCACTTGGCGTGAATTGTGAACCAACGCCACCACACATCGGAAGCGCTTTAGGACCATTTGGGTTAGCAAAATTAAATACGGTTCCAATATCCCGGCCATCGCTATACCCCCCCTCCTTGGCAAGTGAAGCTGCAATCACTTCATCGAGAGGGACACCCAAACCTAGTAACATTGGCCGTGAACGGTAATAACCAGTTGCTGCATCTCGGGAGCTTTTGAGACATTGAGCCAGTAGAATTTGAGAGAGATCATGCCCACGCGCCGAGAACTGATAGAACATTTTACGCTCTGGCAACAAAGTCGTCTCTTCAAGGTCATCAAGAACTCTAGAGATCAGAAGCGAGTAGACAACACTTGGCCAATCAAAGTCAGCATCGACATTCTCTTGGGGGGGACTACTGCTTAGTGCAGCTTTGGCCATATCCGGTCTCCGGCATTAAATATAAGGGTAAGTTTGGTTGGGCACTGGTTAAGTAAAATGACTGGTCGATCAATTGGTAGCAAGACTGAAAAAGTAAATTCTTCAAAGGTATAAATTTAACTCGCTATCTTAACCTAGCCTTGATCTCAATGTCATCTGCCTCAGAAGCCACTTTTTGGATCATATCTTCAGGCTCCGGATGTAAAATGTACACCTGAGTGAATCTCAATTCAGCCGCAGCAGATACTGCTGTGTTCTCGCCTGTTTCAGGATCAGGGTAGGCGTCCGCCACCCTTCGTAAAGCTCTATACAATGAGGGTGCGGAACCCTGCCCATAACTTGAGTGGTGCGTCGATAAGGACCTTACCAGACGACGGTTCCAATCCTCCACATTAATGTAACCACCCATCAGCCCTTCAGCCCCTTTGGGTGTAAGTCGTAATTTAAACCTTACATCTTTAATCCACTGTATCGTATGCGTGTTAAATGGTTCCGACCAGGGAATACCTAAATCAGCCGTGTCAGTCGTCAATACTCCATCAGCTATTTTGCCCTTAAATCTATGAATAAATCGCTTGCCCCAACGTGCATCAACACGCTGTGTTCCACCGTCTATAAAACCCTTTCCCGATGCATCGCTAAGCAAGCTATCGAGGCCTCGATAAGTGGTTACAGTGACATCAGCATCATTAACAAGACTCTCAACATCCGTTATCTCAATCATCAACCGATTTACGCCGTACCGCTGCAACCAAACATTGCTGAAATGGTAAAAGGCACCGTCGGGACCCCGGTACCCCAAAACACAACCAAGAACTCTGTAAAGTTGGTTGTCGACCCCCTGTTCGCCATCGGGACTACTGAAATCATTAGAGTCGTTTTTTCCATCCAGGTTCAGCCCTAAGGCTATTTTTCCAGCCACTTCGTAAAAAGGATAGGGCTCCTCTAAAGTGCTCGGATGGTAAATTTCGCTTTCACGAGCGAGTTGAGTTTCTAAAAGTGTGCGCTTCGTTCCGTCGTCAGGAAACAAGAGGGCAAATTGCTCCCGTGGTCCAAGATTAAAGCCTTTGGGACATTCTACCGTGCCATCTGGAGTTTGATAAACAGCCCAATATTTGTTGGTGAGAACGTAACCGATTCTACCGTCGCGGAGCAAAAGTGATACATTATCGTCTTCCGCGAAAGCATTACCTAAGCTGAGCGCAGCAAGCCCTATAGCGGCAATGTATTTACGCAATACCACCAACAGCCGGCTCGCTTTCATTAGAGCTTCGCGAAGCAAAGGTCTCTCCCAAAATTGCAATTAGCGAATTCAGCCAGCCCTTTACAATGCTGTCATACCCAATAGGCCTTAGGCGAAGCATTATTGCGCTGATGCTAATCGACTCGCTTCCTCGATGCTCTGTTCGCCGGAAGAAATTTGTTGGCCCGACACCTCTGGCTCTGGATGCAAAATATATACTTGCGTAAACTTTAATTCGGCAGCCGCAGACACAGCAGTATTTTTACCGGTGTCTGGATCAGGGTACGCATCGGCAAGGCGGGTAAGAGCTCGGTAAACAGATGGTGCTGATACCTGGCCATAGCTTGAATGGTGTGTGGACCAAGATCTGACAAATCTTTGATTCCAATTTTCAACATCGACATAACCACCCATCAACCCCTCTGCTCCCTCAAGAGTGAGCTTTAAGCTAAACCGTACATCTTTAACCCATTGGATTGAGTGTGTATTAAAGGTCTCTGACCATGGAATACCGAGGTCCTTGGCCTCTGTGGTGAGAACACCATCAATGATTCTACCTTTAAATTTTTGGATAAACCGCTTGCCCCAGCGCGCATCAACACGCTGGGTCCCACCTGGAGCAAAATCTTTCCCACTTGCATCAGTCATTAAGTCATCAAGACCGCGATATGTAGTAACCGTCACATCATCGTCGTTTACGATGCTGTCTACACCACTAATTTCAAACATTAGTCTGTTCACGCCATAACGCTGCATATAGGTGTTTTCAAAGTGATAAATGGCACCATCTGGGCCACGGTAACCAGCCACACACCCAACAGCACGATACAATTGGTTGTCGATACCCTCATCCCCCTCAGGGCTGAGAAAATCTTCAGCTCCAGTTTGGCCATCCAGATCCAGACCTATGGCAACCTTGCCCTGAGCCTCATGGAATGGATACGGCTCCTTTGAGGTGCCCGGAAAATAAACCTCACTCTCACGAGCGAGCTGCGTTTCCATCAGGGTCCGCTTTGTCCCATCATCTGGAAAAAGGAGAGCAAACTGCTCACGTGGTCCGTCATTAAATCCTTGGGGACATTCGGTCTTGCCCTCGGGGGTCTGATAGACTGCCCAATATTTATTTGTCACAACGTAACCGATTTTGCCGTCTCTTATCACTGTTGCAGTTGCATCATCTTCCGCAATAGCACTGCCCGCCCCAAGGATAGCAACGCTAGCTGCTGCAATCAGAACGCGCTGGGCAATTAGGAACCCATTCCGTCTTTCAGGTGCCTCTTGCTTCATCGGTTTTTCTCCTTGAACTATCACAGTAAATATCAACCAGCATTATCGAGAAAATCATCTCTCAACCAAAACGCTTTAAACCCGTTGCGATATCCGTTGAACTCTCCCCAGTGATCGCCCTCCGTGTCGCCAGGAATCTTATCACCTGCGAAGCGAAAAACAGGGCGGCCCCGATAGGCCCAAACATACAGAGCGTCAGACTGACCTTCAGCAGCATAATGCCCTGTCTTCATGTCAACTGCTATAATGCTCCACGCTCGGCTATCACTTTTAGCGCCCTCCAGCGCCAGAACATACGGCCAGGTTTCAAGGCATCTTTGTGCATCGCCGCCACCGCAAATAGCCATTCGATAAGCTTGTGTCGCGCCGGGGTGATCGCAAGAAAGTTGATCTGCAGCATCATCACCACAAATATAGGTATAGATAGACCTTCCCTGCTGATCGGCCAAAACCAAACCAACATTGCCTTCTTGAACGGAAAAATCTTTGGGTGGGGTCGGCATGCGCTGAGTGTAAACATTCTGCCAGCCCGGAACGTCACTGCCTAGAAAGCTGCGATAGCGCGTATCTGCAATATGGGTGTAAACTGGCCTTCCTCTGAAGGCCCACTGACGAATACCTGGGGAGCGTTCATTGATTGTCCATTCTCCTTGGGCTTGGCCCGTAGCAGGAGCGAGCACGGGCATCCAATTTTCCAAACATTCAGCAACACAGTTTGATTTATTGGTCTCGTCATTGTCCCAGGAATAAATGGACCATCCCTCATAGTTCACAAGCAGACGCCCTGTATTCACCGCGGCTACATCAAAAGCCGGTGGTACATTTGGTTTTGGTCCGACCGGTATGCGGACTGCGGGACCGTCGCCGGACGGCTTAATTTTGGTACCACCAAAAACATCTCCAGGTTGGCTATCCAAAATCGATGTGTACAACGGATTTCCGTCAAAAGCCCATTGGAGTGAGCCGTCATCCCGTTTCAAGGTGGTCCACTTCCCTATCTCTTCAGCATTCTCATCTGCAAGCACTGGAGGCCATACCTCTGCACAGCTCGGCCGTGTATCAAGGTCGGGAAGTTCAAAGCCGCCAGGGTAGGGGCTCATCAAACCAGTGTTTGTTGTTGTGACTTTATCTGTGCACGTCGAAGGCTGTTCTTTACGATCGCCGAGGTCGCCGTTGCGGAGACTATGTAGGGGCCAACGATAAATGGTTTTACCTTGTGCGTCGGCAAAAACAGGGCCCTCCAGCTCTGTTGCTTCAACACTGAAACCCGGCGGCATTGGAACAGGAATGTAATCTTCTCTTATCGGATTATCAGCCGATTGCCAAAACTCTTGAGAAGATGCAGGAGCCCAAGTGCCGGGGCCAGCAAGTAGCAACGCAACTATCAAACCACTGACCGGGTTTCGCTTTAGACGCATATCCTCGCCTTTGCACAATAGCTTTTCTTGAATACTGCGATACGAAAGTAACCTCGGAAGTCTTAAGCCAAGATTTCTCCAATTTCGCTAGAAGTATTGTTACTTTTTGTGCCCCAGGAGGGAGTATCAACACCCATGACACGCATCGCAGTGTAGCCAAGGCGGCAAGACGATGTTTCCGCGCCATCAATGTGAAGACCCGTCTTGATACGACCACCGGCACGACCAGCAATAAAGGCCTGCATCCCATCAAGCGAATGAATCCTGGCATAGCCTACATCAGTCGTAGCATGGATCAGTACGTTATCGAGCAACGTACCATCACCCTCCTTGATCTTGGTGAAGGCATGGACATAGTCGGCCCACGCTTCCATCGAACGCCGTGTGAACCAAGATGCTGTCGGCTGGTAGCCAAGCTCCACATCCAATGGCTCTTCATGGGTTGTCGTATGGTGAGGCTTCTCATAGCCCGGCTTAGTGGTCGAGGCCGCCGAGATGGAATAAGCCATGTTGAACACACGGGTTTGATCGCAGGCTACGGCCATAACCATAAGATCCGTCATCATACGGGCTCGAACCCCAGTGCTTTCCGCATCTTTTCCCATCTCTAGCTTCATTGTCGGCTCTTGCCCTGGACGACAGGATTCAATTGGTACTGGACGAGTTAGGCGCTGAGCGAACTGTTTTTCTAGATGGCGCAGACCAGTAAAGTATTGGTCTAAGCGGGCCCTGTCTTCCGCACCAACCTTCTTCATCAGTCCTCTAGTATCGTCCATAACTCCCGATAGCACGCTCTTGCGCACCATAACCGCAGGGTCCGGCGTGAAATTCTCCGCGTTGGGATCGGGGAATTCAGGCCCGAACAAACGGGTATAAAAAGCAGTTGGCGACCATTCTGGCGGATTGGGCGTGTTGCTGTTCTCGTAGCTGAAGCTATTACGCACATCACCCGTTGCTGTCGCTGTCAGAGATTTAAACCGCGTCGTGCGACCAATCTGGTTCGCGATGGTCACATCAATCGTCTCACCTGGAATGTCGGTATTATCTTTCGGAGCAGTACCAGTCCGCTGAATCACCCAGCCAGAGCTATGGCACAATAGCGGCATATCATCGCGAAACGACGTGAGGTTCGTAAACAAATTTATATGGTCACGAACAGGAGCAAGAGACGCAATCTCCTCAGGCAAATCAAAATTAGGCCCGTACTTCTTCGGCACAAAAACCTTTTTGGCGCCTCCAAGCCCCCAGAAATAAGTGCCAAAGCGCACTGGCATCGGAGCCCCAGATGCCAACGCGTTACCGTTACCATTAAGGAAGATGTTCAGAAGTGGCAGCGCTACAGTGACCGCACCACCGTTTAGCATACCGCGCAAAACGCGGCGTCTATTTAAACTATTCATCATAACCCCCTTATTTATTGTGGTCGGTGGCATACTGCTCGTATGGCTCACTAGCAGCATTCGCTTCAAGGCCCTGAGGTTCCTTAACCGCCGAGAATGCAGAGCTCATCACGATCGCCCTAAGCAAACCCGGGAATGTATAGTCTTGTTCCATAAAGCGAGTATTGAAGTAACTTAGTAACTCAGCATCTTCCGGAGACGAAGGCCTTCCAGAGCCGTAACTATAAACACGTTCGACTAAGCAGGATGGCAACGCCGGATGGTTGCGAAGAGCGCTACTCAAGCCATTCACATTATCAAAAGCTACACCGTCAATACTTCCACTAGTATCGATCAGATTTCCCTTCTCAGTGACCCGATACCGGCCCGCTCCGTCGAAACTTTCAAGAGCAAGCCCCATTGGATCAGTAATTTTGTGACAGCCAGCACACACAGGATTTTCAAGGTGTGCACCCACACGATCACGCTGTGTTTTGTAGTCTGCGTCCGGATTCTCAACTAGCGTAAAATCCACATCTGGCGGCGGGCTAGGCACAGGCTGACATAACATAAGCTCGCGCAATGCCTTACCCCGCAGCGTTGGTGAGCTGCGCCCTGGATGTGAATGCACCGCCAGAAAGCTAATCTGGGTCAACAAGCCTGCACGAGGGCTATCGGCTGGAAACTCGTAAGCGCTCCAGCCAGGTGTTGCTGGAAGTTGGTACAGAGCAGCTAAAGCCGGAGATAAGAAAGTAGAGCGTGTCGTATACAAATCTCGATAATCACCATTCTTAGTAATCAGGTGGTCGACAACCGTTCGCAAAGTCTGCTCGCGAGCATCAACCACTGTTACGCCTGTAAAAGATGGATAGACCAGCGGGTCTTTTGCAAGAGTATCGAAATCATCAAAGGCGAACATGTCATCGAAGAACGCACGAACACCTAATTCCAAACGTGGGCTCGCTAGCATCATATCAACAATTCGAGTACGACCCCTGACAGTTTGGATTTCGCCGCTCTCTGCCGCATCAATTAGCGTGCCATCAGGTCCCGCATTCCATAAGAAAAAACTCATTCGTGAGGCCAGGGAATATGCATCAAGACGCGTCTGTCCTGGACGAACAGGGTCTGGCTCCACAGTCTCCACAATAAACAGCATCTCTGGACTGATCAGCATGCCCTCAAGAGCAATGGCAAGGCCAGTATAAAAGTCTTCCAGATCATTGCCTGCAATACTAGCCTTCTCAGCAGCTTCCTTAATTTGTATCTCGCTCAGCGGGCGTCGATACAGTAGTCGCCCAGCTTCAGCCAAAAACTCAGCTGCGCATTCTTGGTCTGCAGCTTTTTCGTTCTCTGGTTTGCACGAGATCAAAAAATTACGGTGCTCGTTATCAACGACCTGGCTAGCTACCGAGGCTGCAGTCCGCTGGTACTGCTCAAGTTGGGCAGCCGTCACGCCGGCAGTCGCCGCTCCGTTAGCCAGCAAGCCTTTTGTTCTCTGAAGTGGAGGAAACTTTGAGCCTAAATCTATGCTGGGCCCAAATGTATGGGCGAGCGTGTTGAGGTATTGCTCGGAAGTAATCAAACGCATTCTTGCAGATGAACCATCATTCGCAGGCTCATCTACCGAACTCTGCAGCACTTCATCTTGCAACAAAGGCGCCGAACATCCCGCAATAACAGATGCTGTTAAAAAGCTGATTGCTCCAAAGCGAATCGCTGGCCAAATATTCGTCCGGCCCAAAAAGAAGCATTTTTTTATAAGCGCGTGCATTCGTCCTCCCTATTGCGACATTGCCTCTCAGCAGCCGAATAGCCACAGAAATTACAAACCACTACCTGGTCAGCCTCGCATTTCCATGTCATCAAAACATTAAGCCCAGATAACACCAATATCTAGGTAATCCGGCAAAAATCAAAGGTTTTCGTAGCAAAGAACAGCTGGTCGAACAATGTAAATAAATAGATTGATCTATTTAGAAGATTCCTAATCTAAACAACCTAGTAGACTGTTTAAAATAGATATTTCTGGATTTTCCCCAGAAAAACTTCCGAGAGCCCCATGGCCCTCCTGCACGATCGCACGATCAATAAACAGAAACTTTATAGCTAATTCAGTGGCTTAGGCAGATACCAGCTAATATCGTAAGCCACGACCAAATTACTGGCGTTGTCGAACTTACCGAAGTCCTTTTAAGCCATTTAGAACCATGTCCACCACTAACTCGGCAATAGCATCGGTGGACGCCGGACCTGCTGGATCATACCAAGTATGTGTCCAGTTAATCATGCCAAAAAACACCATTGCTGCTGGCTTTGCTAATTCCGGCTTTTTTTTAAACTCAGGCTGAATTTGAACGAAAATATCAGCAACAGAATCCACCAACCGCGACTGACGCCCGACAATGACATCCTGGCGCTCCCGCGGAAGATGATAGAGTTCATTCACTAACACTTTATGCCGCGATGCAGCTCCTGCGTATAAGTGTAATAGTACGTGCGTCAATCGTAATAGTTTTTGATCAGGGCTTTCATTTGTAGCAAGAATTTCGGAAGCGGCTTCCCATAGGATCCGAACATGAGAATCCATCGCTTCGAAAAGGATGTCTTCCTTAGAATCAAAGTAATGGTAAATCAGTGACTTAGAGGTTTTGCATACTCCAGCTAAGTCTGCAACTGACACACCAAGGAAACCAGCACTAGCAAACAGCTTGACCGCATTTTCTATTATTATCTCTCGTCGCTGCGTAAAATCCGCGGCTCGATTTCTGGCCATACCATCCTCAGAACCAAAGGCAGTTGCCAGCGCCGCCTATACGACCACCAGCCATAAAGCAAGAACAACACAATACATCACACAAACGCAAACCACGGCTCCTACTTCTACCTACTAAACAGTTTTGCAACCCCACTTAAAGGTTATCTCATCCGACAAAGCTAACTTATGGGCCGAACACTTAGATAAAAAAGCCTTTGCATTAATTTTTCTAATAGTAGGAAACTTGATCAAAAAATACTCTCTATCGGCTATCCCTAAACTGCTACACTATTAGAAGTCTAGCTCGGCAAAATGCGAGGAAAATATGAAAAATATTCTCTGGGCTATCTTAATTCTTCTTGGTTTCCATAGCGCTGCCTCAGCACAAACTAACAGTCCAATCTATCTGACCGGCGGGCATTTGGTAGATGTGATTCGCGGCGAAATATACGAAGACATGGGAGTCCTTGTAGAAAGCGGTAAAATCACCGGTCTGTTTTTTGACTTTGCCTACAACAATAACCTTATACCTCAAGATGCCGTGCGCGTTGACGTTAAAGGCAAATACCTCATTCCGGGGATGTTTGATCTCCATGTTCATGCGAATCCCGTAGTTGCGGGAATCAACATCGAAATGGAACGCTTTTATAAGATGTTTATTGCTGGTGGCGTAACCACCATTCGCGCCATGTCCGACGATATGAACGCGCTACTTCTACAAAAAGCCGAGATTGACGGCGCACGCATGGAGGGGCCGCATATTATCGTCGCGTCCTTCCCGGCTTTTGAGCAAGCACCAGGGTTTCCAAAACATCAACGTACAGACATCGTCAATAATACGATCGAAGCCCGCCACAAAGTACAGGATTTCGCTTATCAAGGGGCCGAGTGGATCAAGTTCTACAATTACGGAGACGCCGCCATTACCAAAGCCGTTGTAGACGAAACCCACAAGCATGGTCGTAAAGTAATGGGGCATTTCGCTATGCTTGGTGCTGCCACTGCATCTCGATTGGGCGTGGACACTTTAGAGCACACGGTTGCCCTGCTACAAAATGCACTGGATTATGAAGACAGTATCTCGGTGACAAATATAGGCTACTACCGGCTATTCACCATGTGGCCCCGCGTTAACCAAAAAAAACTTGATGCAATTTTCAAAGTGCTGATCGAAAACGGTACAGCCATTATTCCAACTTTAGCCATTCAAAATGTGGTAGCCGATCCAGAAGGAATTTCCAAACGCAGTCAGCATTGGTTCGATTTTTATCAGCAAGATATTTATGACATGTTCACGAACGGTTTTGACCGAGTGCCTACAGCATTCGAATTTACTGGCGAGTCAAAATGGTCGCATGAATCGATCTTGGAACAAGCCCGTCAAATGGCCCGGTTCGTTCAAATGGGTGGTAAAGTGGGAATGGGTTCTGACCTAAAGCCAGCACCGCCACTTGTGCCAGGACTCAGCACCCAACAGGAACTCGAATACTACGTTGACGGAGGTATGACACCGCTGCAAGCTTTACGCACAGCAACTATCAATTCTGCAGAAATTCTTGGCTGGGACGATAGGTTCGGCTCTATCGAAATTGGCAAGCAAGCTGATATCGTTGCCATCGACGGTAATCCGCTAAAAGATATAAGGTCCGTCTATAATGTTGAAACGGTTGTGAAGGGCGGGCGCGTTTACCAGGTGGAAGAACTTAAAAATTCACTTCGCCGCAAATAGTTTTTGAAATAATTTGTTGCCTGAGAGCATGTCGCGACTGAGCACGTTTATAACGCACCTTGAATGTTCTCATACCGGGGAGGTCTATGAGGCCGGCGCTGTTCATGGGCTATCGCAGACCGGCAAACCTCTGCTAGTGCGTTATAATTTGCCCGAAATAGCAAAAGCCGTATCGAAGGATGAACTGAGGCAGCGTTCAGGCGGTTTTTGGCGATACAAAGAGTTCTTACCAGTCACTAATGAAGAAAACATAATACGGCTTGGTGAAGTCGTAACACCATTGGTGCCAATTACACGCTCCGTGCAAAAATACGGCGTTACTGATGGCGCCGTAATGATCAAAGACGACAGCCGACTGCCCACAGGATCATTTAAAGCCCGCGGCTTGGCCTTGGCCGTATCTATGGCCAAGGAATTGGGTTTAAGGCACCTGGCCATGCCCACTAATGGAAACGCAGGTGCAGCCATGGCAGCCTACGCCAGCCGGGTTGGTATCAAGACCACTGTTTTTTGCCCATCTGATACGCCAAAGATAAATATTGCAGAAATGGCTCTTCAGGGCGCCAACGTTTACTTGATTAACGGCTTAATCAACGACTGTGGAAAAATCGTTGGTGAGGGAAAAGATACTGTTGGGTGGTTTGATGTTTCCACGTTGAAAGAACCATACAGAATCGAAGGCAAAAAAACGATCGGTCTTGAAATCGCGGAACAAATGAATTGGGACTTACCTGACGTCATTTTCTATCCCACGGGCGGTGGTACTGGCCTTATAGGGATGTGGAAAGCATTTGATGAGCTTGAGGCTATTGGCTGGATTGGATCTAAGCGTCCACGCATGGTTGCGGTACAGGCTGCAGGGTGCGCTCCCATCGTCAAATCCTTTGACGATGGTGCGAATCACGCGACTCTGTGGAAAAATGCTCAAACTATCGCAGCGGGAATCCGTGTGCCTGCGGCGATTGGCGACTTTCTAATTTTAAAGGCAGTGAGAGACTCGGGGGGCTTTGCTATTGCTGTTTCCGATGAAGCTATATGCGATGCACGAGATGAGCTTGCTATAAATGATGGCTTTCTCATGTGTCCTGAGGGAGCAGCTACATATGCTGCCTATGTCCACGCATTAAAATCTGGTCTTGTTGAACCTCAAAACAGAGTTCTTTTATTCAACTCAGCAACGGGTTTGAAATATGACATGCCTCTAAAAGTCCAAACTTTATCGCTAGGTGAGCGCATACCATACGAAGATATGCGCAGTTCCCCACCCTAGGCCATACCTGCATATCGCCACAGCTAAAAATACAAACGGACGCGGTATAATGGTAATTACCTAAATTTTGTAAATTTGATATGGCGACAAATCGTCAGCAAGAATATGCATTTAATGTCTACCAGCTAAGCCTTGCACGGCCAAGTGCCATCGCACCTGCCGCCTGAGTAGGTTCAATCACCGGAATGTGAAGTGCTTCTTGAAGAGGTTCGCGAAATGCTACCATACCGGCGCAGCCCATAACGATAGTGCTCGCGTCTCGCTCATCGCGCAAACGTCTGCCAACTTCGATCATCCGTGACAGAGTGCGTTCTCTATCAGAGAGTTCGTCGACCGTAAGACCGACCGCCAGTTCACCAGCGAAACGTTCCGACACACCCATTGCTCCCCATATACGTAGATGGCGTGGGATAGCCTCCTTGAGGATAGCAATAACGCCAAATGTCTGGCCCATGGTCAGCGCGGTCAGCACGCCACATTCAGCAATGCCTAGTACAGGCCGACTAACTGCCTCACGCACCGCGTACAGACCGGGATCGCTGAAGCAGGCAATAATAAAAGCCGACGCCTCGTTTTCTAGTGATTTGGCCAGATTCACCAGCGGCAGAATGACAGACTCTACGTCTTGCTGGGTCTGCACGCCCGAAGGGCCCTCCTGCAGTGTTAGGCACCTGATCTCGGGGCCACCCGACATTCGAAATGTATCCATGGCCGAGTCAATGCCGTCCGTTACGGCTTCGTTCGAGTTTGGATTGATAATAATGATTTTAGGTGCCATGGCCTTTACTCAAAGACGCCACTGAGCCGGGTGAGCGAGGCCTTAGTGACATTGTTATGCATGCTCCTTGCCCATTTGTCTGATACCTTAAAAGCGCTGTTATGAACGGGACAGATTTTTGTACATTATGCAATGGTATCTAGAAACTGGGTTGGTGCAGAACGAAATGTCCCATATGAGTGAGAAGTATGGAAGAGTTTGATTTAGTATTACGTAATGGCCGAGTCGCCAATGCAGGTGACGAATTTGAGGCTGATGTGGGCGTGCGCGACGGCGTAATAGTCGCTATCGAAAAGAGCCTTATGCCGGGTAAGCGCGAGATCGACGCTGATGGCCGCTGGGTCCTGCCGGGCGGCATTGATAGCCATTGTCATGTAGAACAACTTTCCGCCATGGGAATGATGTGCGCCGACGATTTTTACTCAGCTACGGTGTCTGCGGCTTTCGGCGGAACCACAACAATTATCCCCTTTGCCGCGCAACACCGCGCAATGAAGATTTCAGAGGTGGTGGCAGATTATGCAGAGCGAGCACGCAAAAAGGCCGTCATAGATTATGGATTCCACCTGATTCTTGCCAACCCCGACGATACCGCTTTGATCACAGATTTACCGGAAGCAATTCGAAATGGCATCACCTCGCTAAAAGTTTACATGACCTACGATAGGCTGCGGCTAGACGATCACCAATTGCTTGATGTCTTGACGGTGGCCGCACGAGAACAGGCTCTAGTAATGGTGCATGCTGAAAATCACGACATGATCCGCTGGATAGTCAATCGATTGGTCGACCGGGCTCATACAGCGCCAAAATTTCATGCCGTAGCCCATGACCCCATCGCCGAAAGTGAAGCAACTAATCGCGCTATTGCACTCTCTCGCCTTTTAGGCGTGCCGCTACTGATCGTGCACGTGTCAGGGCGAGAAGCAATCCATACTATACGAAGAGCAAAGAAGCATGGCGCGGCGGTTTATGCTGAAACTTGTCCGCAATATCTTTTTCTCACTGCGGAAGACCTGGACCGCGACGGCATGGACGGCGCAATGTTTTGTTGCTCGCCACCCCCGCGCGACAAAGACTCTCAGGAGGCAGTCTGGGACGGTATAAAAGATGGCACGCTGCCGATTTATTCATCCGATCACGCACCCTATCGCTTTGATGCAAGCGGAAAATTGCCCAAGGGTAAAGCCACAACCTTTAAGGAGGTGGCCAACGGCGTGCCGGGCTTGGAGCTAAGGATGCCTTTGTTATTCTCAGAAGGTGTGATGAAAAAGAGAATTTCCATTAAGGAATTCGTGGCTCTCACCGCCACCAATCATGCTGAAATGTACGGACTGACTGGACGCAAGGGCGAGATTGCTGTCGGCGCAGACGCAGACATCGGTATTTGGAATCCAGACCGTGAGGTCACTGTGACAGCATCCAAGCTGCACGACAATGCGGGCTACACACCATATGAAGGTCACAAAATACGAGGCTGGCCGGAAGTTGTTATCAGCCGTGGGCGTATTGTGGTGGAAAATAATACGCTGAACGCTGAGCGTGGTTCCGGTATGTTTCTCAAAAGAAATCCGTCGGACATGCTGCGTAGTCAAGTCAGCATCTCAGCGGCAGAGGCGCGAAGGACGTTACGCAACCTGATTGATGTGGGAGAAAAAGATGGGCGATCTTAGCAATCCATTCGGCTTGGCTGTTGCCCAGCTCGGCCCAATCTCAATTGATGATAGCCGCACGGCAGTCGTCAAGCGCCTGACCGCACTAATGATTGAAGCCCATAGCCGTGGTTCAAAATTTGTGGTTTTTCCAGAACTAGCGCTTACCACTTTTTTCCCGCGTTACTGGATGACAGAAGAGGAAGCTGTCGAACGCTTCTTCGAAAGAAGTATGCCGAGCATAGAGACTAGACGATTATTTGAATTGGGGGCTGAACTAAAGATTGGCTTCTATTTAGGGTATGCAGAGCTAACTCCAGACGGGCGGCGTTTCAACACCTCTATACTGACCGACGAAAACGCAAAGATCGTCGGACGCTATCGTAAGATCCACCTACCAGGCCATGCACACCACATTCCAAAGGTACCTTTCCAGCATCTAGAGAAAAAATTTTTTGAAGTAGGAAATGAAGGATTCAATGTCTGGGACACTCAGGGAGTTCGCATTGGCATGTGTATTTGTAACGACCGCCGGTGGGCTGAAACATACCGAGTGATGGCTTTGCAGAGCGCCGAACTTGTTGTACTCGGCTACAATACGCCGAGCACGAACATTCATTGGAAAGAGCCATCGCATCTAAGAATGTTTCATCATCTACTATCACTACAAAGTAACGCCTACCAGAATGGGCTGTGGGTTGCAGCAGCGGCTAAATGCGGCTACGAGGACGGTTTTCACATGATCGGAGGTTCAGCCATAGTATCTCCCACCGGAGAGATTGTAGCCCAGGCCCAAGGTGAAGGGGACGAGTTAATCTTCGCTAATATCGATCTTGCAATAGGCGTGCCTCTTCGCGAGAACATGTTTAACTTTGCCAAGCACCGGCGTACCGAACATTACGGCCTGATCATAGAGCGCACTGGTGCAGGTGAACCGCTAGGAAAGGCGCCTGTATAAATTGCCCCTCCTCGATCCAACCGCTATCCAAAACAAAAGAATTGTCATGACATATGCGAGGCTAAAACTGATCATATTAGTGGGTGCGATACTTATCAATTTGCCTGCTGCGGCTCAGGTATTGAAAACCGGTGTGGATGCTACTTTCGCTCCACATGCAATGGTCAAGCTTGGTGGGGGCCTACAGGGTTTCAACATTGATCTTGGTTATGAGCTCGCCAGGCGCCTGGGTAAGAAAATCGAAATTGAGGGCACTGAGTTTTCCGGTCTGATTCCGGGCATGAACGCTGGGAAGTATGACTTTGTGTTAGCGCCAGTGACAGCGACTCCAGAACGCGCCAAGGCAATGCTGTTCACAGAAGGCTATCTGAACACCGACTTTACCTTCGTAGAAAAGAATTCGACTGTAGGCATCGAGTCACTAGAAGATCTATTCGGCAAGACTATTGCGGTGAACAAAGGCTCTGCATATGAAGCTTGGTCCCGTAAGAATGCCAACAAATATGGTTTTGAGTTTGATGTCTATGGCAGTAATGCAGACGCCGTGCTAGCAGTGCAAGCGGGTCGTGCCGACGCTGGCCTCGCCGGAAATGGTATCTCTGGCTGGATCGCCAAACAGAATCCTGAAATCAAAACAACCTTCACAATCAGTACCGGGCTCGTATGGTCGCTTGCCTTCCGTACCGACGACAAAGCGGGTCGTGACGCTATTTCAATGGTCGTTAAATGTATGAAAAAGGATAAATTTATCGCGAATCTTGTAGAAAAGTGGTTTGGTTTCAAGCCTGGCCCGAAGAGCGCTGCTGTGTCAATTGCACCAGGCCATGGAATACCGGGAATGAATGGCTATGACGCTACACTGGTAGTTCCGAAATGCTCATAAGACTGCCGCTTCCAGTCTAAAGGAAACGTCCCCCCGATATGAGTACACCTCCAATTCTGGAACTTGTAAAACTACGCAAGGCCTATAAAAAACTCGAAGTATTGCGCGGAATCGATTTGCAAGTTTTCCCAGGCGAAATGGTCTGCGTTGTCGGGCCCTCTGGCTCGGGCAAAAGCAGTATGCTTCGCTGCTGCAACAGACTGGAACAGTCCTCCGGTGGAAAAGTCTTAGTCGATGGACTCGACATAACTCGTGCTGAAGTGGACATTAATTCTGTGCGCCAGAAAATTGGCATGGTGTTCCAGCAGTTTAATCTATATCCGCATCTTAATGTCCTCAGAAATGTAACACTGGCATTGCGCAAAATGCAGGGTAGGTCGCGCAACGAGTCTGACTCGATGGGTATGTCTGCGTTGGAACGCGTTGGTCTCGCCGAGAAGGCCCAAGCGTACCCGACGGAACTTTCGGGCGGTCAGCAACAGCGAGTGGCTATTGCCCGGGCCATCGTCCTACAACCCAAGCTGATGCTATTTGATGAACCAACAAGTGCTCTCGACCCTGAAACAGTCGGTGAGGTACTGAACGTAATGAAGCAGCTACGCGAAACAGGCATGACTATGCTAGTGGTTACACATGAGATGGACTTTGCCCGCGCCGCAGCAAACCGAGTGGTATTCATGGACGCCGGTGCAATCATCGAGCAAGGCATCCCAAATGAAGTTCTAGGTGCACCAAAGCACGAAAGAACACGGGCCTTTTTGGCACGTTATACTGGCGGTTAATAATGGATGGGCTCAACCGCTTTCTACAAACCTTCTTTAACCTGGACGTAGCGGCGCGTTACTGGCCAGACATTCTCTACGGCATGGGAATTACTGCCGGTTTGGGTGTGGCTGTTTCGATTACCGGCCTATCGCTTGGTCTTGCGTTAGCGATTATACGTTCCATGCAGTACAATTGGTTCTCGCTGCCGATTGTTATCTTCGTTGATATTATGCGGGCCTTGCCTCCGTTAGTAATCATCATCATTTTTTTCTTCGCATTTCCTCTAATCGGCCTAGAAATGTCAGCCATAACCGCCACTTGGTTGTCGCTATCAATGGTTTTAGCAGCCTATGCCGAGGAAAGCATCTGGGGTGGTATCCTGAGCTTGCCGCGTGGCCAATCTGAAGCCGCAAGATCAACGGGGCTCAGCTGGTGGCAAACAATGACGGCTGTAATTCTACCTCAAGCTGTTCGCATTGCACTGCCGCCGCTTACTAACCGTGTTATTGCCGTTAGCAAGAATGTAGCTCTTGGTTCGGTCGTGGCGCTAAGTGAGATACTTAACAATGCCCAATCAGCCACTAGTAACTCCGGCAACCCCACTCCTTTAACTATGGCCGCCTTGGCTTATCTAGCGATCTTCATACCTGTAATGCTGGGTGCCCGCCGTCTAGAAAAACGCCTTCATTGGCGGGTGTGATATGGACTCATTTCTGAACAATTTTTTCAATATCGAGGTCTTTCAGCAGGTGCTGCCTTTTCTGTTGCAAGGACTATTGACAACCATTGGGCTATCATTGCTCGTAATCCCCCTCGGTCTGATCGGCGGCCTAGCTGTAGCTCTGCTAGCGACCCAGAGCAAAAGCCAATCCATGCGAATCCTGATCGCCGTTTATGTCGATGTATTCCGAGCTCTACCACCACTCGTGCTGTTGATTTTCATTTATTTCGGATTTCCTTTCTTAGGTATTGATCTACCCAAATTGCTCGCCGTTGCCCTAGGCTTCTTGATGAATAACGCTGCCTATTATGGCGAAATTTTTAGAGCTGGCCTTGTTAGTGTGCCGTTAGGTCAGATGGAGGCTGCAAGGTCTACAGGACTCACGCAAAGGCAAGCTCTTGCCTATGTAGTGGTCCCACAAGCGGTGCGGAATGTTCTACCAGATCTACTCAGCAACAGCATAGAGGTGGTCAAGCTGACAACCATTGCAAGTGTCGTGGCGCTGCCCGAATTACTCAGGGTTGCACGTGATGCGCAGGCGCTTCTTTACAACCCATCACCCATCGTACTTGCAGCGTTGATATATCTCGCTATTCTTTGGCCGCTAGTTCGCCTGCTAAGTCGACTGGAGCATAAAAATATGATGACTAGATAAAGACACTGCATTACTTTTTGCTAACATCGTAATCTGTATTGGCCGTGAGGCTGTTGTTGCCAGAGATAGTATTGATAGGATTTTAAAGTGGCTTTTAGTGCAGTTGTAGATAGAGACATAATAAGCCCATTTCTTGCTTTTACTTTTTTGTTTTTTCTAGCAACACCAGTAGTTGCGCAGGACTACAATAAAGGCGTGGAAGCTTACGAGCGCGGTAATTTCCCCGCAGCGCTGCAAGAGTGGCTACCTCTTGCCAAACGGGGTAAGGCCAGTGCCCAATTCAACCTCTGCCAAATGTATTTTTTGGGGCGAGGAGTATCACAAAACTATGCCGAGGCATTGAACTGGTGCACTCTCGCCGCCGACCAGGGTAACGCTAAAGCGCAGAACACTATTGGCCGTATGTATGACACAGGTCGAGGTCTAGAGCAGAATTTTACACGAGCTTACATGTGGTATGCTTTAGCCGTTGAGCAAGCCAACAGATTACAACCCAATATGAACGTCGGGAGATTTGCACGGGATGCGAGGGCCGCTCGAGATAGTGTTGCTCGTCGCATGACCCCGGAACAAATTGCTGAGGCGCAAGATCTCGCCAGAGAGTGGATGGCAAACCAAGGATTATCAACTGAAGATTAAGCCTCTTTTAGTGTATTTAGGTTGGTGCAACTCTTTCCCTGCTGGGCTAGCTATTTCTTTCGCCGCCACTCCCACGGCTTCACAAAATAGCCACTCCACATGCCCCTGCCAGCTTCACGAGCTTCGTTCTCCGCCGCCTTATACATGCCATTTGAGTATTGGGCATAATCGAGAGCCAATCCTGACAAGACCATAACTGTTCCAATGTCCCGGCCATCAGGCAGAACACACACGGCAACAATGCGCCCATAGCGGTCTTTATTTCTCTCATCACATACCACAGATTGACCGGCCACCAACTCTCGTAATGACTTTACGGCCTCTTGCCCGCAAAGCCACATCACGCCATCACGCTCACAAGTTTGTTTTGATTCTGGAGCATCGATTCCGAACAATCTTACTCGTGCATCACCAAATCGCAGACTGTCACCATCAGTGACCGTTGGAACGCCAGCGACATCAGCTGAGGCAGCGCCGATAATTTGCACCAGAATCATAAACACAGCTGCAAATTTATACTTCTGCATTGAACATTTCACTGGCAAGTAACATTCAAGCCATCCAGAAAAACGTCGCCGTCATGCGCTTGTCCGAATAATCGAGTCCAAAGTAGGCGCTGGCTGAATGAACAAGATCACCGCGGTAAAGTACGATACGGTTGAAGCGGTTATCGACGCGCATATCTTCAACCCAAGCCGCAAATGGCAGCGAACTAACGCCGAGCGCTTCACTCAGGTCCGCGTGCTGCGGCCCGCATAAATTACCTCCTAGCGTACCGTCCGGACAGCGTAGCCGATAGAATGAAGTGCCGGCTTTCGGATCGGGCTTGGGCGTGAGGTAGATAACAGCGGCGTAGCGGCACTCGCGGCGTAGATCGGTGTGCGGACGCGGGCCGCTTTCGTTCATACCGACAAGTTGCGCATAATTGTGATAGTTCGCTCGACCTTCAGTCGGTGGTTCGACCCAAAGGCGCCTGGCATTAGTGACCTTACTTACCCAGGCATCGACCCCCTTCAGCTCATCCGGTGCTAGCGCCTGAGCTGCACGCCGACCAGGCCATACCTGTTTCGTATGTGGTGCGCCCAGTTCCCAATCGTCACGATCATAGCAACGGCGTGATACCTCATCGACGTTGGGCAGAAAGTCGTCTTGTACCCAGTAGTCGCGCCCCAGCTTTGGGCGACGGTAGGTGAGTGTTGGCCAGCTCGACATCAGCGCCTCGCGGAAACGAATACATGTTTTATGTCACTCTGTATGACGGGATGGGTGTCCGCCATAAACCTCATATTATGCTATATATTACAATGGATTATGCATCCATAGGTAGGCTGCACCCACTCCCCTGGCATAATCCATTCAACTGACAAAGCGCGACACGCCGAAGCCAGGGCCAAAACCCGGATTTATACTCAGTGGCCCGTTGTACTTTTTACTGTTTTTCGAAAATCACGACATGATGAAACGTAGAAAGTTTACCCTCAGTATTTTGATTGTAACCAATTCGATTAACCTCCATGCTTTTTCCATCACTAGATACTTTCATTCGCTGCATACGAATAACTTCACCATTCTTCTTGTTGAACGAAATTAAGTTATTTGAGTCAATTCGAATGTACGAGGTCGTATTTTCAGGTCCGCCACCTAGTGCGTAGTCTTTACCGTCTAATGTTAGAACAGTGTACCCTAAACCAGCTTTACCTTCCGGGCTGATGTTCACAATTTTATAACCATCTCCCATCTTTTCGATTTTTGCGGTAGCACTGCCGGAGACGTTATTAGGGGGTGGATCAAGTTTTGATTTTGCGTTGTTTACCACCCAAGTGCCTACAACTGGGTCTCCTTCCGCGTGGGCTGGCGACATCGCAAAAGCAACAATAAATGCTGTTATTAGAGTTAAAGTTTTAATATTCATATTATCCTCCCAGTATGATCATAATAAATAAGCCGATAGTAGTCTTACCAATACTCTCTTTTGGGAGGGGCAAAGATGAATAGCAGGCCTGTAATGGCTCCCCTCTCTTAAAGAATGCTTTTTATGTCTGAATGGTGCAACCTCTCATCATTGGTCTAACTATTCACTAAACCCAGGAGTTAAAATGGCCGAACAAGACAAACCTAAAAAAACCAAGAAATCTGAGTTGGACATCAAAGACCTTGATAAAGTTGCAGGGGGTAACAAAAACTTCGAATCAGAATTTGATATGGACGGCCAACATGGCGGACCCCCGCCAGGTGGACCGGGCGATCATGGTGGACCACCGCCAGGTGGACCGGGTGATCATGGGCCACCCCCAGGACAGCACGGTGGACCACCGCCAGGTGGACCGGGTGATCATGGGCCACCCCCAGGACAGCACGGTGGACCGCCGCCAGGTGGACCGGGTGATCATGGG
>PASS01000082.1 GCA_002712165.1 Fidelibacterota bacterium
GATCGCTATGGATGAGGGTCTCCGTTTTGCTATCCGTGAGGGCGGGCGAACCGTCGGCGCCGGCGTCGTAGCTAAAGTCGTCGAATAAGGAAGAGTTTAGCTTAGGAGGGAATTTTACACCATATATCAGGTGTTTAAATCCTCTTGATCAACCGACCGGGTCGGGGTATAGAGCCTTCCACACCGGTCGGATTTTCTGTGTCGACCGGTTGATTTTGTATTGCCTGAAGCTGTTGCCCTTGATGGGTAAAAGTGTAAGGCGGTGAGTAGCGGCTGAAGGGCACAGTAGCTGACGCACCGGAAACTTCGAAAGAAAAGTAGAATCAATAACTTAGGGGTGTAGCTCAACTGGTAGAGCACCGGTCTCCAAAACCGGGGGTTGTAGGTTCGAGTCCTATCGCCCCTGCCAAACTAGGATACGGAAGTCGCCGTTGAGTCGACATCACTTTATTTTGAAGCTCTTTTTGTGGGTTGGGCGGTTCCGTTTCGCAGGTTTCCAAGGCTGGTTTGGCCATTCAGTTGTAATAGTTTCGGGCGTGTATTTTTCATATGGCAAAAACTTCTCCAGGCTTGTTTGTCCGCCAAGTGCGGCAGGAAATGTCGAAAGTAACTTGGCCGAGCCGCCGGGAGACTACGGTATCTGTGATTTTGGTCTTTGTGTTCAGCGCAATTATTGGCGTTTACTTCCTAATCGTCGACCGAATTTTAAGTTTCGGCATATCGATGATTTTTGGCTGAGGGTATGACGCATATGGCAACAAATTGGTATGTGCTGCAGGTTTACTCGGGTTTCGAGAATAGGGTCGCCCAATCGATTCGTGAGCAGACTGTTCAGCAGGAAATGACCGACAAGATCGAGGAAGTTCTGGTGCCTATGGAAGAAGTGGTAGAAATTCGCCGCGGTTCCAAGGTGAACGCAGAGCGTAAATTTTTTCCAGGCTATATTCTAGTGAAAATGGATTTAACAGATGAAGCTTGGCACCTGGTTAAAAACACGCCAAAGGTAACTGGCTTTTTGGGCAATGCAAGCAAGCCTCAACCTATCTCTGAACGTGAAGCTCAACAAATAATGCGTCAGGTTCAAGAAGGTATCGAGCGTCCTAAGCCCTCGGTAGTTTTTGAGGTTGGAGAACAAGTACGTGTCAGCGACGGTCCGTTTTCGTCGTTTAATGGAGTTGTTGAAGATGTAGATGAGGAAAAAGCTCGCCTCAAAGTATCTGTATCGATTTTTGGAAGATCGACACCGGTTGAGTTGGAGTACGGTCAGGTCGAGAAGCTTTGATATGTTTTGAGGCCTGCGGGATCAGGATTGATAGCGCTTTATTTTCTGCGGAAGGCTAGCTCATAAGTCCATGGGCGTCCGTACCGCGGACCCGGCGCGCCGGAGGGTGTATCCGGCTACCAAGCTGAGGATTGAGATGGCAAAAAAGATAGATGGATATATAAAGCTAGAAATACCGGCCGGCAAAGCTAATCCCTCGCCTCCCGTTGGTCCTGCTTTGGGGCAGCGTGGCGTTAATATTATGGAATTCTGCAAAGCGTTTAATGCTGCGACTCAGCAATCCGAGGCGGGAGTACCAACGCCGGTTGTCATCACTGTTTACGCAGACCGAAGTTTTACATTTGTTACCAAAACGCCCCCTACGAGTTTTTATCTGAAGCGTGCTGCAAAGTTGCAAAAGGGATCGGGTGCAGCGGGCCGAAGTACTGCTGTCGGCAAAGTTACCAAGGACCAGGTAAGGGAAATCGCTAAATCGAAGATGACTGATTTAAATTGCACAACGGTGGAATCGGCTATGGCCCAGGTCGAAGGCTCAGCCCGATCCATGGGCTTGCAGGTTGTGGGGTAAGGGCTATGGCGAAACTTGGAAAACGCTTAAAGAATGGCTACAGCAGTATTGATCGAGACGCCAACTATACAATTGCTGACGCTGTAAAAATTCTAAAGGCGGCGGCCATTGCAAAGTTTGACGAAACAATCGAAGTGGCAATGAATCTTGGGGTTGATCCTAAGCATGCAGATCAAATGGTACGCGGTGTTGTTACCCTTCCTCATGGTACGGGTAAAACTATGCGCGTTGCCGTTTTTGCAAAAGGCGATAAGGCAAAAGATGCTCAATCGGCTGGTGCTGAACTGGTTGGTGCAGAAGACTTGGGTGAAAAAATTAATGCCGGTGAAATGGGCTTTGATCGCGTCATCGCTACACCGGATATGATGGGTGTTGTAGGCAAGCTCGGGAAGGTGCTGGGGCCTCGTGGCCTGATGCCGAACCCGAAACTTGGCACTGTGACTACGGATGTTAAGGCAGCGATCAAAAATGCCAAGGGTGGTGAAGTGCAGTTTCGCGTCGAAAAAGCAGGCATTGTTCACGCTGGTATAGGTAAGGCGAGTTTTAGTGCGGAGCAGCTGCAGGAAAACGTAAGGGCTTTTGTAGACGCCATTGTGAAGGCTAAGCCAGCAGGTGCTAAGGGCATGTACGTTAAACGGATTTCCTTGAGTTCTACGATGGGGCCTGGGGTTAAGATCAACCCCTCTGATGCGCATGCTGCTTAAGCGGGCGAAAATTGGAGGGATTTATAAGATTTCGTTACTGGTCCTAGTTTAGGCTGGTGCGAGAGCGCGGTGGGAAAGGGTCTAGTCCTGTAACTGTCGTGCAACCTGTCCGAGACTGATGGTGTCAAATCCGGTTTCCGGTGATGGCATAATGGGGCGACCCACCATCACAGACGGGAGTGGCAAGACCGGTAGGTTCGATTGTGTCTAAGGGCGCAGGTGACCGCGGCGGCTTGGGCTTCTGGGGCAGGCTAGGCTGCTGGACTCTAATTAGTTTGGTCCAGCGGATGGTTAAATTGGTCCGAAACTACCGTGATGCGCAGGCAGATCGGCAAGACGGGCCTGAGTAGCGGAGACGAGAGTGAACCGAGAGGAAAAGAAGGAGTTGGTTTCTGAACTCCACGCTAAGCTCGCTGACCAGTCCTTTGTCGGCGTTACCCATAATCTTGGGTTGACGGTGGCTGAAATGCAGGACTTGCGTGAGCGTATGCGTGAAGCAGATGCTGGCTTTAAAATTTCAAAAAATAGGCTCACGCGTCTCGCCCTTGCTGGCACGAAGTTCGAAGGTTTGGCTGGCTTCCTCAGTGGGCCGACGGGAATAGCATTCTCGAAGGACCCAGTGGCGGCGGCCAGGGTATGTTCGAAGTTCGCGAAGGAAAACGATAAGCTGGTAATTCTTGGTGGTGTTCTCGATGGAGAAGTAATGGATGCTTCAGCTGTAAAAGCTCTTGCGACCTTACCCTCTCTCGACGAACTACGTGGCAAGATCGTGGGTCTCCTCCAGGCGCCTGCGACAAATGTCGCAGGCGTTCTAGTAGCACCTGCGGGTCAGCTTGCACGTGTCTTCGGGGCACGCGCCAATCAAGGCGAAGCCGCATAACGCCGATGAAGCAACACTTTATTTAATTAGGAGATCCTAAATGGCCGATCTTGCCAAACTTGTAGATGAACTTTCCAAACTCACGGTTCTTGAGGCCGCCGAGTTATCTAAACTACTTGAAGAAAAGTGGGGCGTTTCTGCTGCTGCCCCAGTAGCAGCTGCTGCTGCACCAGGGGCTGGTGGTGGTGAAACTGCTGAAGCAAAGGATGCATTTGATGTGATTCTTGCCGAAACGGGTGGTAACAAAATCAACGTGATTAAAGAGGTGCGAGCTATCACCAGTCTTGGACTTAAAGAGGCTAAGGACCTTGTAGAAGGTGCGCCAAAAGCCGTGAAAGAAGGCGTCAATAAGGATGAGGCCGAAGAGATTAAGAAAAAACTCGAAGGCGCCGGCGCCAAAGTTGAACTGAAGTAAGGCGCGCTTCTCAAAATTTTATGATGTGGGCCGTATGTGCAGCATGGCGCACCGCAGCCCCCTCATATTGCTAGGGGTGGCCGGAAAATGATTTTCCTTGCTGCCAAAAGTATGTTGGCACCGTGCTTTTAGCGCTAGTGAAGACCACGGCATAGGTCGTGGAGTAGTAATCAAATGGTCGTCAGTGATTTTGCTGATGATTTTATCGGAGAAGGACGAGGAATGGTTATGACCAAATCCCTCAGCGGTCTTAAACGTGTACGCAAAGATTTTGGCCGCATTCCCTCGGTCGCGCCTATGCCGAATTTGATCGAGGTACAGAAAAGCTCATACGACACATTTTTACAGGCTGAATCGCCTCTAGAAACACGTCAGCAATCAGGATTGTGGGATGTTTTTAAATCGGTTTTTCCGATTAAAGATTTTGCCGGCAAGGGCGAGCTCGAATTTGTAGCGTATGATCTTGAGGCACCCAAGTATGATGTTGAGGAATGCCAGCAGCGCGGCTTGACCTTTTCAGCTCACTTGAAGGTCACTTTGAGACTAGTGGTTTGGGACGTTGACGAAGAAACTGGTGCTCGATCTGTTCGAGATATTAAAGAGCAAGACGTCTATATGGGTGATATGCCCCTCATGACCGATCACGGCACATTCGTAATTAATGGCACAGAGCGCGTCATCGTTTCCCAGATGCACCGGTCGCCGGGTGTGTTTTTCGATCATGATAAAGGGAAGACTCATTCGTCCGGCAAGTACTTGTTTGCGGCACGTGTCATTCCTTATCGTGGTTCTTGGCTTGATTTTGAGTTTGATTCCAAAGACCTTGTATATGTTCGAATCGATCGCCGTCGGAAGCTACCTGTTACTACTCTTCTTTATGCCCTGGACAGTCTGGCTACAGAAAAATTGCGTGTGAAGCGTAAAAAAGATGAACGCGCAGTAGAGCCTAATGAAGTGAAGGGTATGTCGCCAGAGGAGGTCCTTGATTTTTTCTATGATAGCCAGGTTATTTCACGCGATAAAAAGGGTTGGCGCACAGCCTATGTAGCTGAAAAAATGCGCAACATGAAATTGATGTTTGATTTGGTTGATGCGAAATCTGGCCGGGTCAAAGTCGAATCTGGCGGCAAGTTATCGCCTCGTATTGCCGCTAAACTAGAAAAAGATGGTCTCAAAGAATTGCGCCTTCAGCCGGAGGAGCTGATCGGCAGATATGCGGCTGAAGATATAGTTAATGTCCAAACTGGCGAAATTTATATCGAAGCCGGAGATGAAATAACGGAAGAGATATTGGCCACGCTAGACGAATCAGGCATCAATACAGTTAGAGTATTATTTATAGATGGCATTCATGCCGGACCGTATATTCGCAATACTTTAGCGCTAGACAAGAACACTAGCCGTGATGAAGCATTAGTGGACATTTACCGCGTGATGCGTCCGGGAGAACCGCCAACATTGGAAACAGCTGAAAACCTGTTTCAGGGGCTTTTCTTCGATTCTGAACGCTATGATTTATCATCAGTTGGCCGCGTTAAGATGAATGCGCGGCTAAATATGACTAATGACGATGTCCCTGATACAATTCGTCACCTGCGCAAAGATGATATTTTGCGCATTATTAAAGTTCTTGTCGAACTTAAAGATGGACGAGGTGAAATCGATGACATAGATCATCTCGGAAATCGTCGTGTGCGCTCTGTCGGTGAGCTGATGGAGAACCAGTATCGTGTCGGTCTTTTGCGGATGGAGCGGGCAATCCGCGAGCGCATGGGTTCGGTAGATATTGATACTGTTATGCCACACGATCTGATTAACGCTAAGCCCGCAGCAGCTACAGTTCGTGAATTTTTTGGATCTTCGCAGCTATCACAATTCATGGATCAAACTAACCCGTTGTCTGAAATTACTCATAAACGACGGCTGTCGGCGCTTGGTCCAGGCGGCTTGACACGCGAGCGTGCAGGTTTTGAAGTGCGCGATGTGCACCCGACCCACTACGGGCGAATTTGTCCGATTGAGACACCTGAAGGCCCAAACATCGGCTTAATTAATTCACTCGCGACGTTCGCACGGGTTAACCAATATGGTTTTATTGAAAGCCCATACAGGAAAGTTGATAAAGGGCGGGTAACCAAAGACGTGGTGTATTTATCAGCGATGGAAGAGGGGCGATATAATATTGCACAGGCCAACGAGTTAGTTGATAAAAAGGGATTTTTGGTAAGCGATCTGGTCAGTTGCAGGCGTGCTGGCAATGCACAGTTATTACCCCCAGGCGATATACATTACATGGATGTATCGCCAAAGCAGCTGGTTTCAGTTGCTGCGGCGCTTATTCCGTTTTTAGAAAACGACGATGCAAATCGTGCTCTCATGGGTTCTAATATGCAGCGTCAGGCGGTGCCATTACTACAGGCGCAAGCGCCTCTTGTTGGTACAGGTGTCGAAGAAGCCGTAGCACGAGATTCAGGAGCTGCAACAGTGGCCCGCAGATCGGGAGTTGTGCAGCAAGTCGATGCTGAGCGTATTGTAGTACGTGCGACGGAAGAGACCCTTGCCTCAGCTCCGGGTGTTGATATTTACCGCCTTTTAAAGTTCCAGCGCTCCAATCAGAATACCTGTATTAACCAGCGGCCTTTGGTGAAGGTTGGTGATCTAGTGAGCGAGGATGACATTATCGCTGATGGTCCATCTACGGACATTGGTGAGCTAGCCCTTGGGCGGAATGTGCTTGTCGCCTTCATGCCGTGGAATGGATACAACTTTGAGGATTCTATTCTTATTTCTGAACGTGTTGTTCGCGATGACGTGTTTACTTCAATTCATATTGAGGAATTCGAAGTTATGGCGCGTGATACAAAACTGGGACAAGAAGAGATTACGCGCGACATTCCAAATGTTGGTGAGGAGGCTCTAAGAATTCTAGATGAATCGGGAATTGTGTATGTTGGTGCTGAAGTAAGTGCTGGCGATATTCTTGTTGGTAAAGTTACTCCCAAAGGTGAATCCCCGGTTACGCCCGAAGAAAAGCTTTTGCGGGCTATATTTGGTGAGAAGGCATCTGATGTGCGCGATACATCTCTGCGCGTGCCCCCCGGAGCTCAGGGGACCATTGTAGAAGTGCGTGTGTTCAACCGTCGTGGCGTTGATAAAGACGAGCGGGCGCTCGCTATTGAACGCCAGGAAATCGAGAGTCTTGCGCAAGACCGCGACGACGAAAAAGCTATCCTCGAACGCAGCTTTAACGATCGCCTCAAACCTCTCATTATGAGCAAAAAAATTGTTTCTGGTCCAAAGGATATTGAGGTTGGCCAGAAGGTCACAGATGAAATCCTCGCGGACCTATCTCCTGGTCAGTGGAAACAAATTTCGGTCACTGATGATAAAGTGATGGAAGAAATCGAAGATATGAAGCGGTCTTTGGACGATAGCTTGATGGTCATCGATAAGCGATTTGAGAACAAGGTCGAAAAACTACAACGTGGTGACGAGTTGCCACCAGGCGTTCTTAAGATGGTGAAAGTGTTTGTTGCGGTAAAGCGTAAGCTTCAGCCTGGCGACAAGATGGCCGGTAGACATGGAAATAAAGGTGTGATTTCGAAAATTCTTCCAATCGAAGATATGCCGTATCTTGATGATGGAACGCCGGTGGATATTGTTTTGAATCCCCTGGGCGTGCCGTCGCGTATGAATGTTGGTCAAATCCTGGAGACACACCTTGGCTGGGCATGCCGCAATCTTGGTCAGCAGGTCGGCCGAGCACTTGATGCCTACCGGCTTGGGCAGCCTGACCGTGAATTGAGGGCCGCTATGAAAAGCGCTTACGGTGAGAAAACATATAAAAATGATATTCATGGTTTGGATGAATCCCAGCTCATTGAGCTGGCTGGTACTGTTCGCGACGGCATTGCGATAGCCACACCAGTTTTCGACGGCGCCCGTGAAGTAGATATTGTGGAAATGCTGGAAACTGCGGGTCTGGACACTTCTGGACAGGTTGTTCTCTACGATGGTGCGACTGGCGAGCCCTTCGACCGGAAAGTAACCGTGGGTTATATCTATATGCTGAAACTACACCATTTGGTGGATGATAAAATCCACGCACGTTCCATTGGACCCTACTCGCTTGTTACTCAGCAGCCATTGGGTGGTAAAGCCCAGTTTGGCGGACAAAGGTTCGGCGAAATGGAGGTTTGGGCACTTGAAGCCTACGGTGCTGCATACACTTTACAAGAAATGTTGACGGTCAAATCTGATGACGTTTCAGGTCGTACCAAGGTATATGAAGCTATTGTGCGTGGTGACGATACATTTGAAGCGGGTATTCCTGAGTCTTTCAACGTGTTGGTCAAGGAAATGCGTTCCCTAGGCCTAGATGTCGAATTGAGTCATAGCGAGCAATAGCGCAAGTAAAATTAAAAATTCAGCACAAGGCAATAAGCTGCATTTTAGTGAATTCGATAGGCAGTCAAAGCTCCTTCAGGAGAAAAATTAAATGAATGAACTAACAAAAAGTTTCGGCCAGGTAGTGGGTACATCTGAATCCTTCGACCAAATCCGAATTTCTCTGGCGAGTCCGGAAAAAATTCGGTCGTGGTCTTACGGAGAAATCAAGAAGCCGGAAACTATCAATTACCGTACTTTCAAACCAGAGAGGGACGGTTTGTTCTGCGCACGTATTTTCGGTCCGATAAAAGACTATGAATGCCTGTGTGGCAAATACAAGAGGATGAAATACAAGGGGATTATCTGCGAAAAATGCGGCGTTGAAGTTACGCTTTCGAAAGTGCGCCGAGAGCGTATGGGGCACATTGAGTTGGCTGCGCCAGTTGCCCATATATGGTTCATGAAATCTTTGCCCAGCCGTATAGGGCTTTTGCTAGATATGACTCTGAAGGATCTAGAGCGGGTTCTGTACTTTGAGAACTACATTGTTATAGAGCCGGGCATGACTCCGTTACAGGAGAAAGAGCTTTTAAATGAAGACAGTTTCCAAGATGCTGTTGAAGAGTATGGGCAGGATAGTTTCCGTTATGGTATTGGCGCCGAGGCAATTAGAGAGATTCTAACATCGATAGACCTTGAAGAACTTAGGTCTGAAATGCGCATCGATCTGAAGGAAACCGGATCAGAAGCCAAGCGCAAAAAACTGGTCAAGCGGCTGAAGCTCGTAGATAACTTTCTATCATCTGGTGCGCGACCAGAGTGGATGATTAAGGAAGTGATACCGGTCATTCCGCCAGAATTACGCCCGCTTGTGCCGCTGGACGGAGGTCGTTTTGCGACTTCAGACCTTAACGATCTTTATCGTCGGGTTATCAACCGCAATAATCGCTTGAAGCGTCTTATTGAACTGCGTGCCCCGGAAATAATTATTCGGAACGAAAAGCGCATGCTTCAAGAATCTGTTGATGCATTGTTTGACAATGGTCGTCGAGGCCGAGCGATTACCGGGGCTAATAAGCGCCCTCTCAAATCGCTTTCCGACATGCTCAAAGGTAAACAGGGTCGGTTCCGTCAAAACCTTCTCGGTAAGCGTGTAGATTATTCAGGGCGCTCGGTCATTGTTGTTGGCCCCGAAATGAAGCTGCAGCAATGCGGAATACCAAAGAAAATGGCGCTCGAATTATTTAAGCCCTTTGTTTACTCCAAGCTAGAACTTTACGGAATGGCCACTACCGTCAAGGCTGCGAAGCGCATGGTAGAAAAAGAGCGTCCCGAAGTTTGGGACATTTTGGAAGAAGTCATCAGAGAGCATCCCGTCCTGTTGAACCGCGCGCCAACCTTGCACCGTCTCGGAATTCAGGCATTCGAGCCTGTACTTATTGAAGGCAAGGCTATCCAGTTGCATCCACTTGTTTGTACTGCTTTTAATGCTGACTTTGACGGAGATCAAATGGCGGTGCACGTACCACTATCTCTCGAAGCACAGCTTGAAGCGCGCGTATTGATGATGTCCACCAATAATATTCTTAGTCCCGCCAATGGTAAGCCTATCATCGTGCCCACCCAAGATATGATTCTAGGCCTTTACTACGCCACGATGGATAATGCGGGAGAGAAGGGCGAGGGCATGATGTTTGGTAGTGTGGCGGAGATAGAACATGCTTTGCAAGCTGGAGCTGTATCATTACATGCTCGCGTTAAAGCTCGCTATGCAACTATTGATGAAAACAATAAACCGGTAACTACGGTCGTTGAAACGACACCCGGTAGAATGCTCTTAGCGACAGAATTGCCGCGACATCCCTTTGTCCCATTTGATCTAGTGAATCGTCTCCTACGTAAAAAGGATATCACTGAGGTTATCGACATTATCTATCGCCACTGCGGGCAGAAAAAGACAGTTATTTTCTGTGACCATGTCATGGCGCTTGGTTTTAAATTTGCTGCTCATGCTGGAATTTCCTTTGGGAAGGATGATTTAATCATACCGAGGTCCAAAGACGGCATGGTTAAGAAGACTGAGAGCCAAGTTAAGGAATTTGAACAACAGTACCAAGATGGCCTGATTACTCAGGGCGAGAAGTACAATAAGGTTGTTGATGCTTGGTCGCACTGCACTGAAGAGGTGGCTGAGGCCATGATGGAGGAAATACAGAAGATCGAATCTGGAAAATCTGTAAACTCAGTTTATATGATGGCGCATTCAGGTGCGCGTGGCTCTGCGGCTCAAATGAAGCAGCTAGCGGGTATGCGTGGTCTCATGGCTAAGCCTTCGGGCGAAATTATTGAAACTCCTATCATTTCAAACTTTAAAGAAGGATTGAATGTATTGGAGTACTTTAACTCTACTCACGGTGCTCGTAAGGGTCTTGCAGATACTGCGCTTAAGACAGCAAACTCTGGATATCTGACCCGGCGTCTAGTTGATGTTGCTCAGGATGCCATCATTATTGAAGATGATTGCGAGACAACTGAAGGTGTGACAGCAAGTCCGCTAATGGAGGGCGGTGATGTAGTGCTGTCTCTGGGAGAACGCGTCCTAGGTCGTGTGACGAATGAAGACATTCTCGATCCAGAGTCAGGAGATGTGGTCTACAAACGTGGCACGCTTCTCTCTGAGGCTGAAGTGGAAGTGATCGAGAAGCTCGGAATAGAAAGCCTCAAGATTCGATCACCCCTCACTTGTGCCACTGTTGGCGGGGTTTGTGCGAAGTGTTACGGGCGAGATTTAGCTCGTGGTACAATCGTCAATACTGGCGAGGCAGTAGGTGTTATAGCTGCTCAGTCTATCGGTGAGCCAGGTACACAGCTGACTATGCGGACGTTCCACATCGGAGGTGCGGCGCAACGCGGCGCGGAGCAGTCAAGCATAGAGGCAGCAATTGATGCCAAGGTGACAATTGTTAACCGTGCAGTTGTGAAGAATAGCGACAAGATCATGATTGTGATGTCGCGCAACTGTGAAATAGCTTTAGAAGATTCTCTGGGACGTGAGAAGGCCCGTCATCGAGTACCTTACGGAGCTAAGCTATTTGTTGATGATAATCAAAAAGTAGACAAGGGCAAAAAGCTGGCCGAATGGGATCCTTACACGTTGCCCATCGTGACTGAAAAAGCTGGCGTCGTTCACTACATGGATCTCGTTGAAGGTGTCTCAATGCGTGAGACGCTCGACGAAGCCACCGGTATTGCGTCTAAAGTGGTAGTCGACTGGAAGCAACAACCTAAGGGCTCTGATTTGAAACCGCGAATTACTCTACGTGACAAATCGGTGGATCAGGGTGGCGAAGTATTAACTTTGGATAATGGACTTGAGGCTCGATATTTCCTCAGCGTTGATTCCGTGCTGTCTATTGAGAATGGCCAGAAGGTTCATGCTGGTGATGTTTTGGCTCGCATTCCGCGTGAGAGCTCCAAGACTCGTGATATTACTGGCGGTCTTCCGCGCGTTGCAGAACTATTCGAGGCACGCAAACCGAAGGATCACGCTATCATTGCGGAGACCGAAGGACGAGTTGAGTTTGGAAAGGACTACAAAGCTAAGCGTCGGATTGTAGTTAGATCGGACGATGGCGAAGTCTCTGAGTATATGGTTCCGAAGGGCAAACACCTTGCCGTTCAGGAGGGTGATCATGTCCGTAAGGGGGATCCGCTTATGGACGGTAATCCAGTACCTCATGATATCCTGAAAGTCATGGGCGTCGAAGCACTAGCGCAATATCTCATCAAGGAGATACAGGACGTTTATCGGCTCCAGGGAGTTAAAATTAATGACAAGCATATAGAGGTGATAGTTCGTCAGATGCTTCAAAAGGTTGAAATTGTTGATGGCGGTGACACTACCTTCCTTGTAGGAGAGTTACCGGACAAGCTGGAGTTTGATGCGGCAAACGCTAAAGTAAAGGCTGAAGGGGGTACTCTGGCAAAGGCTACGCCTGTTCTCCAAGGCATTACCAAGGCGTCCTTACAAACCCAATCTTTTGTCTCTGCAGCATCCTTTCAAGAAACAACACGAGTGCTCACGGAAGCAGCAGTGACTGGTAAAGTCGATAGCCTGATCGGTTTAAAGGAGAACGTGATTGTCGGTCGCCTAATTCCGGCGGGTACTGGGGCTCTCATGAACCGATTGAAATCTTTGGCGGCGACTCGCGATTTGGAACTTCAGGATTCCCAGGAGCCACAAGCTGCGCTCCCACCGGCCGAAGAGGAGCAGGAATCTTCAGGTGTAGAGGCTGCTAGCTAGGTATGTGAAGTAAAACTTAAGATTTGAGAGGAAATGGGGGTTGCCCCCCCATTTTTTGGTTAACCTTTGGTTCTTTCGCTTCTCGTAACCCTGTGATAAATCGCAAAAAACTTAGCTCAATCAGCGCTTGACGGGGTGTAGGGCCATCCGTATATTCCGCCCGTTCTTGAAGGCGTCCGGTGGTAGAGCCGTTTTTGCGCTCTAGACGCGGATAGCAGTCGAACAAGCAAAGACATAGCGGTCCGAAGGGGCCAATTTTGTAACCGGGACTTTTTAGTTCCGGAAGAACCGGTGCACCCGGTTTTTTCGCGCTCTGAGGCGTTGTAATTGGCTTTTTCAATTGCGGCGTTGCTTTGTGGAGTGCGTGCTAGTGCTATCTGAAGTTAGAGCCGGCTAAGCCGAAGGATTGATTAAGATGCCAACGATTAACCAGATGGTCAGAAAAGGCCGCCGCACTCCAATAAACCGCAATAAGGTGCCGGCTCTTCAAAGTTGCCCACAAAAACGCGGAGTATGCACTCGCGTTTACACTACAACGCCAAAGAAGCCGAACTCGGCTTTGCGTAAGGTGGCTCGCGTAAGACTCACTAACCAGTTTGAAGTCACCAGCTATATTCCAGGTGAGGGACATAATCTTCAAGAGCACTCCGTTGTGATGATCCGCGGAGGTCGAGTGAAGGACCTACCTGGTGTTCGTTATCATATTATTCGAGGCACGCTAGATACTCAGGGCGTGAATGACCGTCGCCAGCGCCGTTCTAAATATGGCGCGAAGCGGCCTAAGTGAGCGATTAAGAGGGACTTTATATGTCACGCCGTCGTGCAGCTGAAAAACGTGAAATTATTCCTGATGCCAAGTTTGGCGATACAGTTCTCGCGAAGTTCATTAATTCCATCATGATTCATGGAAAGAAGGGCGTGTCCGAGAGGATTGTATATGGTGCATTGGACCGGATCACGGAGAAAGCTGGCCAGGATGCCGTGAAAGTTTTTCATGATGCGATTGAAAATATTAAGCCTACCGTGGAAGTGCGGTCGCGGCGTGTAGGTGGAGCCACTTACCAGGTGCCTGTGGAAGTGCGACCTGAGCGGCGTCAGGCTCTTGCTTTTCGATGGCTTGTCAGTAATGCCCGTGGCCGCAATGAAAGCACTATGGTTGACAGATTATCGAACGAGTTGATGGATGCTGCGGCTAACCGCGGCGGCGCAGTTAAGAAGCGCGAAGACACCCACCGGATGGCTGAAGCCAATCGGGCATTTTCGCATTACCGCTGGTAAGCCGTATATTTCGCGCGAAAGAGTTTAATTATGGCGACTGATAACCTTCTCGAGAACTATCGCAATATCGGCATCATGGCTCATATTGACGCTGGTAAAACGACGACCACAGAGCGCGTCCTTTACTACACTGGTCGATCGCACAAGATTGGTGAAGTTCATGACGGCAACGCCACTATGGATTGGATGGAGCAAGAACAAGAGCGCGGAATCACCATTACTTCCGCAGCGACGACGTGCTTTTGGAGAGACCATAGAATTAATATTATCGATACTCCCGGGCATGTTGATTTCACAATTGAAGTTGAGCGCTCGTTGCGTGTTCTCGATGGTGCATGTGCCGTATTTGATGCCGTTGCTGGTGTTGAGCCGCAGTCCGAAACGGTGTGGCGGCAGGCTGACAAATACTTGGTACCGCGTATTTGTTTTGTGAACAAAATGGATCGCATGGGTGCTAATTTTGATCGCTGCGTTGAGATGATCAAAGATCGGTTGGGTGCACACCCTTTAGTTACTAACTTCCCAATTGGCCTGGAAGCGGAATTCAAAGGTGTTGTTGACCTGGTAACCATGAAAGCGCTGGTATGGCAGGGTGAAGATTTGGGCGCTAAATTTGATGAAATAGAAATCCCTGCCGAGTTAAAAGATAAAGCTGATGAGTTGCGGCATAACCTTTTAGAGTCAGCCGTCGAAATGGATGATGCCGCGATGGAAGCTTACCTCGAGGGTAATGAGCCAGATGAGGATACGCTCCGCCGCTGTATTCGAAAAGGCACTATTGACCAGAATTTCGTACCTGTCCTCTGCGGCTCTGCTTTCAAAAACAAAGGCGTGCAGCCACTCTTAGACGCGGTTGTACATTATTTGCCTTCTCCTTTGGATCTTCCGCCTGTGAAAGGCTTAATGCCAGGTAAAGAAGACGAGGAAGTTACCCGTAATTGTGACCCGGATTCGCCATTCTCCGCCCTATCGTTTAAAATTATGAACGATCCATTTGTAGGTTCCTTGACCTTCGTACGTATTTATTCGGGCCGTTTAGAAAGTGGATCGGGTGTTCTCAATACAGTAAAGGATAAGAAAGAACGGATTGGTCGTATGCTACTTATGCATGCGAATAACCGTGAAGAGATCAAAGTTGCCTCATGTGGGGATATAGTTGCGTTGGTCGGTATGAAGGATACGACTACGGGAGATACGCTGAGCGATCCTACAAAACCTGTAATCTTGGAGCGTATGGAGTTTCCTGATCCTGTCATTGAGGTCGCGGTTGAGCCTAAAACAAAGTCTGATGTCGAGAAAATGGGCGTTGCTTTAGCTCGTTTAGCTGCTGAAGACCCATCATTTCGCGTAGCATCTGACCTGGAAAGTGGCCAAACCATTATTAAGGGCATGGGCGAACTACATCTTGAAATTCTGGTCGATCGTATGCGTCGTGAATTTAAGGTCGAGGCTGATGTTGGGGCCCCTCAGGTTGCTTACCGCGA
>PASS01000083.1 GCA_002712165.1 Fidelibacterota bacterium
ATCAGACCGCACGCCAGTTGATGTTTCAGCGTGCACGAAAGCTACGACCTTAGCTCCCGGATTGGCCTCTAGCGCAGTCTTAACAGCATTCGGGTCAACAGCCTCCCCCCATGAGGCCTCAATGACACAAGCCTGCGCACCACAACGCTCCGCATTTTCTCTCATGCGGCCGCCAAATACTCCATTACTGCATATAACGGCCACATCACCGGGCTCTAGAAGATTCACAAAACAACATTCCATCCCTGCAGACCCCGGAGCCGAGAGGGGAATTGTAAGCTCGTTCTCGGTTTGAAATACACGGCGCAATAGGTTTTGTACGTCATCCATTAAAGAGATAAAATCGGGGTCGAGATGCCCTAAAGTCGACCGCGCCATTGAACTCAGTACCCGCTCATGAACGTTGGATGGCCCAGGCCCCATAAGAAGACGACGAGGTGGTATGGTCACGTCAGAGTTTCGCATGACAAAACATATCCCAGACTTGTGATAATAATGACCGACGTAATCTGCCAGAGCCCAGCGCTTTCTGATAGGCCGTATGCTCTATACTATGAGAATGCATATTTTTCAGCGCCTCATGAATCTCACCATGTTAAGTAAAGACTATATTTTATAATGTAAGGTCGTCGAATCGACACCATGACTAGTTCCACGCTACCCACGAATAGCCCTTTAACAATTTTGTCCTGGCCCCGACTGTGACCACTGACCAAATCATACTCTTTACCATTTTATCTGGCGTTCTTATCTTCCTTTTATGGGGACGATGGCGCTATGACATCGTCGCCTTTTCTGCATTGCTGATCGCAGTAGTAACCGGTGTTTTACCGGCTTCCCAAGCGTTCTCCGGCTTTGGACATTCTGCTACAGTGGTCGTGGCACTGGTATTGGTGGTCGGTCACGGCCTTTCGCGCTCTGGAGTTGTCGAGCTAATTGCCTCAAAAATCATCCAGGCCGGGGCATCTCTGTCTAGTCATATCGGAGTAATGGCGGCTCTCGCTGCTGCTTTGTCCTCCCTAATGAACAACGTCGCCGCATTGGCCCTGCTAATGCCCCTAGATATAGATACCGCTGACAAAGAGAAACGCAGCCCAGCACTTACCCTAATGCCGATCTCTTTTGCCTCTATTCTGGGTGGTCTCGTCACCCTTATAGGAACCCCACCGAACATCGTCATCGCAACATTTCGTGAACAAACTCTCGGAGAGCCATTTAAAATGTTCGACTTTGCGCCCGTAGGCATGGCCTGTGCAGTAGTCGGCATTATTTTTGTCACACTTATAGGTTGGCGGCTCATTCCCGCTACACGAGTGGATAAAAACGTACCTAAAGATCTTTTCAATCTAGATGATTACGTGGCCGAGCTAAAGGTTGCGAAAGACAATGATCTAATCGGGAAAAGTCTAAGAGAGCTGGATGAAACAGCTGAAAGCAAAGAGGTGCAAGTCCTTGGTCTGATTCGTAACGGTCACCACATGGGTGCTAGCGGATATCTCAATATTGCACCTGACGATATTCTAGTGGTCCAAGCAGGCCCTAAAGCCATTGAGGCATTCGCTGGCACCTTGGAATTGAAGTACGTGGACACAGAATTAGGTCCGGGCCATCTGGAGAATGCTAGTCTGGAATTGATGGAAGTAGTAGTGACACAGGATGGCGTCATAGATGGGCGCTCAGCTTTGTCGCTTGGCATTTTGAGTCGCTATGGAGCACACCTCTTAGGCGTATCTCGCAGCGGACAGCGCTTTCGGGAGCGGGTCAGGCAACTGACCCTAAGGGCCGGCGATGTATTACTGCTGCTAGGTAATAAAGATAGACTGGTGGAAGCTACACATCGCCTTGGTTGCCTGCCCCTCGCCGAACGTGGTTTACAGGTTATGAAGCGCGAAAAAGCGTCACTGGCTATTGCAGTCTTCCTATCAGCAATTGTAACAGCGAGTTTTGGATTTCTTGATCTCACCGCTGCTCTCGCCGTTGTAGCTGTCTTGTATGTCATTCTGGGCATCGTGCCTCTACGTGAAATTTATGAAGCTGTAGAGTGGCCAGTTATCATTTTGCTGGGATCGCTGATACCTCTGGGCAGTGCTTTTGAGTCATCGGGCGGCACAACCATTGTCGCGAGCGGTATTTTATATCTATCTGAGGGGTATTCGCCCGTCGTGGTTCTGACTGCTCTCATGATCATAACCATGACGCTCTCGGATGTCCTAAACAATGTAGCGACAACTATTATTGCTGCTCCTATAGCGCTAGAAATCGCCGCAAGTTTAGGAGTAAGTCCCGACCCTTTCCTGATGGCAGTTGCTGTCTCCGCCTCTTGCGCTTTCCTGACACCCATTGGGCATAAGAATAACACCCTGGTGATGGGGCCTGGTGGGTATAGCTTCGGCGACTATTGGCGAATGGGATTACCTTTAGAGATTCTCATCCTACTGGTTGGCATACCCATGATCCTGATTGTCTGGCCTCTATAAATATATTTAAGATCAATTAGTTATCAGATGGCGGCGTAAAAACTTCAGGTTTCTGCGTAGGTAAACTGTGGACATAAAGACTCCGGCTTGGGAAAGAAAAACCGGCACCTGCGCCCTCAACAATATCCTTCACTTTATAGGCCAATTCTTCCTTAATCTTGAGCCACTCACCCCACTTTGTTGTGCGGGTAAAGCAATACAGAAGCATATCAATAGACGATTCATTGAGGCTATCTATGCGAACAAATGTTGAGACCTCATCAGGCGGAGCGAATTCATTATTATTTGTTATGTAATCTTCAATTGAATCTCGGATATCTCGCAGTTGATCGATAGTCGTTCCATATTCTATTCCTATAACCCAGTAAATACGCCTATGTGTCATACCAGTAAAATTAGTTACCGCATTATCCGACAACTGCGCGTTGGGTACAAAAACAGGGGCTTTATCAAAACGGCGTACCAAAGTAGAACGAAAGCCAATCGACTCTACGGTTCCCTCAGCAATATCGTCCACAAGTATCCAATCCCCAATATTGAAGCGCCGCTCGGCTAAAATAAGCAAGCCAGCAATTAGATTTTTAAACAAGTCCTGCGCTCCCAGAGCGACCGCGACTCCCACAAGTCCAAAACCAGCGAGAACCGGACCGATGGATATACCCCAAACCTCTAAGACAGTAGCAACTCCGATAGCAAACACGGCCACACGCAAGAATTTAACCAGCCAGTCAACCATCGCCGAGGTCAGTAGTGTCCGTAATTTTTCAATGGAGGAACTGAGAGGGCCGAGAAGGCGATAAATACCCCAAAACAAGACAAAAACAACTAGGGTCCTGCCCAATCGCACAGCAAGAACATTCATATCACCTTGTAGATTCAGATAATGAAGTGCAAAGAATACTCCCATAACAACTGGTATGAAACGGATTGGCGGACGGATTGCTTCCATCACATCTGCACTGATTAAAGTTCCGCGACGCTTCGCATAAGACTCAAAGCGACTCAGCACAAACCATGTGAATATTCTGCGGATAAAGAGAAACGCAACTAGTATCCCTAGGGCAGTAAATATGCGCCCAAAGTCGATTCCCATAAGACCTTGCTGCCAAATATAAATAGCAAGGTTT
The DNA here is from genome assembly GCA_002712165.1 of Fidelibacterota bacterium. Taxonomy (GTDB): domain Bacteria; phylum Pseudomonadota; class Alphaproteobacteria; order Rhodospirillales; family Rhodospirillaceae; genus UBA11612. Next base: position 3,605 of record PASS01000083.1, read on the forward strand.
TGAAATTCGTCTATTCTTGAGCCGAACTGGTCCATATCACCCTCACTAAATTAAACTCTATATCACAATGGTTTGGCAGGATTACTGTCTATATCACACTCGGTATTTTTTAGCTCGCCAGAAGCTATTCATTCACTGGTTATAGACGGGGTATTCCTCGGGCTTATATTTATCAGAAAACTCCTCAAAAAATCGTCGCCAGCACCAAGAGCCTTTGGCTAGTAAAGATAAGGGGAGTGGCCCCGATTAGGAACCGTAACTTGTCGTAGGGGCGGCAAAACCTGCTTCATCCGAGCAAAAATATCTGGCGACAGCTAGTCCGAGGTTTCTCCTTTAATGGCAAGCGCCAGAATATGCTTTAGTTTAGTGAAAACTGGCCAGAGGTTGGTTTCCAGCGAGCTACTCGCAAAGACTTACGAAATATTCAAGTCGAAGTCGGGCCAAAATTTTCCCTCTTCGGATCCGCGAAATCTTCGACGTGCGAACTTTATCCATACTCTAAAGCTAATATAATCAGGGAAAATTGGTTCGTCGATCACACGAATAGCGGCAGCCGCTTCCTCCCAACTGCTCATGAAATGGTTCAGAAGGCCCCATAAAGCCCGTGTTTCGCAGATTTCCTTGTTATGGTTGAAGTTTATAGAGAGGAGCATATTCTCCATTATACTTTATAAACGCCCTCTGGAGCATTTGCATCTTGGTCCACTTCGGAGTTTCGGGTTCAATGCACCTTATACCAAAGCATTCATATTTCACTCGACAGGACTTCCAATATGACGACCGATTATAAGCACGTCAGCGCCAACGCTCTTCCCGACGTAATCGCCGCTATCGGCCACACCCCACTTATTAAATTACGTCGTGCCTCTGAGGAAACAGGCTGCACCATATTGGGCAAAGCCGAATTTGCCAATCCGGGTGGATCTATCAAAGACCGAACCGCAAAATTTATCATTGAGGATGCTGAAAAGAAGAATCTAATAAAGCCAGGCGGTGTAATTGTCGAAGGCACAGCTGGCAATACTGGTATCGGATTAACCTTGGTAGGTAATGCCAAAGGCTATCGCAGTGTAATCGTGATACCAGAAACCCAGAGTCAGGAGAAAAAAGATTTTCTTCGACTAATAGGTGCAGACCTTCGTGAAGTAAAGGCAGTTGCTGCCACTGACCCAAACCACTACGTGAAGTTTTCACACCGCCTAGCAAACGAACTTGCTAGTAGTGACTCTAGCGGTGCGATCTGGGCAAACCAATTCGACAATGTAGCTAATCGCGATGGTCATATTAATCAAACCGCCCCAGAGATATGGAACGATACGAACGGCCAGATTGATGGTTTTGTGTCAGCGGTCGGTACTGGCGGTACCTTATGCGGTGTTGGAATTGGCCTGAAGGCGAGAAAAAAAGATATTGTTGTGGCGTTAGCTGATCCTATGGGGGCGGCGCTATATGATTTTTATGCCCACGGTCAATTAAAGTCCGAAGGTAGCTCTATCACCGAGGGTATCGGCCAAGGCCGCGTGACCGCGAATCTTGAGAATGCACCGATTGATGACCAGTTTCAGATTCATGATTCGGCGGCCTTACCCTACGTTTTCGATTTGTTGGAGTACGAAGGCCTCTGTGTAGGAAGCTCCAGCGGAATCAATATCGCTGGAGCAGTGCGTCTCGCAAAAAAGATGGGGCCCGGTAAAACTATTGTCACATTTCTGTGTGACTCCGGACAGAGATATCAGAGCAAGCTATTTAATCCGGCCTTCTTAAAATCGAAGAACCTACCGATTCCACCATGGCTAGATAAATAAGGGCCATGGTGACCGAGAAAACTGGCATGCATTATACCATCGTGTCTTTTAGCGCCGATGATTCTAAACGTATGGATATCGCACGGCATATCCGAAAAGCTGTTTTCTGTGAAGAGCAAGGGGTATCTGCCGAGGATGAATGGGATGGAAAAGACCATATCTGTGAGCACTTTCTGATAGAAAGTGGAAATACCGCAGTTGGTACAGCGCGAGTGCGCCCCTACGGGCCGTCCATCTATAAAGTCGAGCGTGTAGCTGTGCTAAAACACCTACGCAGCCAGGGCGCGGGAAAAGCTATTATGGACTATATCTTAAATCACCTCAGTAATTCAGGCACCATCGTACTCAATGCTCAAACTCAGGTGGAAGAATTTTACTTGCGTCTGGGATTTGCCCGCGAAGGAAGCGTTTTCGAAGAAGCTGGCATCACCCACGTGCATATGATCTGGAGGCAGTGACCTACTCACCAACATGGGGTAGGCTAATCGCATAATAAAGAAGTAGGCGTTAAAGGCGATATATAAATGAGCCACATAAAATCGATGCCGGCTATCATTCTTTGCGCATTATGCGCTTTGCCCGCTGCACTTCTCTACCAACCTGCCTTATCCACCGAAGATCTCATGGTATTTCACCGAGGTAATGTAGCTGAACCTGGTAGTCTCGATCCACACCAGTCTGGTGGCACCTGGGAAAATAATATCATCGGTGAATTGTTGATGGGTTTAACCACTGATGATATTGCGGGTCAGCCTATTCCTGGTGCTGCTGAAAGTTGGACCATAAGCGCAGATGGGCTGATCTGGACATTTAAGCTCCGCCATGGATCAGTATGGTCTGATGGAATACCGGTAAAAGCATCAGATTTCGTATTCGGCATTAGACGATTGCTCGACCCCAAGACCGCTGCACGCTATGCCTTTATCGCCTATGTAATCAAAAACGCCGCGGCGGTAAATTCTGGAGAAATGACAAAGGAAAATCTTGGCGTACGCGCTATCGATGACAATACACTTGAAATAATTTTGGAAGAGCCTACGCCATTCTTTCCTGGCCTACTCACTCATTATACCACTTTCCCTATTCCTGAACATGTAGTTCAGAAATATGGGGATGATTGGGTTAAACCGGGCAACATGGTGTCCAACGGACCTTATATTTTGAAGTCCTGGGCAGCTAACGATCATGTTAAAGTCGTCAAGAATAAATTATTTTATGACGCAGCAAAGGTAGCTATCGACGAGGTTTATTTTTACCCAACTGATGACGTATCGTCAGCATTGAATAGATTTAGAGCCGGCGAATTAGATGCAAATATTGGGTCTTTAGGCTTTCCCGTCAGCCAGACAAGTTGGCTTCAGGAGAATTTGCCAGGTCAAGCTCACATTACTCCACAGCTCGCAACCTCCTATATTGTTTTTAATATTCGTACCCGCCCATTCTCAGATAAGGGGCTACGCCGAGCCTTTTCTATGTGTATAGATCGCGAAACTCTTACAGAGAAAGTATCCCGCGATGGAAGGCTGCCTGCTTACGCTTTTGTACCTCCTGGAACGGCCAATTATGAGGCAACTGCGCAATTAGATTTTGCAGGATGGAGTATGGAAGAGCGGCAGGCCGAGGCATTACGTCTTCTCGAAGAGGCTGGTTATAATGAGAAAAATCCTCTCATATTCGAGTATCTTTATATGGCTAATCTTGATGGGCGCCGTTCAGCTGTTGTCCTGGCAGCCATGCTCAAAAAGTGTAACATCATCGCCCGCCTAATCGCCAACGAAGCAAGGGTGCATTATGACATGGTGCAAGGAGGCAATTTTTCTGCGGCACTAGCTGGGTGGTCGGCTGATTACGATGATCCTCATACATTCTTAAATCTACTTGATTCACGGGCGGGTGCGTACAATTACGGTGCATATCACAACCCTAAATACGATCAGCTCATGGATCAGGCTGCAACTACCCTAGATGCAGTTGAACGCGCACAGTTGCTTACAAATGCAGAGCAAATGAGCCTAGATGATTCTGCCGTGGCGCCCTTAAGTTACCCAACATCTAAGATGTTAATTGCACCACATGTAAAAGGCTATGTGCCTAACGCTAACATGTATCATCGCAATCGCTGGATGTGGCTCGAGAAATAATTTTGGCACGATGGCGTTGCCAATTTTTTCAGTTTATTTAATCAAATAGTTCCTGCACGCAGTCTTATAATGGGTGAGCTCCTAATAACTGTGGAATAAAGAGCGATAAAATAGTCTGTGCCCAGTTAGGCCGCGATATCCATCTTACTAGTTTGAAGAACTGGCTGTGCACTAGACTGCGAAATCGGCCCGCGACGAAACTGAATCGTAGACCCAATCGCAACCAGTAGAGATGAAGCATAGGGCACAGCCAATACAGCTAGCACCGCAACCCATACCTGCTCAGCCGGATCGTCCAATCGACTAGTAATTACAGTTACCGTAATGCTCGCAAGCGTTGCTAACAATAATATGGCTTCCACAGCCGCAAGCCTTAGCGTGTAGATCCATGATACACTGGGCTCACATTTCGGGGTGCGCAGAAAAGGCTTAGACGATGTAAAGATGCCTGAGATCACTCCATTAGCTACGGTATAAGATAGAGACAAACCTGTAAGGGCTGCCGCAATCGCACCGAAGAAGCCCGATCCAACCTTGGCCCGATATAACCACACAGTTTTAACAGCCTTCAATACAAACAACGTCAACACTACTGCTGACAATGCCGTCAGTGGCACATCAAAACTTTTTGGGGCAATAGCCATCAAACTAGTCCAAATCAGAGCAAAAAAAGTAAAAATCAACGCGAGGCCATCGGCCACCCAGGGGATCCATCCCGCTACAAAGTGGTAACGCTGCGCCCACGTTAACTTAGATTTACCTCGAAAGATCTCAGCACCATGGCGCTTCATAATCTGCATAGCGCCATAAACCCATCGGTACCGCTGGGTTTTGTAGGAGTCATAGGTATCGGGCATCAGGCCCCAGCCCAAAGTAACTGGGACGTAGACACCGCTGTAACCAGCCTCTAATAAACGCAAACCCAGCTCAGTATCTTCGGTAATACACCACTCCGACCAGCAGCCAACTTCATCCAAGGCTGACCGCCTTACAACACACATGGTGCCATGCTGAATGATAGCATTGTGTTCCCCACGCTCTACCATTCCCACTCGGAAAAATCCGGTGTACTCGGCGTAGCACAAATACTTGAACCAACTATCGCCCCTATCGCGATAATCCTGCGGAGCTTGCACAAGCGCAACATTCTCTTTCGCGAACGCGGGCATCACAGTACTTAGCCAATTTGAAGCAACCTGATAATCACTATCGATAACGGCAATATACTTGGCTTTTGAGTCGGTCAGTGCAAGAGCCTTATTAAGAGCACCAGCCTTAAAACCACTCATATTATCAAAATGAAAAAATCGGAAATGTGAGCCGAGCGATTGACAGTGGGCTTCTATTGGCCTCCAGAAACTTTCATCTCTAGTGTTGTTATCCAATACAATTACTTCAAAGTTAGGATAATTGAGCCGCGATAGTGCGTTCAGGGTCTGCATGACCATCAACGGTGGCTCATTGTGAGTCGGAACATGAATGGATACGAGCGGCAAATCACTCAATCCTGTAGTCTGTAAACTTACACGCTTTTTTCGCCAAAGGCTTAAGGCCCATTCAATGGCCTCAGTAATCATCAGGGTCGCAGCGAACAGACCAGCAGGTGCAATTAACATAGCTGCGCCGAATGTACCCCAATCTGCGTATCTTAACGACGAAGCCTCAATTATAAACAGCCCTCCAGATGTAGTAAGATTAATAACTACCCCGACCAGGATATATCCACGCACACTAACAAGAGGAAGGAGTGCGAAAACTATTGAGCTGAGAAGAAGGGTCAGGAAGACCGCTACAACAGCGTAATCCTTCCATTGATTGAAAGACGATAATTGGCCAGTGAAGCCGAATTTGGGCTGTCCCTCTGCATCAAACAAACCCCAAAACGCTCCAACTGCACCTTCTTGTTCTGCTTTCCACGGCTGATCGAAAGCTTCGATTATGTAGTAATCGTAGCTCTCAGCCTCTGCGAGAGTCAAAAAGTGACGTAAGAAATAAGCCTGCATAGCCGGAGACGGCACAGAACCTTTTTTAACGCGGCCCTCAGACGGCCAGCCAGCTTCGGCAATAACAACTGGCTTTTTAGGGAAGCTCTTCTTGACCATTGCAAAGCGGTTTTCGATGTAAGCCATAGAATCTTGGGCTTTTATGCCTTCCCAATATGGTAGCAAGTGTATGCCAATAAAGTCGCTATACTCGGCTAATTCGGGATATTTGAGCCACACACTCCAAACGTCTGCCGTGCCGACTGGTATATTTTTGGGGATAGCCTTTTTAACGCGCATGATATATTCGCCAACTTCCAATGCCGTTAATTCGCCTCTTAAGACAGCCTCGTTGCCTACAAAAACACGATCAATAACGTCTGGATTTTGTTTTATGACCTCAATACCCCGCTTGATCTGCTTTTCGTTCAACTCCACCACATCACTAAGCCAAAGGCCAAGCGAAACCTTAAGACCGTTTTTATTTGCCAATGACGGCACCAAATCAAGGCCAGGATCCACCGCGTAGGTCCTGACACGATCAGCGACCTTTCCTAGTTGCTCAAGATCTTCTCGAACTACAGATTCCGGATAACCTTCACGCCGTTGTGAATCGGTGTAGACAGAGGAAGGGTTATAGGCAACGCCCCTTAGATCGTCCTGCCAATCAGGTGCTGTGAGCGGATAGTCGAGAGACGCCCAGGAGAAGATGGAAACGATGCAGACTAGAACCAACGCAAATATGATTCTCATTTTTAAACAGCTTTCAGTGCTGATTTTTTATTAAGGAGCTTACAAACTTAAGGTAACGGACTCTTGTCATAGAATTCACGTCGATTTCTAGTCAGCTGTATTATTTGAAGGAAGAAAGTTGCCTAAAAATGGACATATCCATGGAATTTCATAATGCGACGCACCATATAATTAATAATGCAATTCATATCATATTAAACAGTGACTTCAAGTCGTATGAGCTCAATGAGGGCGATCAGAATATTATATAAATAAATAATAATATATTTTATTATTTCTGCTAACCAACAAGCTTATTGCACCGCAATGCGATTAGGTTTCCAGCAGAATATAGTTAGGATCACAAGAATCAGCCTTCAAAACAGCTACCCTTTTGAGAGCACTCCAGCCAATGCTGAGCTATCAACATACATATCATGCGGGAGGGCCCGCAGACGTTCACAAGCATTCTGCCCTATGTATTCTGCTTGAACACTTTGTGATCAAGGCAAAGCCGTTTAGCATTCTCGATATTTACGCTGGTAAAGGTCGTTATAAACTCACTGGCGAGCATGCACAGAAAACAAAAGAGTACGAATGCGGGATAGGCCGCTTATGGCCACTGCAAAATAGACCACCAGCATTGCAACGCTACTTCGATGCTGTGCATTACCTTAATCAAAATGACACTTTAGTCGCATACCCAGGTTCGCCAGAGATCGCTCGTACTTTCATGCGAGAACAAGATCAGCTCATTTTGAATGAACTGCATACGCCGACTTACCGTGCTCTTCGAACCTGGCGTGAAGCCGATAATCGAATTTCTATTCATAAGCGAGACGGCTTAGAGGCATTATTGGGCCTTGTGCCACCCCGCATACGACGAGGAGTGGTGTTCATTGATCCTAGTTATGAAGTTAAGACGGAATATACAGAACTTCCAAAAAGAATTGCAAAAGCTGTAAAGAAATGGCCCCAAGGCACCTATATTCTTTGGTACCCTATGTTGTCTGAAAACCGACATGACGCGCTGATTGAAACTTCAGTCCATACAGTTGACGCAAAAATATTTAAAAGTGAAATTATATTGCCAAATCAAGCGCCCCACTACGCAATCAAAGAGCGTAGATTGCTCGGCACAGGCCTATTAATTTTCAATCCACCGTGGAAATTCAATATACAAATGATCGACGTTGGTCGCTGGGTATCTAAAATGCTCACGGGACACAACGACAGACATAAAACCTCATGGCTTTCAACTAAAAGCTAAGCTGCCTAATACTCGCGTCGATAAAGGCTTTCTTCAGCGCTTCGAAGTTATTTACAGATTTAAATTGTGGAAACTCATCTATTACTCTTTGCGGTGCGTGAAATAATATACCAACTTCGGCCTCACTTAACATAGTGGTATCATTATAAGAATCTCCAGCTGCTATTACACGATACTGTAATGCATGAAGCGCTTTTACCGACTCTCTCTTAGGGTCCGGCTGTCTCAATTTATAATTTATAATTTTACCTTTCTCATCTGTAACCAGATGATGGCAAAATAATGTGGGCCATTTAAGTTGCCGCATCAAAGGCTCTGAGAATTCGTAAAATGTATCAGACAAAATAATGACCTGGAATCTCTCTCTTAACCAATCTAAAAACTCCCCAGCGCCAGGGAGCGGACTCAGCGTCGCGATTGTTTCCTGAATATCTGAGAGGCGGAGACCATGCTGATCAAGTAGAGATAACCGTTGTCTCATAAGAATATTATAATCGGGAATATCGCGGGTAGTTGCACGCAACTCATCTATTCCTGTCAATTCTGAAAACGAGATCCATATCTCAGGAATAAGGACGCCCTCAAGGTCGAGGCAGGCTATTTCCATAATTATAACTCCTAGTCGCCGATCGAATTATCCGTAGCCCTGTAAATTTCTGATATCGCAGATAAGAAAAAGTAACAAACAGATTTCTACATACCGAAATAGTGCGCCAGTCGAGGTCAGCCCAGATGCAACTCTGATAACTCTAGAAAATAGTCGAGGCAATCAATCTCGTTTAAGCCATCCACGCTCTGAAACAAATTCACGTATAGCGAGAGACAATGATTCAAAAGATAATCCTTCTTTTTTCCATTTTAGACGTTGTGTTGCGAGCTCATGAACGCGACCTGACCACTCAGGACCAAATATGTCTTTCTCCAAAAATTCTCTGATCAGACGCGATAAGCCTGCAACCGTACCGTCCGTCGAAACCGTGACCTGCAGATGCCCTCGGCGGACGCGCGCAGGCAGATGAAAGTCACACAATGTTATGCGATCATGAACATGCACTAACGCACCCACATTTTTGGCCCATTCTCTAATCTCGCTGGCTCGCTGAAACTCAAAGTCCATGATAAAAACCAACCGAGGGCTAATACGCTTGAAGTCTTCTTGTACCGGCCAATAATTATACAGCTTCAGACCAGCCGCTTGATTCAGACCATCTGTTGTCGTGGGTGAAAAAACATGAATGTTGCACGCAGCATATTCTTCCAGCATAGCAATGCGTGAAGGCAGCTCACCTCCACCAATTAACATAATGGGAAGATTTGTAATGTTAAGCATTAAAGGGAACATGAAAGGAACGCCGACCATCGGCGCATTGTCATATTGAGATGTTACGTCTGCACCCATTAATCGGTATTGGATATTAGTGCGCGCGCGACATCTAGAGCAGCATAAGTCAAAATAGCCGAGGCCCCCGCACGCTTAAATGCTAAAAGGGATTCGTAAAATACTGCAGTTCGGTCGAAAACTCCTGCCTTAGCCGAGATAGCCATCATCGCATATTCTCCGCTAACTTGATATGCCAATACAGGCACATTGACATGAGCATTCACCGCCGCAACCACGTCAAGATATGGCATACCAGGCTTTACCATCACCAAGTCCGCACCTTCAGCAACATCAAAGGCGGCCTCACGCAGTGCTTCGTCTACATTACTAAAATCCATTTGATAGGTATGCTTTCCTTTTGCACCAAGTGCACTCGTTGATCCCACTGCATCACGAAACGGGCCGTAAAAGGATGATGCATATTTTACCGCATAAGATAAAATCATAGTGTTGGTGTAACGTTCACCTTCGAGGGCTTTGCGGATAGAGCCTATTCTGCCATCCATCATATCCGATGGTGCAATGACATCACACCCGGCTTTTGCAAGAATCAATGACTGATGAACTAATGCTTCAACTGTTGAATCATTTTCTACATCTCCATTAACAATCAATCCGTCATGCCCATGAGTTGTATATGGGTCCAATGCAACATCACAAATAATACCTATATCAGATACAGCTGATTTTATTTCTTTAACTGCACGACACACAAGATTGTCCGGCTTTAATGCCTCGGTACCGAGTTCATCTTTTAGTGAAGGATTAACGACAGGGAACAATGCTATCGCTGGGATTCCAAGAGACCGGGCCTCTTTTGCCGTTTTTATTGATTCATCGATAGATAATTGCGCAACCCCCGGGAGGCTTTTGATTGGCTTACGAACACCGCTACCTTCAACAAGAAATATAGGTAGGACCAGATCATTAGACGTAAGTACTGATTCACGCACAAGACAGCGACGCCAATCAGAGGCCCTTGAGCGTCGCAATCGTGTTGCCGGATATGAACCCAAAACCAATCTGCTCATCGCGTCACCTTTGATATAAAACCTAAATTTTTTGCCAATTCTCTCGTTGTGGCAACCATAGCCTCGAGGGTTGCACTTGGGGCAACTATGCGACACTGCCACGGACCCTCTTCGGCCGCAAATACATCGTTACTAATGCCAATCGCATAAAGCCGGCTAGTCGTTGGTGTTACCTGCGCTTTGTCAAGAAGGTGGGCAACCGTTTTTGCGCTTCTTCGCGAAAAAAGAGGAATAATGATCTGGGCTTTACTCTTAATTTTATCCAGAACGTCGCCCATGAGATGATCTATAGGTACCATGCGGTAAACTGGAATTCGCTGTACTCGCAATGAAAATATCTCTGATAGGTCTTTCGCAACATCTTCGGCAGACACGTACAAGCCCATTCGGAATGGTTCATTCAAAAGGTATCTTTCCATGTCTGTAGCATCTAATCCGGTACAGACGATATCACTGAAGCCAACAGACCGAGCTGCAGATTCTGTCACCGGCCCAACCGCGTAAACTTTCTTAGATAGCCAAGAGCTAGCGATTGGAAACATGGTTGCCGCAATTTGGCTTGTAAGAATAATCGCGTCAAACGCATCAGGATCAGGAAAATTGGAGCCAGTAGCCTCCGGTATCAATACGGGACAATCAAGAATTGCCAAACCGATATCGGAAAATGCCGAGCGAAATCGGTCTTGATACAACTCTGGGCGAGTGTTCAGAATCATACCACAGCTTACTAATTGGAAGCGGCTTGCATATTTACGTCCTTTACCCGATGGAACAAGGTACTTTAGACATTTGCCTTAGACAACATTTGGCCAGCCGGCATATGAATACCACATTCAGTTTTCTCGCTACCCCGCCAACGCCCAGCGCGCATGTCTTCCCCGGGTCCCACTCTGTCGGTACATGGCATACAGCCTATACTTAAGTAACCGTCTGCTTCTAAAGGGTGACGTGGCAGATCGTTATCTTCGAAATAAGTGTCGATATCATTTTTAGTCCAGTGGGCAAGCGGATTAATTTTAAATTTTGTGCCCTCAGCTTCAAACACCGACAGAGTAGCACGCGAACTGGACTGGAAAGACTTGCGACCGGTAAACCACGCTTCGTAAGACTGAAGCGCCTTTTCTAAGGGTTCTACTTTTCGTAGCGCACAGCAAGCATTCGGATTCTGTGACCACAAAATTCCATGGTGATCGCGTACTGCGATAGCGTCAGGATCAGGGGTAATGGATTTGACTCTCTTGAGTCCGAGACACTCGACGAGCTTGTCTCTATAACGCTTTGTCTCTCCAAATAGCTTGCCCGTATCAAGAAATATCACGGGCGTTGTCGGGTTTACCTGAGACAGCATGTGAAGCAAAACCGCCGATTCAGCCCCAAAAGATGATACCAGGGCGATACGACCGGGAAATTCTTCATTAATCAAGGCGTGAATGATCTCGTGCGGCTCGTGCGCGTCATAACGTTTGTTCAAGTCCGCAAGTCGATCTGAAGAAACGGGATTCATGATCAATTATTTCCGTTTTTCGCTGCAACAGATGTATCGTGGCGCACATCTAGAATTGTTGCGGTTCGGTCGCTCGCTCGCTGGTACCACAAGGAATACGCAGCTAAGGTCCGCTTCAAAGTAGACATGGAGAAGTTCTCACCTACATCAAAGCTAGTAAATCCGCATCGCAAAAGGAAAAGAACTTGGTCAGGTATAAATGGCCCAGCAGCACGTAAATCCCTTTTATAGTCATAGCGTTCGCGCAATAACCGTCCAATAGAGAATGGACGACCATCCTTCAAACTGTCGAAGCGGACTACAACTAAACTGAGCTGCGACAAAAATGGCTTGAGCTCGTTAAGGTCAACATCGCCTTCAATCTCCACCCCCACACCAGACCCCTGGGCAAATAAGCTATGGTGGTGATTCTTGAGGTGATCCATAAAAACGATAGTAGGGACTCCATCGGTCACCGATATATCGTCGGCAAGAGTTACCCAGGGATTCTGAATAGGCCCGTTACAATCAACGACTGGCATATACTCTTTCCTTAAATGGCTCAACTCCAACCCGGCGGTATGCTTCAAGGAAGGTCTCGCCAGAATCGCGCAATTCAAGGTACGTATTGACAAGTTTTTCCACCACGTCGATTACCTCATCGGCGGTAAAGCCCGGACCTATCAGTTTACCTACTGACGCAGTCTCGTCTCCAGCTCCACCAAGCGTGACTTGGTAAAGTTCTTTTCCATTCCTATCCACACCAAGAATACCTATATGGCCGGCGTGATGATGACCGCAGGCGTTTATGCAACCAGAAATCTTAATTTGTAGTGGGCCGACATCATATTGCCGGTCCAAGTCCTCAAAACGTTCGCTGATACGCTGAGATATAGGTATCGATCGAGCGTTAGCAAGTGAACAATAATCCAGGCCCGGGCAAGCTATTGTATCTGAGACCAATCCCACATTTGCCGTCGCAAACCCTATCTCACTCAGATTCTGCCAAATCGCGAACAGATCAGATTGCTTCACATCAGCTAAAACTAAATTCTGAATATGAGTCACGCGCACCTCGCCGAAGCTGTACTGCTCAGCAAGATCAGCAACACCCTCCATCTGCTCAGCTGTAGCATCGCCAGGAATCCCACCAATAGGCTTCAGCGACAAGGTAACGGCAGCATAGCCAGGGATCTTGTGCGGGTGTACGTTTGTATCTACCCAGCGTGCAAAAGCCGTGTGCCCAATCTTAGTCTTTTCATAGGTCGCAACTGGCACGCTCAAGGTCTCATAACTGGGTGGAGTAAAAAATTTGCGTATACGCTGCTCTTCCTCTGCCGGTAAGTTGATGCCTGTCTTGCGTGTCTCAACCCATTCTTCTTCTACTTGACGGGTAAATTCTTCGGAGCCAAGAGCACGCACAAGTATCTTAATACGCGCCTTGTATATATTGTCGCGGCGACCATAACGATTATAGATACGCATGATCGCTTCTAAATATGAGAGTAATTGATCCTTAGGCAAAAACGTACGAATTAAGCTGGCAATCACAGGGGTACGGCCCATACCGCCACCAACATAGATCCGATAACCCAACTCATTGTTGTTATTTTTAACTAGCTGAATGCCAATGTCGTGCCATTGCGTAGCCGCTCGATCGTTCTCGGATCCAGTAACAGCAAATTTAAACTTACGGGGCAGAAATGAAAATTCTGGATGGAATGTAGACCACTGCCGAATGATTTCTGATACTACGCGTGGATCCTCAAGCTCATCAGGAGCAACCCCCGCAAAATGATCAGCCGTCACGTTGCGAATGCAGTTACCTGATGTCTGGATACCGTGCATTTCCACCTCTGCTAATTCCGATAGAAGATCTGGCATCTGCTCAAGTTTGATCCAGTTAAATTGAATATTTTGGCGGGTGGTAAAGTGGCCATAGCCACGATCGTACTTGCGTGCAACATCGGCCAGCTTGCGCAACTGTCTAACTGAGAGGGTGCCGTAGGGTATAGCGATACGCAACATGTAGGCATGCAATTGTAGATACAGGCCGTTCATCAAACGCAAGGGACGAAACTGTTCTTCCGTTAGCTCGCCTTTGAGACGACGTTGAACTTGATCTCGAAAAGCCAACGCCCGCTCATCTACGATTTTCTGGTCAAGAGCGTCGTATTCGTACACCAAAGCACCTACTTATTTGAAGAGATCGATTTATTAAGATCACGACGTACTGTGGGACCCGTTGCCCGGATCAGCTCACGCAGCCTATGCGGCTGAACACCACCACCAGGACTAATATCTACAATTTCTTCGCTTATGACTAGATTAGCGGCCAGGGCATCAGTAGCGGCCTTAGCCAGCTTATCAATAGATTCGGATGAGTTCGCAACCAATGAGTCTGCTGCATGAGGAGACCAAGTGCCGGATGCAGTATAGTATACTGTCGATCCATCAAGCAGATCGTTAGCTGTCAGGATTTTTTCTAGTTTTTCTTTTATCTTGGCCATAAATGCTCACACTTAATTAAATAGACGCAACGGACACAGCCCCACTAACTACATTTTCCGTCACATAGGTACGCACCACCTCTCCAACAATAAATAAAGCTGGACTTTGTACATTTTCACGTATCAAAGCATCCGGCAAATCTGCAACCGTTGTGACTATGATTCGCTGCGCAGGGCGGGTCGCATGCTCAACGACTGCAACAGGCCAGGCGGCATCAAGGCCTTCAGCAAGCAAAACTTGACGCAGACCACGTGCTTTGCACAAACCCATATAGATGACTACTGTCCGGCCTAGACCCGCAAGTCCGCGAACATCGGCTAACGCACCAGCGCGGCGGGTCGCTGTGACAAAAGTCACCCGAGATGCGTACTCCCTATGGGTTAGTGAAATTTTCATGGCTGCGGCTGATGCAGACGCCGCCGTCACACCTGGGATAATTTCGACAGGTATTCCAGCCCCCCGCAAAGCGTCGATTTCCTCCGCGCTACGCCCGAATACCATCGGATCTCCACCCTTGAGGCGCACCACACGCAGACCTGAGCGCGCCGCGGCTATAAGCTGAGAAATAATATCAGACTGGGCAATCATCGCCTTATGATGTGGTTTGCCAACATAAATACAGCGCGCATGATCAGGCAAAATATCGACGATTTCCGGTGATACCAAATCATCAAAAAAGACCACTTCAGCGACCTGAAGCGCTGCATAGCCTTTCCGCGTCAGTAAGTCTGGGTCACCTGGACCTGCTCCGACAAGAGTCACCAGCCCCACCGACCGACGTACCAGTACGCCACCTGCTATATCAATCGTTTGGCCTTCCGAGCTGCTCACACCCTAGAACCTCTTTATAAGTAAGGTAGCAAGGACAAGAACATCTGCCCTAAGTCCACCGTTATACTAGTTTAGCTTTACCGCAACCCTGGACCCAGTTGAAACAGTCGATTCCAGCTACTAGCATCCTAGGTGCTCATATATAAGGTTTCGCTCTACCGCCGGTCTAAAGCAGAAGAAAATTCTCTTTTTGGATAGAGATGCATAACCCACTCCTAGCCCAAGCCAGACTTAAATCACGTCCATCGATTCTTTTTTCAACGCCCGTTTAAGTATTTTACCGTTAGCATTGCGGGGCAATGGCTGGTTTACGAAAGTAATAAAATCCGGGACCTTAAAATCTGACAACCTCGACGCACAGTATGATTTGATATCCTCCTCAGTCAAAGAGTTATCACTCGGTAGAATGTATGCGTGAACTTTCTCCATCAATACTGGATCCGGATCTCCAATAACAGCTGCCTCACCTACTTTTGGATGGTAAGCCAGCACATCTTCTACTTCAGCTGAATAAACCTTAAATCCGCCTCGGTTAATCATATCTTTCTTACGATCAAATATTTGTAAATAACCGTCCTCCCTCAATGCACCGATATCTCCCGACCGCCAAAACCCTGAAACAAAGTTTAGCTGAGTAGCGTCAGTGTTATTCCAATACCCTGAAGCTACATGCCCTCCCTTAATCCAGATTTCACCGACACTGCCAACAGACACTTCGCAGCCATCGTCATCCATGATGCAAATTTTACAACATGGAACAGGAAGACCCACGGTATCACTCTTCACCGCCCCCTCGCCTAGCGGTGTCAGAGTCGAAGGTGATGTAGTTTCGGTCGAACCGTAAGCATTCACTAAATGGAGATTTGGTAGTTTTTCAGCCAGAGTCTTGATGGTTGCAACCGGCATAGGTGAGCCTCCATATCCACCTACCCGCCAAGACGATAAATCGTATCCGGAGATATCTGTTTGCAGTAGGCAGAGATGGTACATTGCTGGAACCATCAAAGTATACGTCATACGTTCTTTTTCTGCGAGATCAAGAAACATTGCCGCCTTAAAGACTCGAAGAGTAATCATAGAGCCTTTTACGCGTACCATCGCTAGCATAATAGCGACAAGCCCAGTCACATGTGTTGCAGGCACCGCCATAAGCGCACGGTCATTTGAGTTCAAATTCCAGCAAGTCTCATAATGCATGGCAGAAATCACTATGGACATTTGAGTGAGCACAGCACCCTTAGGCTTTCCTGTCGTACCTGAGGTATAAAGAATCACAGCTGGAGATTCTTGTGGCACTACAACAACCGGAACATCATCCAATTTTGAAAGAGTAGAAAATAGCTTTGAATCTACTTCAGTTCCATTCAAAGAAATTCTGTGCCTAAGCTCAGGTATGGAATCTGGGTCTGGTAGTCTATCTACTAAAATGGCCTCGTAAATAATCATTTTGGCGCCGCAATTGCCAAGAGCAAACCCCAACTCGGGCTTTTGCTCGCGTGTGCTCAGGGGAACAGCAACTGCACCAATACGCATGATGGCAAAAAATATAAAAGCGAATTCAGCGCTATTGTTGAGTAGTATTGCCACCCGGTCCCCTAGCCCCAAGCCATGCGCTGCCAAACCCATAGCAATTTTATTTACCTCCTGATCAAATTCTAGGTAGGTAAAGCGACGGACACCATCAATAATCGCAACGTTATCTGGTTTAGAATCTACCGCTTCGCGTAAAATATGGTCTACACTAGCTGGGCGATCAGAGAAGCATAGGACAACGCGATCGCCATAGTGAGATTCATATCTTAGAGGTGGGCAATCAAGCCAATGCATCGCTCTCTCTCGTGACTAAATAATGATACGTTAAGTATTAAAAATATTCGGAAACAGACGCAAGATAAGTACTTGATGTAATATGGCTCCAAATCGCAACACGATAAATTAGAATCGGACTAATAGCTATTGATGTACAGTCCCACAGGACTAATCCAATTTAGTAAATACACCCTCGTATTAGTGATATTGGGATTGTGCGCAGCATGCGCAGAGGATACTGCACAATCACGCCTAGAGCAGGTGAAGAAGCGGGGATTTTTGACCTGTGGCATTTGGCCAGGAATTCCAGGTTTCTCCTCAGTAGATGACAATGGCAGGTATCAAGGTATCGACATTGAGGTTTGCCGAGCTATGTCTGCGGCAATTTTTGGCAACCCAGATAGCGTAAACTATGTTACGGCGAAGAGCGTAGAACAGCTACACTACGACGATGAACTTGACATTGTCTCTAGGAGAATTACTTGGTCACTTTCACGCAGCGCAGAGAACCGTTTAATATTCGGTCCAGTCATTTTCTATGACGGCCAAGGTTTTTTAGTTCCTAAACGCCTAGGAATTGAATCCATAGAACAGATGGCAGGATCTTCGGTTTGTGTTCAGTCAGTGGAGAATCACGCTGCAACGCTTGCTACCTACTCAATCGCAAATGATCTTAATATAACTGGCGTCCCTATAGACAATAACGAAGATGTAAATTTTTTCTTCAAAACAGGACGTTGCATTGCATATTCAGCAGATGTGTCATTACTTGGCGCTGCCAAACTTGAACTTGGAGAAAACCCTGAAGACTTTATTATTTTACCGAAAATGATTTCAAAAGAGCCTCTTGCTCCTCTCGTGCGAATGGATGACGATCAGTTTTTTGAGATTTTGCGGTGGACGATTTTTGCTATGATCGCCGCAGAAGAATTTGGGATCACATCGAAAAACATAGATTCTATGCTGGAAAATAAAAGTCTGGAGATTCGCCTACTACTCGGGGTTGTCCCTGGCAATGGGTCCGCCCTTGGATTGAACGAAAATTGGGCCTACAAGGTAATTAAAAACATAGGCAATTATGGTGAAATGTTCGACCGAAATATCGGCAGCGATAGTGACATAAAATTGGAGCGGGGTATTAATAAATCATGGGATAAGGGCGGCCTAATGTTTGCGCCCCGCCTACGCTAGCCAGCGTCCTCTTCCTCTTTTGCAAGTACAAAATTCATTTCAAATGCGCCGAGTGTGTCGCGACTGCGGCGCATTGAAAACTTTCTGACTGTTTTGTAGCCCGGCGCAAACACTGTCACATCAATTTGGCTCGGATCTACTTTATAACCCAAATCTTGAATAACACGGCCAACATCTAGGCTACGAAAACGACCAATCATATTGGTGTAAGATTCATATGTCAGCTGAGGCGTTTTAACATCAACAGCAACTAAAGCTCCATTGATGTATTTTCCGGATTGGTCCTTCACGCTACCATAATACACAAATTGAGGATCGCCTTCGATCTCAAGTGCCTCGAAGAAAATATCACCATTAGCCATAACAATGTTCGGCGCAGTGATCGTAGCGCACAACGCAATACCTGCTGCGGTTGCCTGGCGCCTTGTAACTCCTGACATGCGATAGTCCTTTTCAAAAACTTATTCGAAGAACCAGTGCCATTCGTAATAAAATGTGTAGATAACCACGAGGCCCGGCACGAGCCAACTCATCGTCGGTCCTATGCGCTCGGTTAACCTCGTAGGAATAAAGAGCGCAATTATGCCAGCAATGGCTCCAGCTATTGCACAGACCACAATCCATGAGTACCAGCCCATAGCTGGCCCTGCTGACCGAGGCAGATCATCCATAGTCGCCTCACCGAGCATTGGATAGTAGCGAAAAAGTACGTACCCTTCGACGAAAGCAGCGATATAAACGATCGATGCAACGCCGGCAAAAACGATGAGGGCAAAAAGTTTGTTCATGTTAGCCCCTTAATATTATTTAGAAAATACCCAACAAGAAAGCTCCACCAAACGATCAAGCAGATCAGAGTCGTATTCATCTGACGGGCAAATACATGTTCGGCCGGAGCAACTTTTCTCCATAACCACCAGTAGCTGGGCAGCATTGCAAGACCAAACACTGCAATGTGCTCCTTGATTTCAAACGCCCCAATCGGTGGATTATTACCCGCATCTGTAAGGCTGCTCTTCACGTCCATGACATAGGTCGGGTATATCAGTCCGCCACCGATAAACGTTGCAACATAGAGTAAAATTGTCGCATTGGTATAGGTAGCAGCCCGCGTGTTGACGTATGACTGAACAAAGTTTTTTGCTGCAATTGGCCTAGTCTTCCATACTGCAATGGCCTGATGGGTTGTCAGCCCAATAAGCGCCACGCCTGCAAGACCATGCAAAATCAATAGCACCTCTATCCA